>JANPJL010000048.1:0-39188 GCA_031425495.1 Acidobacteriota bacterium
GCCTGCAGGATAGTTACACCCGGCGTCTCGTACACGCCGCGTGACTTCATCCCGACAAAACGATTCTCGACCAGATCGACGCGGCCGATACCGTGCTCACCGCCGATGAAATTCAATTGCGAAAGCATGTCGACCGCGCCGTACTTCTCACCGTCGATCGCGACCGGCTCACCTTTCTCAAATGTAAGCACGATCTCTTGAGACTTATCCGCAGCCTTTTCGAACGATTTCGTCAGCAGGAATATATCCGCTGGAGGCTCTGCCCATGGATCCTCAAGTATCCCGCCTTCGTACGAAACGTGCATCAGATTACGGTCCATCGAATACGGCTTCTCGGCCGTGGCGGTGACGGGGATCCCGTGCTTCTCGCAGTACGCGATCAGATCCGCCCGCCCCTTGAATTCCCAATGCCGCCACGGAGCGATGACTTTGATGTCGGGCTGAAGCGCGTAATAGGTCAACTCGAATCGGACCTGATCATTACCCTTGCCCGTCGCACCGTGGGCTACGGCGTCGGCCCCTTCCTTTTGCGCGATCTCGATCTGACGCTTCGCTATAACGGGGCGGGCGAGCGAGGTTCCGAGTAGATAGACACCTTCGTAAAGCGCGTTCGCCTTGACGGCGGTCCAGACAAAATCTTTGACGAACTCCTCGCGCAAATCCTCAACATACAGCTTTGAGGCGCCGGTCGCCTTCGCCTTCTCCTCGAGTCCGGTCAGCTCTTCGCCCTGACCGACGTCGGCGCAATAACAAACAACCTCGCAATCGTACGTCTCTTTCAGCCACAGCAGCATGGCGGACGTATCAAGCCCGCCGGAATACGCCAGCACCACCTTGCTAATTTTCTTCATGCATTTCCTGCCGGAACAAAAAACCGGCTAAGTGTAAACTAGTAGTCGAGTATAATTTAGAAGTTTCGGATAAGAGAACGGGAGTCGAAGATTTGCAGATCAAAGCATACATGTACGACGCCGCCGGAGCGGACCAAGAAGTTCAGCTCGAAGCAGTCGACGTTAGCAAATTGAAGGAACGTCAGCTTCTTTGGATCAACGTTCTGGAGCGCGACGAGGATACGCTCAGAAACGTTGCGCAGTCGGTAAATCTCGAAGGCGTACCTATTCGTACGATCATGAAGACCGAAGACCGGCCGCGTATCGAGAACTACGACAAATTCTTTCGCTTCAGCATTTGCTCGGTCAAGATCGAACCGGATGAGAGTCCGGAAAACGTCATGATTGATTATGTGGTTGGGCAGAATTTTATCGTCACCGTCCACGATGGCGAGATCGACTACTTTGAAGAATTTCGAAAAAGGGAAAAAGGCGAAACTGAGCTGGGTAAGCTCGATGCTGAAAGTTTCCTCGCAACGCTTCTCGACCTTCATCTGGTTTCGTATTTTCGCGTAATGGAAGAGATCGAGCGGCGCGTCGATGAATTTGATGAGCGTATCCTGAAAACGGACATTGACATGGATCAGCTTCTTGAGGACATGGTGAAGCTCAAGCGCGATGTGTCGGATCTCAGACGATGGCTCGTACCGCACCGTGACGTCTTTTATTCACTGACGCGCGCGGACTTTCTGCAGGTAGCCGACTCCGATTCTGTCGAAGAATATAAGCGCCTAGCCGAGCACTTCGAGAATGCCGTCGAGGGGATCGAACGTGCGCGGGAAACGGCTTTGGGCGTTTTCGAGCTTTACGCGACGAAGTCGGCCCAGTCGACAAACGCTTTCGTTCAGCGATTGACCTTTATAACGGTGCTCACAGGTTCGCTCTCGGTGATCGCGGGCATACTGGGGATGAATTTCAGTGCCGGAATCTTTGAAATCGAGAGCGGATTCTGGGTCACGGTCGCTATTTTGGCCACAATCGCAATTCTGTTTACGGCACTAGGCCGGTTCAAACGCTGGATATAGTTTCATTTAGATGGCGCGAACTGAAAATCTCTGGGGCGGACGGTTCACAGCGAAGCCGGACGTGACTTTTACGGAATTCAACAATTCGTTCCGGTTCGACCGGCGGTTATTCAGCGCCGATATCCGCGGCAGCATTGCTCAAGCGAATGCGCTTCGCCGGGCTAGCGTATTAACCGAGGAAGAGAGTTCTGCGATAGTCGATGCGTTGCATTCGCTTCGGCGAAACGCCGCTGACGACGGAGCGTTTTTCGAGACTGATGCCGAGGACGTGCATTCGTTCATCGAGACCAAGCTTGTCGCGTTGATCGGCGATCCCGGAAAAAAGCTGCATACGGGTCGCAGCCGAAACGACCAGGTCGCAACCGCCTTTCGCCTGTGGCTCCGCGAGGAGATCGACAATACCGACACCGCCATTGTCGGTCTGCAGCGTAGCTTAATCGACGCTGCCGGTCGACACGAACAGGCGATCATTCCAGGCTATACACATCTCCAGCGTGCTCAGCCGATCCTCTGGCCACACTGGTGTCTCGCATATTTTGAAATGCTTGCCCGCGACCGGAGCCGTCTCTCGGATGTGCGCCGGCGCGTAAACGTGCTGCCGCTAGGCTCGGGCGCCCTTGCCGGAACAAGTTTTCCGATCGATCGCGAGGCAGTCGCGAAGGAATTGGGATTCGATTGCGTTTCGAAGAACAGCCTCGACGCGGTTTCGGATCGCGACTTTGCGATCGAGTTTGTCGGTGCCGCGTCTATCACGATGGTTCATCTTTCGAGGATGGCAGAAGATCTGATCTTGTATTGCTCCACCGAATTCGGGCTCGTAACATTGAGCGATGCTGTGTCGACCGGTTCGAGCTTGATGCCGCAGAAAAAGAATCCTGACGCCCTCGAATTGATTCGTGGGAAAGCAGGTCGGATATTTGGTCACCAGACCGGATTGCTTGCGATGATGAAAGGCTTGCCGCTCGCCTACAACAAGGACATGCAGGAGGATAAGGAAGCGGTATTCGATACAGTCGACACGTTGAGATCGTGCGTGGATGTGAGCGCGATCGTACTGGATAACCTTTCCGTTAATGAAGATCGCGCGCGCGAAGCGTCAGTGAAGGGTTTTCTGAATGCTACCGAGTTTGCAGACTATCTCGTCAAAAAAGGCGTTCCGTTTCGCACGGCGCACGACACAGTCGGAAAGGCGGTACTTTTCGCTGCGGAACAGGGTCGGGAGCTTAACGACCTTTCGCTCGAGGAGATGCGGCAGTTCGCCGCCGATATCGATGATGATGTTTTCGGTGCGCTTAGTATTGAAAGTACATTAGGCGCGAAAGCTGTGATTGGCGGTACATCTCCTTCGCGTGTGGCGGAGGCTTTGGCGGAGGCGCGGAAGTCGCTTGCTTAGCGGCCCTGCTAGAGAAGAGGCCGTCTCTCAAAATACTTGCGGAGCCGCGGAGCGGCCAGACGAGCGTAGCCAGAGGTGAAACCTCTGGGCCATGCAGACCACCGCACCCGCACTGAAGGTGCGGAATAACGGGATTTCTTCCGCACCTTCAGTGCGGGAAGGATCCGTCGACACCAGACGTTTCACGTCTGGCTTTGTTCTGATCGCACTTTCAGTGCGAGGCGATCTACTTTTTCAGACGCACTCAGTTAGCGTTGGTCCATGCACAAGTTTGTTCGCAGCTTGATCACCGAATGGAGAAAGCTTGACCTGCCGTTCCGGGACGCAACGGTCGTTGTCGCCGTGTCGGGCGGGATCGATTCGATGAGCCTGCTCGCGGGGATCCACGACCTTGTAGCGCGCAAAAAATTGGATGATGTGCGCGTGATCGTCGCACATTTCAATCATCAACTGAGAGGCAGGGAAAGCGACGCGGACGACGCGTTCGTGCGCGAGGCCGCAGAAGACTACGGTTTCGAGTTCGTCAATAAGGCGGGCAGAATCAACCGAACGGGGAACCTCGAGCAGAATGCACGGGATGCAAGATATCGGTTTCTAAGCAACGTCGCGGCGAAGAAAGGCGCATCGATGGTCCTTACAGGTCATACCAAGAACGACCAGGCCGAAACCTTTCTGCTGAATCTTATCCGCGGAAGCGGTGCGGATGGGCTTGCCGGAATGCGGCGGATCAGGAAACTGGATGGCGCCGTCTTGCTCGTCAGACCGCTTCTTTCGTGGGCCAGTCACGCCGATACGACAGCCTACTGCCGCGATAATAAGATCGGTTTCCGAACCGACCCGATGAATGAGGATGAGGCATTTACTCGGGTCCGCATTCGGAAGACCTTGCTACCGCTCTTGGCCGAGATAAACCCAAAGATCGTTAACACGCTCGCGAATACCGCCGGACTATTGCGCGATCGGCCGACATCCGAAACCGGCGCCATCGCGAATTCAAGCGTGGGCGACGCCCTTTTGCTCAAGGATCTGAAGGATCTGCCTCGGCCGAAACTCTATTCCGAGATCCGGTCGTGGCTCGCGGTGAAACGCGGGGGTCTGCGTTCGATCCAACTGAAACATATCGAGGCGGTCGCGCGTTTGGTTGTAAGCCGGAAAAGTGGAAAAACGGTCGAATTGCCCGGCGGCGGACGGATCAGCAAGCAAGGGGGACGGCTAAGCTTCTCCAACATTAAGGTTGAAAAATGATCGCCCGAGAACTACAATCGACGATTGGCGTTCCGGCAGGTTTACCCCTTTATTACGGAACAACTCGCGTTTGTTAACTTTCATCAAACCGCATTGGTACGACTTGGCGGGATGAAAGGGGATTTGGAGGCTATAAATTGAGTTCTAAAGCAAAACAGGTTCTGTTGTGGTTGGTAATAATTTCGGGAGCCCTCTCGTTCGTCTGGTTTTTGCAGAGCAGACAGACGAAACCGGCGCAGGACCTTAGCATCGACCTGGCAGTCACGCGGATCCAGAATAAGGAAATTAAAGAAGCGCTGTTTAAGCAGTCCGCTGTCGAGTTCACAGATCAAAGCGGTAATAAATTCCTCACCCGAGTCGGGAGCGATCCAACGCGTGAGCGGCTCCTGAACACGATTGGCAAGTTCAATGAGGAGAACACCCAGGCTACGATCGTGACAAACGAGGAAGAGTCCTCAAGCGGGCTTGGTTGGCTTATCCTGATCCAGGCACTGCCGTTCCTTCTCTTGATCGGATTCCTCGCATTTACCTTGCGACAGATGCAGGCCGGCGGCAATAAGGCGCTGAGCTTCGGCAAGTCGAAGGCAAAGCTTCTCAACAACCAGCAGAAGCGAGTTACTTTCAAGGACGTTGCTGGCGTAGACGAACCGAAAGAAGAGCTCCAGGAAATAATCGAATTTCTAAAAGATCCGCAGAAGTTTCAGAAGCTTGGCGGAAAGATCCCGAAGGGCGTACTGATGATGGGACCTCCGGGAACCGGTAAGACGCTCCTCGCGAAGGCAGTCGCGGGTGAAGCGAACGTCCCGTTCTTTTCGATCTCGGGTTCTGACTTTGTCGAGATGTTCGTCGGCGTCGGTGCAAGCCGTGTCCGCGATCTATTTGAGCAAGGCAAGAAGAATGCACCGTGCATAATCTTTATCGACGAGATCGACGCAGTCGGACGTCATCGCGGGGCCGGACTCGGCGGCGGACATGACGAACGTGAGCAGACACTCAACCAACTGCTGGTCGAGATGGATGGTTTTGAATCAAACGACGGTGTGATCCTGATGGCGTCCACCAATAGGCCCGACGTTCTGGATCCGGCATTGCTTCGCCCGGGCCGTTTTGACCGGCAGGTCGTCGTGTCGTACCCGGACGTTCGCGGACGCGAAGGCATTCTTAAAGTTCATACGCGGAAGATCCCGCTTGACGAAGGCGTCGACGTAAACGTGATCGCTCGCGGTACGCCCGGGTTCACCGGTGCGGATCTTGCGAACCTTGTGAATGAAGCGGCATTGATCGCGGCTCGAATGAACAAGAAGGTCGTCACACTGCACGATCTTGAGTTCGCAAAAGACAAGGTCCTGATGGGACCTGAGCGCCGTAGCATGGTCATCTCCGATAAGGAGAAACGTCTGACGGCGATCCACGAAGCGGGCCACGCGCTTGTCGGAATGAACATTCCGGAGAGCGACCCGGTTCACAAAGTAACGATCGTTCCGCGTGGACGAGCCTTGGGTGTAACATTCTTTCTTCCCGAGGCGGACGTTCTTGGGCGAACCAAAGAAGAGCTTGAAGCGATGATCGCCAACTCGATGGGTGGACGCATTGCTGAGGAACTCTTTATTGGCCGAATCACTACGGGGGCTTCGAACGATATCGAGAAAGCCACGGAGCTTGCACGTGCGATGGTTTGTCAGTACGGTATGTCCGATCTCGGACCGCTGGCATTCGGTAAAAAAGAAGAACAGATCTTTCTCGGACGTGAGATCGCGCAGCACCGTGATTTCTCTGAGGACACGGCGATCAAGATCGATATCGAGGTGAAACGGATCGTCTCCGAGCAGTATGTTCGAGCGACAAAGATCCTTGAAGATAATCGCGATTCGATGGAGCGGCTAGTCGACGCATTGCTCGAACACGAGTCTCTCGACAGTGCCCAGATCCGGCGCGTTATCGCGGGCCTGCCAGTCAACGGCGATGATCCGAAGCCTGTAGCAACCGATGACGACGGAACTTCCGAAACTGAAGAGAAGAAGAGCCGTTTCAAGAAACCGATCCTACCGCCGATAACACCGAACAATCCGGCGACGGCGTAATCCAAGGATGAAGGCACAAGGATGAGGGATGAAGGTTAGGGGCCTTCGTCCCTTTTTAGTTTGCGATGGGGTTCATCGCAGTTTCATATTGGTCGTCACGGCGCCTACGTCCATCACGCTACGGGGCTGCCGCGGAGCGGCTCAGAGAGCATAGCCGCGGGTGAAACCCGTGGACAACTAACACGGAGGCACCGCACTGAAGGTGCGGCATAATACTTCTCCCGCACCTTCAGTGCGGATACGTAGCTGCCGATACCAGACGTTCCACGTCTGGCTAGGTTCTGATTGCACTTTCAGTGCGAAGGGCCCCTGGAATGAAATTGCTCAAGGATACTTGCTGCAAGGTCGAATGAATAACTTCCTGCTCACATCGCGTCGACAAATTTCGCTAAACCGTACGCTGGTGATGGCAATCCTCAATGTCACGCCCGACAGTTTTTCGGATGGCGGTAAGATCGTGAGTGTCGATGCGGCAGTTCGGCAGGCGGAACGATTTATCGGCGTAGGTGCCGCTATCCTCGACGTCGGTGGTGAATCAACACGGCCGGGGAGCAAGCGCGTTTTGATTGATGAAGAGATCGATCGAGTCGTGCCTGTGATTGAAGCGATCACTGATCGGTTCGACATTCCCATCTCGATCGACACTACCAAGGCTGAGGTCGCCGAGGCGGCGCTTGGGGCGGGCGCCGAGATCATCAACGACATCTCCGGGCTTCGATTCGACGAGCGTATCGCAGAAGTTGCGGCGCGAACCACGGCCGGGCTGGTCTTGATGCATTCGCGTGGAGAGTTTGAGGCGATGCATAGCCAGGAGCCCGTTGCCGATATCGTGGCCGAGGTGTCATCGGGATTTCGAGGCTCGCTGGCAACGGCCGAGAGGTGCGGCGTTTCGGCTGACAGCATCGTTCTAGATGTCGGGATCGGCTTTGGAAAGACGCTCGAACAGAACTTAGAGTTGATCGGCAAACTTGATAGACTCATCGCAGAGTTTCCCCAATACCCGATGCTGGTCGGAGCATCGCGAAAATCGTTTATCGGTAAGATCCTCGACGATGCACCGGTCAACGAACGCCTCAGGGGTTCACTCGCCGCTGCTGCGATCGCGATCTGGAACGGTGCAAAGATCGTGCGGGTTCACGATGTGGCGGAAACTGTCGAGATGATCAAAACGGTTGAAGCAATAAGGCACGAGTTATGAAGTTTGTTAGATTGTCGTTCGTCTGTCTCACCCTGTTGATGGTTACCGCTTTTACGGAATGCTATAAACCCGTCACTAATTCCGGCTTGCCAAAGAACATTCGAAAGATCGCAGTACCGGCATTCCAGACCGAGGCACGCGGGCTTCGTTACCGTGTCGCATCGAGATTTACCGAGGCGGTGTCGCGTGAGATCATCCGCCGCGGAAATGGTTTGACGGTGCAGGGTTCGACGACCGGTGCCGACGCGGTCGTCGAGGGCACGATACGGGATTTCGTTTTTGCCGGCGTTGTCCTTGACCGCGACGGACGGGCACGTATCTACGAAGTTAATATCGTAGCCGCTGTAACTATCCGCGATCTGAAAGAAGGTACGATCCTTTACGACAATCAGAATTTTATATTTCGTGACTCGTTCGAATTCTCGGAAGACCCGCGTTCATTTTTCAACGAAGAGGATCCCGCGGTCGAACGGATCGCACGAGCTTTTTCGGAATCGGTCGTTTCGGCGATCGTCAACGGCATGGGCGTAAAGGAAGAGAAAAAATAGTGGGGATCCTTACAAAGGACGAACTTCGAACCCGCCTCGGCCGACGCCAAATCGAGCCGGTCTACGCTCTCTTCGGAGCTGAATCCTACCTCCGCGATCTGGCACTCAAAACAATTTGTGATCGCAGCTTTTCCGCGGGTGAGCTGCGTGACTTTAACGAAACGGAATTCTCTTTGAACACGGACGGCAATCTCGCTGCGGCCCTCGCCGCGGCCGAGCAACTGCCGATGATGTCGAACCGTCGGGTCATTCGCATTTGCGATGTACGAGTGTCGTCTACCGGCATGCGCGACACGCTTCGCGAGGATGACGAGGCCGCGCTTGCCGCCTATCTCAAGCGGCCGGCCGAGTTTTCCGTCGTCATATTCATTGCGGACGAGTTCGACAAACGTCGGAAGATCGCGAAACTACTTATCGAGAATTCCGCGGCTGTGGACTTTGTCGAGCTGAAGGACGAGGAGCTTGCAAAATGGGCGCGTGACAGAATCAAACTGGCGGGGTGCGAGCTCGACGAACGATCTCTCCGCCTGTTGATCGCGCTGGTTGGTCCGGATGTTCGTCGCCTCACGATCGAGATAGAAAAGTTAGCGACGGCCGCACTTCCGGAGAAGGTAATTTCCTCGGAGTTGATCGAGCGGCTTGTTGCCAATTCTCGCGAGATCTCAAATTTCGATCTTACCGATCATCTCTTTGCGGGGCGGAAGCGGGAAGCGCTAAGGGTCCTTAAGAAGATCCTGGACGACGGCAGCGAACCCGTCGCATTGGTGGGACTCATCTCTTACAACGTTCGCCGGTTGTTGATGGTGAAGGCAGCGATGTCTCAGGGCCTTGATCGCGGTGAGGTCGCCCGGATAGCAAAACTCCGCTACAGCGATCAGGAACAGTTTCTCGCGACAGCCAGGCGTGCTGAGCCGGGAAAGCTTGAACACGCTATCCAGCTTCTGGCCAAGACAGACCTCGCGATCAAAACCTCGATCGGCGGCGGCGGCCCACAAGGCGCAAGAATGCAGATCGAAATGCTCGTCGCCGAGTTAGCGAGCATGTAGTTGTAAGTGGTAAGTGGTAAGTGGTAAGTGAAGAACGCGGTTGCATCTTTCACTTACCACTTACCACTTACCACTCACCACTCACCACTCACCACTCACCACTAAAGAAAAATTGTAGGGGCAGCAACTATGGCTGCCCTCGGGAAGTCTTGCCTGGGAAAGGAAGACGGACCGGGACGAGCCCTGCCCCTACAATTTATTCCGGCAACGAAAATGGTGCCGGAAAGCTGTTTTGAGAATGATCTTGGGTCAGGTCAAATAGGCTCTACGCCCATACCTTTGTTGAGGTAGTGATAGAGATCATTGAAATCGAGCACCGCCCGATTTAGGATCAACGGTAACTGCGGAATGTCGGCGGTGTTTACGATAAGGTTGAGGTTGCGTAGGAAGGCTTCGTGGGCGTTCATCGTCGTGCCGGCATCCTCGAGAGAGACAAGGAATAAGCGCCTGCGTTCAGACGAGTACATCGTGTTTGCCTTCTGCTGCAGGATCGCTGCACCGCCAAATTCCGCGGCGAAATCCGGCGAGAAGACTACGATCTCCGTCTTACCTTCTCGAAGCCGTTCGTTCGCTTGTGCCGGTGTCTGGGCCATGTAAACTCTGTAGCCCGAGTCCGCCATCAATTTTGCGACCTCATCTTTTTTCTCACCTAGACATAGCAGCACGCGACGCGGCCGCTCAGCCTCATCACCGTCTTTGTCCAACGAAGCTTTTCCGGTCTGAAGTGCGGACAGCAAAGAGCGTAGGGCGCTGTTGATCTCGAGCTCCGAGTGCTTCTCGGCAAACTGTTGTGATCCCTGTTCCGATGCCGGCGCCGGCTGGTTAGCCGCGAGCTGCTCCACGGCCGACGAGCCCAAGCCCTTAGAATCTTTGTTTGCCCGAAGCATGTTCTGACAGCGCGGACATCGAACCGTAAAGTTTCCGGTCGGGATCTTTGATTCGTCCAATTGCAGAGAGACTGAACAGTTGTCGCAGCGAATAATCATGGTAGTTGTCAGTTGTCGGTTGTCAGTTGTCAGTCGTCAGTGCTGGCCAGCGGTCTTGACTGACAACTGACAACTGACATCCGACGACTAGTCCATTAGATCAAGGACGGAGTTGCTTCCCGCGCTTGGCGGGGCGGGCGGTGGCGGTGCGATTGGCGCGAGGACTGGCCGCGGTTTGCCCAAGAAATCGTCGGTCGATGAAAGCCCTCTTAACTGCAACAGCAAGTTGTTTTGATTCGTCGCGTACGACAGCCCGTCGTCCAGGGTTATCTGTTTGTTCTCGATCATCCGTCTGATGACAGAGTCGAAATCCTGCATTCCATCCATCTCCCCGTCACGGATGGCGTCGAGCAATGTCTTACCTTCGCTCTCACCCCTTTCAATGTACTCGCGCGTCCGAGGACTCGAACGCAACACCTCGACGGCGGCGATACGTCCTTTACCATCGGCTCGCGGGATCAGTCTCTGCGAAACGATATAGCGAAATGTCTGCGCAAGCCGCGTTCGAATGATACGCTCCTCGTTCTTCGGATATAGGCCGATGATGCGGTCGATCGTTTTCGACGCGTCGATTGTGTGAAGTGTTGAGAGGACGAGGTGGCCCGTCTCGGCAGCTTCGAGTGCGATCTCGGCGGTCTCCAGATCGCGCATCTCACCAACAAGAATTACTTTCGGAGCCTGACGCAATGCGGCCCGTAGAGCGGATGCGAAGTCTTTTGTATCGGCACCGACCTCGCGCTGATTGATGGTCGACTTTTTGTGATTGTGCAGAAACTCGATCGGATCTTCGATGGTGACGATGTGATAGGCCTTAGTTTCGTTGATCCTGTCGATGATCGCAGCCAGCGTCGAGCTCTTACCCGATCCCGTCGGGCCGGTGAGGAGGACCACGCCATTTCTGATCTCAGAGATCGCCATTAGCTGGTCGGGCAGATTCAAAGCTTCGAAACTTGGGATCTCGGTCGGGATGACGCGCATCACAATCGAGTACGAGTTTCTCTGCTGAAATATATTGACGCGGAAACGGCATTTGCCTGGAAGTGCGTAGCTCAGATCCGCCGTCCGGGTTTTCGCGAGTTGGACAGCCGCTTCGGCGTTATCTCTAAGTAGCGCCATTGCTATCATCTCCGTCTGATAGGCACTCAGTCTTCCGATACCAAGCGGTGTAGACGGATATAGCGTACCGCTGATCTCCACCTGCGGCTTCTGGCCGCAAGAGAAGTTCAGATCGCTGACATTGTCCGAGACAGACAACATCTGCTCAATAATGGGGGCTACATCAAGCAAACTCATTTAGTTGGATTTCTCCTGGATGATGTGAAAGACGGAAAGGAAAGACTTGAGGGACCTGGGTGGTGGCCGTTTCTCCAGCGTTTATATTACTCGCCGCCGAGTAGGAATGCAATAGATTTTTTGTAAATGCCAAAGATGTTCAACGTAGGACACCGATAAGATTTCTTACACGATCTGTAATTTCGTCAGGGTCGGATATCAGATCTCTGATCACCGCGACACAATTGGCGCCGCTCTCGAGGACCGTCGCAGCATTCGATCGGTCAATGCCGCCGATGGCGACGACAGGTATGCTTCCGGCGGTGCGACACGCATCTTCGACACCAGATAAACCTGTGACCGGATCCGGGTCCGCCTTAGTGGAGGTTGCGAAGACTGGGCCGATCGCGAGGTAGTCTATCGGCAGGCCGAGCGCCGCGGTTACTTGCTCCAACGAATGCGTCGAGAATCCAATTATCTTCTGATCACCGAGAAGTTTTCGAGCTTGAACCGGAGAGATATCGTCCTGTCCAACGTGAACACCGTCCGCTCCGGCGGCAAGTGCAAGATCGACGCGATCGTTGATTATTATTTTCACGTCGTGTACATGTGCGAACTCGACCGCTTCACTCGCTGCACGGAAGAATGCCCCGGATGACATAGTCTTATCGCGGAGCTGAATCAATGAAGCGCCGCCGGCGATCATCCGACGGACCTGCTCGAGGTGAGTCAGGCCCGAGATCCGCGTGTCGGTGATGGGATAAAGCTTTGGAAGAGTAAGTTTCAAGTTGGATTGGATCAGGCAAGCGATTTCATCATCAAGTAGCAATCTTCTCCGTTGTTGTAATACTTGGTCAGACGTTGGACGGAGGAGTAGCCGGATTCGCGGTATAGACTCTGCGCTGCGGTATTACTGACACGGACTTCCAGTACGACAGTCAGGATCCCGCGGTGGACGAGGGCCTGCTCAAGGTGGGAGAGAAGTTGGTTTGCAAGCCTGCGGCGCCGGTGCTCGGGTGCGACGCCAATAGTTGTAAGGTGGGCCGAGCCATCTTCGTTAACAAGGACGAAGACGAAGCCCGCCATTTCGCCCGCCGATGTTACGACGCGGTAGCTCAGATTCCTCGGTTCACCGAGAAGATAATTGAACGTGTGCTTCGTGTAATTCTCGCCGTTTCGAAAACAGCGGACGTTAAGGCGAAGGACCTCGTGCAAATGTTTATGCGTTAGCGGATGGATCGAGTAAACGGTGGGCGGAGCCGCGAGGACCGCTTCAGGTTCCGCTATCTCAATCGGGCCGAAGAAGTTTCGAATTGTCTGCAGAACCGCCATGGATAGTTATTCGATGAACATACAGTCGCCGTAGCTATAGAACCGGTAACGAGCATCCACCGCGTGTCTGTATGCCCCCATTATAAGTTCGTGACCCCCGAAAGTTGAAGTCAAAATCAGCAGCGAGCTGCGTGGCAGATGGAAGTTCGTCAATAGAGCGTCCACGGCGCGGAACCTGTAGCCCGGAGTTATCGTGATGTTGGCGACGGCCTCACCGGCGCGAAAGATTTTTTCATTTCCAGCGGCTGACTCAAGGGCGCGGGTCGTCGTCGTTCCGACGGCGACGATCCGCCGACCTTCCGAGCAGGCGGAGTTCAGGATCTCTGCAACCTCTTCACTTATCTCGTATCGCTCCGGCTGCACCCTATGGTGCGTGACGTCGTCGCTACGAACCGGCTCAAAGGTTCCGTATCCGACGTGCAGAGTGATTTCGATTATCGCAACTCCCTTTGCCCTGATCTCATTTAGAATTGCCGCCGTGAAATGCAAACCCGCGGTCGGGGCCGCGATCGCGCCCCGATGCTTCCCGTATACGGTCTGGTAGCGCTCGACATCGCCCGCATCGCCAGCCTGGGATTCTCTTTTGATGTAAGGCGGAAGCGGAGTGCCGCCAACCCGATCGAGAACCTCGTAGAAGTCTCCGTCAAAGTCGAATTCGATCTCGACATTCCCGTCACCGTCGTTTCGCGTTATCACGCCCCCCAGTTTTTCGTCGAATGTCACGTGTTTACCGGTCTTGAGCCGTCGGGCAGGCTTTGCGAGCGCATGCCAGGATGTGTCCGAGAGGCGGTTAACAAGAAAGATCTCGACTTTCGCGCCGGTTTGAGATACGCCAAGCAGTCGTGCGGGGAAGACGCGAGTGTTATTCAACACGAGCACGTCAGACGGGTCGAGTCGTCTGGAAAAGCTCAAGAACTGGTCATCGAGGAACGCTCCGCCGCCGCGATTCACGACGAGCATTCGAGAATCCTCGCGGCTCGCGGCCGGCTGTTGGGCGATAAGCTCGTCGGGAAGCGTGTAGTCGAAGTCGGAAAGCTGCATCAAAAACGTAGGCCGAGATGGTTGATTCTAATACAATTTCTAATTATCGCAGACTTAAGTCGTTATATTCCGGTTGTTAGCTTTTCGCGGGGCTGAATTCAACCCATTTTCGGCCTCTTAGGCACGGCATGTGCTTATAGATTTGTTGGTGTCAGTAAATATCGGTTAGGACAAGAGAGGGAATATGAACAAAAGGAAACTTCTATCGAGTTCGCTACTTGTGATCGCACTCGCGGTCACGGCGACGACAGCATTTGCACAAGGCAGATATGCCAACGTTTACAACCGGCAACAGGTCGACGCATTCGTGCAGCAGTTGGAGACCAGCAGCGACGCGTTTCACAACGATTTTCGCCGCGAGGTGGAGAACAGCAATCTGAACGGTTCGACGCAACGCCAGCTAGTTAATTACGCCGAACAGTTTGAGAATGCCGTTGATCGTCTTCGCTCGCGATTCGATACAAACGATTCGTGGTGGGAGAGTCGTAACGAGGTTCAAAACGTGGTTAACAACTCGCAGAACCTGAACTCAACGATGAACAGCGCTTCGTTCCGTCGCAATCTGGAACGACAGTGGAACCGTCTTCGTAACGACGTAAACAAACTTGCTGACGCTTACGATCTTCCGGGCTTGAATGGCGGAGGTTGGTCAGGTGGCGGTGGCTATCCGAATAATGGCTATCCCAACAACGGCGGCGGCTACGGCAACAACCGCGGCGGCAATGTACCGCAGTGGGCGACGGGAACTTTCTACGGTCGCGATCCGCAAACGGGCAGTCAGGTGACCATGTTGATCGCTCGAAACGGAGCGGTTACGATCTCGGTCGATGGAGCTGCTCCAGTGTACGCTTCGCTGAACGGCACGACGCTTAGAAACGGTCCTTACGTGTCACGATTGACCCGAAGAAATAACGGTATTAGAACGACGGACGTTAACAATCGAAATTACATCGACTACTCGAGAACAGCGTCCTATGGCGGCGGCGGCTATCCGGACAACGGTGGCTACCCGAACAACGGGTACCCGAATAACGGTGATGGCTATCCGAATAACGGTGGCGGTCAGGGAAACGTCCCGAATTGGGCAGTGGGAACCTTCTACGGTCGCGATCCGTCGACCGGTAGCAATGTTGCCATGACGATCGCTCGGAACGGGTCGGTATCGATCTCGGTGGACGGGGCTCAGCTTGTATACGCTTCGTTGAATAACAACACGTTGACCAACGGTCCGTATGTCTCGAGGGTTACGCGGATCAACAACGGTATCCGAACGACGGACGTCAATGGCGGTCAGTACATCGATTACTATCGACGTTAACCTGAGAACACAGAACAAACAAAAAAGCAGCGTGCCGTAAGACACGCTGCTTTTCTTTTGACGCTTCCGCGTCAGTTAGTTTGTAACCACCTTAGTAAAATTATTTATCATAATATCACCCCCAGTGCTTTGTATGATGCCACGACCCGGGGAATGAATGCCAGTATTTTTTTCCGAATGCTCGAAAATTATGGCTAGCCAACCTAAGGTCTTCGCACCCTTGCATCGCGCATTTTGAACACGATGCCCAGGATGGTCATTTTGGAAAATGGCTGATCCTTGTTCTGTTGTTCCGTGCTTTTCCGTGTAGTGGTCTCGCTTGCAAGCCACCCGCGTGAAATGCAAACTGAACCATTACGGACGCCCGGTCACTAACGAGTTTATGAACAAAGCCCGCTTCAATTTTTGGATCATCGCCATCGCCGGAACACTGGCGTTCGGGTGGATGATCGCCGAACTAGTGCGGGCGTTGATTAACGTGGTAGATCAGGCGGGCCTAAGTGCGATCGTTTGGGACGGCGTCGTTCATCATAAAGTCGGCGAATTGCTCGTCGGCATCCCGTTCGTTGCCATTCTGGCATTGAGCAATGTGTGGCCAAAGGAAAAGGTACGCTCGCTCATTCGCCCCTCCGCCGTCGTTATGGTAATCGGCGGGTTGCTGAACGCGATCGCTTGGTACACTCTTCGACACACGGTTGCGGCCGGAGAGTTCCTGAGAATTTGGTGTCTGATAATTTTCGTATTCGGGCTAACGGGCGCTTGGATCTCGGGCCGGATGCTCGAACTGACGACACGACACACGGCAGGCAGGGGATGAAATACGTTGGAACGGAAGGCTTCTGTTGACAGACTTAAACCGACATTGAGGTCAGCGTACCTGAATGAAGATGGTGCCGGAGGTCGGAATCGAACCGACATGGGATTGCTCCCGCCAGATTTTGAGTCTGGTGCGTATACCAATTTCGCCACTCCGGCGCGAAGTTTCGATGATACGGCGCGGGCTTCGTGAGGTCAAGAGCATCGCCGGCGGAGATCCGGGTCACTATCTATCCACAAATATCGCTGGTACCGGTTTCTCGCCGGCATCGCCAAACGCCCTCGCTGAAAATGCACCGTCCGAACTCCGCAGGTGATACCAAACTTTGCTCCCCGGGCGGAACACTGCTATCTCCCTGCGACCGTCGCCGTCAAAGTCCGCCTGCATCGGCACGTCCCCGGTCAGGCCGAAGTGGGTCGCGCTAAAGCCGGCTGACGAACGAAGCAGATACCAAACGCCCGTCGAAGGTCGAAACACAACGATGTCCGAGCGGCCGTCGCCGTCGTAATCCCCGCTTACAGGAATATCGCCGGGCAATCCGAACCTGGTGATATCGAACGCGGCGTCCGAGCTCCGCGCGACGTACCAGGTACCGCTGGATGATCGAAATACTGCGATGTCCGTTTTGCCGTCGCCGTCGAAATCGCTGTTTACCGGCTTGTCTTCCGCGAGGCCGAACTGATACGCGTAGGCCTGTCCGTCGGAACTCCGCAGGATGTACCAGATGCCCGATGCCGGTCGGTAAACAGCTACGTCCGCCTCGCCGTCGCCGTCAAAATCTGCGGGAACGGGAACATCGCTACCCAGTCCGAATCTGGTCACCGAAAACGCGCCGTCCGAGCTTTGCAGGATGTACCACGAGCCTTCGCTCGGTCGGAAGATCGCGAGATCGGCTTTTCCATCGCCGTCGAGATCGGCGTTTGTAGCGACATCACCGGTTGTCCCCCACGAATACGACGACTCGATATTTGTCGAGCTGTCGATGATGCGATAATCCGGTCTGCCACCCGAATTCAGATCGAACACCGACAGATCAGTTTTTCCATCGCCGTCGAAATCGAACGGCGCCGACCCGGAGTTATTACACTCGCAGTAATACCCGTCCGTCACCGCGAGATCGTCGATATACTGGCCCTCGCGAAATGAGCCGATGTCCGTTCCGATCCGCCATCGAAGTCTTACATTCCTGCCAGCTGCCGATAAGGGAAGTTTCGCTCGCGTCGTTATGAACTCGGAAACCTGGTTAACGCCGCTACGACCCGACCACCCAAGCCTTCCGGCCAACGGGTTCTGGCAGCATGAATCGATGACGCCATCGTAACCGCCGGAAAGAAACGAACCGCCGGCCGCAAGGATATCCTGCCATTCGTCGTCGCCGATTTTTACCTCGAGCACCGAACCGTCGTAGAGCCGATTTCGAAGAAACGTCGTTTCAAGCTCATACCAATTTCGAAAACGGATCTCGGCCTGAGGCGATGCCACGAGGAATTCCGGAGATGTAACTTCGTTAGAGCCCTGCTGATGAGGAGCAGGCGAGAACAAGGAGTTTGGAAGCGATTGATTTCGCGTCGAGGACGTCCGCCAGAGCTGATGATTCGGGCTTGACGTCGTAGTCCATCCGGCCGGAAGTGTCGGAGCCGTTACGCTATCGAAGTTCTGCTGGAAAGCAAGGCGCTGGACTCCGGTCCGGACCGGGATCGAAACATGTCCGATCGGCGAACCGCCGTCACGCATCTCGAGATCAAGCGTCAGCCTACTTCCACACCCGACATTCGTCGCGATCGAAAAAGTAAATGGCCGCGAAACCGGTGGGCCGTTCGGAGGCATCGAGCCGTACGACTGTGCGGGGCTCGAAGCGATAATGCCGCCGGATGGAAGAAGTGTCGCGGTGAGATCGGTCGCCGTTAGGACGCCCGTATTTCGCAGCGCGATCTGGAGCGTCACGGTTTCGCCGGGTTCGGGTGCGCCGTTTAAAGCACAGCTTTCGCTCGAGAGTTGTGTCGCCGTGTTTTCGATGACCGGAACCGGCTGTAGAGCGAAATTGCGGGTAACATTCTCACCGTTCCCGACCGTGAGCTGGACGGACTGCGGCAGGTATCCGCGTGCGGAGACCGTCACCAGATACGAGCCCGGTAAAAATGACAACCGACCATAATCGCCGGTCGCACGCGAAACGCGCGAGTACGACTCGGCCCGGACCACGGCACCAGACACGGGCTGTGAATTCGCAGCATTCCTGATCACACCCGTTACCGATGCCCTAGGTGCCGGCGTACATTCCGCAAACTTGAACGCTCCGATGCGTGTCAGCCAGCCGAAGTCGCTGAACATTTCGCTCTCCAAACTGTAGTAGGCGTTCGTTATCCAAAAGCTGCAGTCATCGACAGGGTCGACGTTCATTCCGCTGTATTCTCCCCACCTCCAGCCGAATGCTTTTTGGACGCCTGTCCCCTGGATGAGCGCGCCTTCTTCACGAAATGAACCCGGAGCATCGCCGCTCAGGCGACCTGTATAAGTGATTGACGGCCTCTTCAGATCCGCAACCGTGTTGTATTGAACTGCGAGGTTTCCCTGGTGATCTTGAGCCGCACTGCCGATCCAACGTGAAGCAGAAGTGTCGCCGATCGTCGTCTGCTCGGTGACGATAAAAATTGCTCCCGACTTTCTAAGTTCGTATAGGCGTACGCCGGCTCGGTAAGGATCGATCTGCGTTCGCACGGTCTGGTTCACGACAAGCGACTCATGTGTTCCGAAGTTTCGATATGCAAGTCGATAGTTCAAACGGTCACTCTGCGAGTCCAGCTTTTCGCCTGGTGCGGGCTGTGTGATATCGGCCCGCCCTTCCGGACTCGTCGGATCGAATGCCGCAACTGCGAGTGGGCTCTCGGGCCGTTCGAGGAATGTCGAACTCTGAGGATCATTGAAGTCAGCGTGAAAGTTGTAAAGCCTTAGAGCGTCCTGTGCGTCACCGTACTCCGTTGCCGTATAGCTCGCGAATACATTCGGAGCCCCGGCGGGCGGCGGTCGCAGACCATCCATATCGGCGGGCAGAAGTCCTTTTCGGCGCGGACCGATGGGTACCTGCAAATTGAAATAGATATAGCTCGCCGACGGATCGCCCGCTAAAAGTTTCGAGCGGTCGAAGGCGAAGGCTCCCGCACCAACATAATCTGCGCCCAGGAATTCGTCAGTCGACATGTAATAACCATCGGGCCAGATACCAAACTTCGGGAAATCGTTCAGCTTCACGTTTGGCATCACGAACTCGTAAATGTGGTACTGCCCCAACGGATCACCGGTCTTCGAGACCGCAACCATCTGGCGGAAAGGCGGAAATGCTGTACAGGTCTGACTCACGAGCCAGCGGTCGGCAAGTGGATCGTAAAGGACGATCGCAAGTCCATCGTTACGAGTCGAGCAGATGGTGCCGAGCGATTCAAACAGGCTGCTTATCTTAAACGGCGGCGACACCGGGTTCCCCGTCTTGTCGAAAACGCGGAGAAGTGAATTTACTACTTGAAAATAATGATCCGGACCAACATCACCGTTCATATCCGGCGGGATGATCAGAAGGGAATATATCTCTGCATTGTCAATATTCGAGAGACCCGGGAACGAGAGCCCGGGTGTGGGCATCGGAGTTGCGCTGAATTGGGCGATCGATCGATCGACATCGCCCGACTGCTGCGTCGAGGATCCAAAAATATCAGCGCTTGACCCCGCTTCACGAACTGGGATGCCGGCGCTCGAAGTCGGAACCGGCCGACCGGAAGTCGCAAACTCTCGAACCGCGCCCGACTCGCCCGATGCTAATGCCCGCGAAACGTGAGGAATCAGCGTTTGATGCGGCTTCGGTTCGGACCTTGTTTCTGCTTTCTGTTGTGGTAAGAAAAATGAGACTGAGACTGCGAGTATGAGGACGAGCAATGCGTACTTCTTCATTGGCGTTCGTGAGCGGTCCTTTCGGGCTGGCTGTGCGTGGAGCAAAGCAATAATAATCCGAATTGTTATGCGAGACAAGAAAAAAGGCGTCAGCGAGGAGCTGCTTTCTGATCGCAGCGGACCGATTAGACGGGACTCAGGATCACGATCTCGATGCGGCTCTTAGCTTCGTCGAGAAAGGTTTCTATCTGTTGGGCGACGCGTTCTTCGGTCAGCGCCTCGACGATCTCGGCTCTCTTGCTTGGCAGCGTTGGAACTATTACGCCGGCATTCCTTCTTCGAAACTCCGGTGCATAGACGTCGCGGTAATATCGAGTTTCATCCTCGGCCGTGACGACTATGAATGAGCGAAATCGAAAGCTGAGATATTTGTCGATCGCGATGCGCTGGGCGATTATCTGTTCGAAATTGGGATCACTCACCGACTTAAATCCGACCATGTTCAACCGACGCTCAAACTCGACCGGAGTCGGAAAGTACGACACGATCTCGTTGATCTTTGCGGTTATCTCGGCCTTGGTCGCCGGTTCGCGGGGCAGGCGTTCCGCTTCCAAAGCAAACAATCGTTGATCGATCAAAAGGCGCAGAGCGCGGTTGAGGTCCTCAGACGACGCAGGGTTTAACTGGACATTCGGCTGCAAGGCGAGCTGCCATCTTAGGTCGGAAAGCGTTATCAGCTCCGTCCGCGAACCATCGCTGACGGTCGCAACGGTCTTATCGACCAATTGCTGGGCGCATACAACCGCACTGAGAGCAGCGACCAGAATGAGCCCCCCGATAATCCGTCCCCGCGCGTCTTGAAGCGTGCTAAACATAGACAATAACTAGATTTTTACGCGAAACAGCGGCGAGGTCAACCTTTATGCCCAACGGTTAAACTAATTGACAAAATGTTCAAAAAGTTTTTTAATCTAGGAGGATGTTTCTTCGAAAACTTGCCGTCCATCTTAGCTCACCTCAATTCAGTCAGTGATCCTCCACCGTTTCACCAGTTTATCAACATGTCAGTTCCTTCCGCGGTAAAAAAGCAGGCCAGGCTCCCTTCCCCTCCCGGCAGCGTCCCTGATGCGTCCGCTGAGCTTCGATTCATATCGGATCTCGGGCGAAGCCTTCTATTTACCGTTCACCCAAAGAAAGTTGCCAGCCGGGTGGCCGGCGCCGTCCAGCAGGCGATGAACGCCGAGGTATGCGCTTTCATCGCGGAGCTCGAGAATATCGGCCTGGTGAGTTGTGCCTTCGATTCTCGCGGCGAACTCGACAATAATTTTCTGGATCGGGCAAAGTTTGAAAAATGGCTTGAGTTTCTCCCGCCCCAGATCGGACATTGCCAGGAGCTTGGCGCGGAATTCCTCATCAGCGACACAGCATACGGCGTGGAGTATGTTTCGCCGATCCACATCAACGGACAGATCAAGGGCGCATTGGTCGTCGCTTTTTCCCGCAGAGAAGATCTTGATGATTCCAGAATAAAGGTCATCGAAGCCGCCACACAGATGGCGGCAATGAGCATAAACCTTTCTGCCCATTACGAAGCCGCGATCAACAGCTCTATCACCCGGGCTCGCGAGGAACACCGCCGGTTCACAGAGGCTGTTCTCGATGCACTGCCCGTCTCGCTGTATGTAGTCGATCGCGACTATCGCATCGTGACATGGAATCGTCATCGCGAGATCGGCATGCAGGGTATACCCCGCGACGCCGCGCTCGGCAGAAATGTTTTTAATGTGCTTGCTCGCTACCCGGAAGGACGTGTGCGTGAAGAGTTCGAGCGTGCGTTTCGAACAGGTCGTATCGAACAGATCGAACAGCAAACGGCAGACGAGGACGGGTCGACCAAACACTGGATGGTCAGCAAGATCCCGATGCTTGATGCGGAAACCGACGAGGTCAGCCATGTGATCACGGTTGGCGAGGACATCACCGTCCGCGTCGAAGCGATCCACGCCGTTGGCCGGGCTGAAAAGCTTGCTGCCGTCGGACGCCTTGCGGCCGGCGTTGTGCATGAGATCAACAACCCGCTCGCGACCATCTCCGCGTGTGCCGAAGCGCTCGAGCAAAGGGTCGACGAGGGAGCGTTCGGTGGATCGGACGCGCTTGAAGATTTGAACGAGTATCTGGGGTTGATAAAGAGCGAAGCATTTCGCTGCAAGTCGATCACGACCGGCCTGCTCGACTTTAGCCGGCTTCGCACTGGTGACCGACATCCGCTCGACATCGCCGAGATACTTCGATCCTCCGCGAATCTCGTGTCGCATCAGAGGCGGAGCAACTCGGTCAAGATCGATATCGATGTCACCGACGACCTACCGCTGATCAACGCCGACGGAGGCCAGCTCCAGCAAGCCGTTATCGCACTGGCGACAAACGCGATCGACGCAATGCCCAACGGAGGCGATCTAACATTCCGGGCGTTTGCCGAGCCCCGGCGGATAGCGATCGAGGTGGAGGACACAGGCATTGGTATTCCTACCGAGGACATGTCTAAAGTCTTCGAACCATTTTTCACGACAAAAGAAGTTGGCATGGGGACCGGTCTCGGCCTTGCGGTTTGCTACGGAATAATCACCGACCACGGCGGTCGTCTAAGCGTCCGTTCAAGCGTCGGCAAGGGTACGACATTTACGATCTTCCTACCGAGAACGGACAAGCCGGAATGATCCGGCGGTAACAAATATGGCTAAAATACTTGTAGTCGACGACGAAAAGAATCTACGACTCGTCGTGCAAAAAGAAATGACGCGGCAGGGACACGACGTCGAAACTGCGGCTGACGGCGAAGCGGCGTGGGAAATTCTCGAGACGCGCGATTTCGACGTGCTCCTGTGCGACATAAACATGCCGCGTCTGGATGGCATGGGGCTACTTCGTCGCGTGTGTGAGAAAAGTCCGAATCCCCCCGAGACGATAATGCTCACCGGTCAGGGTACGGTCGAAACGGCTATCGAATCGATGAAGCTCGGCGCCTACGATTATCTGACCAAGCCATACCGGATCTCCGAGCTATCGGCGCTGGTCGATCAGGCGGCTGAAAAGCATCAGCTCAAGGTCGACAATACCCGCCTCCGGGCGCAGATCGCGCGGGCAAGTCACAACATGCCCGAGATCGTCGCTGAATCGCCGCAGATGAAAGAAGTGCTCAGGCTTGTGCGCCGTGTGGCACCTGCCGATACGTCGGTGCTTATAACTGGCGAGTCTGGGACCGGGAAGGAGCTTGTCGCACAAGCGATCCACCGTCTGAGTCCGCGGAGCGGCAATGCGTTTATCGATCTGAACTGCGCCGCGCTTCAGGACACACTACTCGAGTCGGAACTTTTTGGTCACGAAGCCGGTGCGTTCTCCGGTGCTCGAACACGAAAGCTGGGGCTGTTCGAACTCGCCGATGGCGGAACTCTTTTTCTTGACGAAATAATGGAGATGCCGGCGCAGCTTCAGTCAAAGCTGCTGCGTGCTCTAGAGACACGCTCGTTCTTCCGTGTCGGCGGCGTGAAAAAAGTCGAGGTCAATGTCCGGCTCGTAGCCGCGACAAATCGCGACCCGAAAACGGCCATAGCTGACGGGGTCTTCCGCGCCGATCTTATGTACCGGATCAACAGTTTCGAGATCACTATCCCACCGCTTCGCGAACGTCGCGAAGACGTCGTCCCGCTGGCCCGCCATATTCTCGCGATCGTCGGTGGTGTGAATCCACCGGAGTTGACTCCGCCCGTTATAGAGGCCCTCAGTGCGTACACGTGGACCGGCAATGTAAGACAGCTTCGCAACTGCCTCGAGCGTGCCGCACTGCTTGCAGACAATGGCCGAGTGACGGTGAGGGAGTTGCCACCAGAGGTCGTTTACCGGTCTGAGATGTCGAACGTCTCGGTGAGCTATTCGGCCAACGGAAATGGCGGCGTTGCATCGTTCCATAACGTCGCACCGACGAACCTCCGCGACGTCGAACGTCAACAGATCCTTACCGCACTCGAAAAGACCGGATGGCATCGCGGTAAGACCGCTGAGCTGTTAGGCATCTCACCATCGACACTCTACCGACGGCTGCGCGAATACGATTTGGAAGCTAGGTAATTCCGCGCCAACCTGCTTGACCAAGTTGCAGTCAAAAAGTAGACGGCCACAATTTATAGCACAAGATTTCTCGGCAGCGTGATTTGGGTTATCCTTAGCGAGCATTTCAGCCAAGGAGACATTATGAAGACGTTTGCCGTTTGCCTTTTGATCGTCTGCACAATTGTTGCGGCCACTCATGCTCAAACAACCGAGGGCGAAAAACTGCATGCGTTGTTCTCCCGCGACTGGGAATGGACGCTCGAGTCCTTTCCGACATTTGCGTCGTTCCTCGGTGACAAGCGTTATGGCACTCGCTGGGAAAACCGGAGTCTGGAGGCGATTGCCGCGCGTAGTCGGCGGAGCGTCGAGACACTTGCGGAGTTGCGGAAGATCGATCGGACAAAACTCACCGTAGCCGATCGCGTAAATTACGACCTCTTCGAAAAGGGCATTGAATCCTCAATGGAAAATTTCAATACCCGGCTCTACTTACTTCCCATTAGCCAGCGCGGCGGCATTCAAACCGAAGACGAGCTAGCCGATCAGCTCAGCTTTTCCACAGTCAAGGATTACGAGGACTGGATCGCACGCCTAAACGCTTTTCCGGTTTACATGGATCAGACCCTTGACCTGATGCGGGAGGGAAAAGCAAATGGGATGATCTGGTCGAAACAGGTCCTAGTGCGCGTGCCGGCGCAACTCAACAAGCAGATCGTCCTTGACGCTGAGAAGAGTCCGTTCTACTCGCCATTCAAAAAGTTCTCGAGCGATATTCCCGAGGCCGACGCGGCACGACTTCGCAGTGCCGCGAAAACGGCGATCACCAATAACGTCGTAACATCATTCAAAAAACTGAAGCAATATTTTGAAACCGAGTATCTGCCGGCAAGTTATCCGGAAGCCGGCATCTGGCAGATGAAGGGCGGCGACAAGATCTACGAATTTCTTGCGCGCGACTATACGACAACGGATCTAACACCGAAGCAGATACACGAGAAAGGCTTGTCCGAAGTAGCTCGGATACGCGCGGAGATGGAAAAGATCAAAACGCAGGTCCGCTTTACCGGCACGCTTCAGGAGTTTTTTGTTCACCTCCGCTCCGATCCGAAGTTTTTCTACAAGACGCCCGAAGAACTTCTCGCGGCATACCGTGCGATCGCAAAACGAATCGATCCCGAAACGACAAAAGTGTTCCGAACCTTCCCCCGAAGCCCGTACGGGGTAATCCCGATCCCCGACAAAATGGCGCCGGACACGACGACGGCTTACTACAATTCACCTGCTGCTGACGGTTCGCGGCCCGGCTATTACTACGTCAATTTATACAAACCTGAAACGCGACCGAAGTGGGAGATGATGGCCCTCTCGATACACGAGGCTGTGCCCGGACACCACTTCCAGCTTGCCTTGCAGCAGGAGATGGGCGAGATACCAAACTTTCGAAAGTTCGGCGGCTACACTGCGTTCGTCGAAGGCTGGGGATTATACTCCGAATCGCTGGGTGAGGACATGGGACTTTACTCGGATCCGTACGATAAGTTCGGACAGCTTACTTATGAAATGTGGCGTGCAGTCAGGCTTGTGGTCGATACCGGGATGCACTACTTCAAATGGGACCGACAGAAAGCGATCGACTACTTCACGGCGAATGCTGCGAAAACAGAACAGGACGTCGTGAACGAGATCGACCGGTATATATCCAACCCCGGACAAGCTCTTGCTTACAAGATCGGAGAACTGAAGATCAAGGAGCTTAGGTTGCGATCACGCAACGCGCTCGGCGACAAGTTCGATGTGAAAGAGTTCCACGATGTCGTGCTGCTGAGCGGGGCAGTGCCGCTAGGAGTGCTCGAGAAGAACGTCGATGAGTGGATCGCGAGGAAGTCGAGCAAATAATTTATTGCGTTGCGGGAGGCCGATCGTCAGGATCGACGACGAAAAGGTATCGCTGTTCCGACAGCGGCATCAGTTTCTCCTTGAAGGCGACCTTGTGTGTTTCCAGACCGGTTCGGAGATTATTTCCGCCATACAGCAAGAGGCCTTTCCCATCGGCCCACCTTAGCAGTCTCGGAAGTTTCTGTTGGAATTTGTCCAACGCTCGACAGGAGACGTGCGAGACGTTTGTCGGGTCAACCTCTTCGAACTGGAGATTGCTGACCTTCGCGCGCCTTGCCAGTTTTAATTGTCTGACTGCCTCATACAGAAACTTCGTTTTCTTTTCTTTCGACTCGATCAACAATCCGTACAGATCTTTTCGCACGATAAGACCCGGGA
Organism: Acidobacteriota bacterium; assembly: GCA_031425495.1. GTDB lineage: Bacteria > Acidobacteriota > Blastocatellia > Pyrinomonadales > Pyrinomonadaceae > OLB17. The sequence goes on from JANPJL010000048.1 coordinate 26,456, forward strand.
GCGACGGCAGGCCAGCCCCGGCCCCGATGTCAGCGAACCGCGCGCCCTGAGGAATAAATTCAAGCATCGTCAGAGATTCGAGGACGTGACGCGTGGCGAACTCGGTGGGCGAGCATGGGCCGACCAGATGAAGAAGCGGGTTGTGCGCTTGAACGAGGTCGTAGTAATCAGCGAGGAGAGAAATGCTATCCCCGGGAAGAGACAACTTGAAAGCATTCTGACGCGACTTGATCGCTTTGATGAACTCTTCACGCATCAGGGAAGTTTCACGCAAAGAGCGAAGGAACGCAAAGAAGACGGTACGGTTGCCCGACCACCTGCGCTTTGGGGATTAGTAACATCCACCCGAAGAGGCCATGTCGAAACTCAGATGCTTGGCGGCGAAGCTGCCAAAAGGTCACAGCCAGACGTGAAACGTCTGTAAAACTCGAATCTCATTTCCGCACTGGAGGTGCGGCAGATGTGGTCTCTCGCCCCTTCAGGGCGGAGTAGTTATATTGAAGCGTTCCAGAAGCTTCGCATCTGGCTATGATCTTTTGGCAGCTTCGCCGCGCGCGGATTTAGTTTTTGACGCACCCTATGAAGGCGGAGGCAATTAAAACAGGTAGCGCTCGGAGGGCATTTCCTACAATGTCCGAGACACGAGAGAGGGCGAGATGCCGACGAAGCCACTCTCTGGCACCTCTCACTCAATTCTGCGAAACCGAATTAGTCAAACCCGATGAAGGTGCGCACCCGTTGCCAGAATGTTGTTGCTCCCGCCTTTTCCCATCGAACGTCGCACAGATCAATTTCAATCTCACGTGGCTGATGTATGGGCGAATCTATCCCTTTGATCTTACCTGCGAAAAACGAATGCAGTTCAAGCACATTGAAAATATCGGACGCATATCCGACAGATTGTTTCTCGATCGAAATGACCATAAGCCGCTGTCGACGCGCTCGTGTCCACTGCGGCACTGCCAGGAACTTAGAATCATCCGACCAGACCGCCGATGGATTACATCCCTCGAAGGTCAACCCGTTCGATAGCACAAGCGTTCCATGTGTCGGTGCTCCCTGTCCGACTTCGTTGGCGTCATCAATAACAGCCGTAATCTGACCGTCAGGGCTGGTCAGATTCAAAGACGAATCCCAAGCTGAAATCTTAGTTGCCATATCTGATGATCACCTATAGATCAAAATGGAATTAGGTCTCTGACGCATGCCGGCATGGGACCAGAATGCGCCAACTAGGCTCGCCTTTTCGGCGCGGCCTTTGTTGCTCCGTGTTGAGCATATCGCCCTTGCTTACGCGCTGGCTTTTACATGTCATACCAACTCCGCGATCATTGGATCAAGGTGCAAAAGCCCACGCGTAAGCAAGGGCGATACACTCGACATGGTGCAACCGGTTCAGCACGGTTTTCTCGATCTATTGGTGCGTGCTGGCGACTGCCCACTTTCTCACTTTCGGGGTGCGTCTCTCAGGATTCGGGTGGACTCTTCCGTTACGGACTGGGGTACATCTTCGCGGTGCGGGGCAAGTTTGTTCGTCTCGGCGGATTCTAAGTTGTTTTGCGTCTTCCCGCTCGCAGCGGGGTGTGTACCGTGCTTCCGACCGAGTTTCCCTCTCAGCCTCGCCCCAACCACCAGACTGAATATCTGCCACACCGAAATAGTCACCAGGAAAACGTAGACGAGATAAATAACTGTCGGCGTGTTCTCCCCCGTTCTCGCCTTGAGTGCATCATAGTGACCGTTCAGGAACCCGATGAGCAGGAAGCACGCGAATATCGTCAACAGGTTTATCGCAAGGTTTACGTTCACCTGAGTGGACGGCGTGGAACCGCCGAGGACTTTGCTCAGAACCATGGAGTTCACGGAATAGTCCACCACGAATACGCCGCAGCGACGACAATACGATTCAGGTTGTTGATCAGCGTTCCCGCATTTCGGACAGAACATTGTCGTCACCTCACAGCACGCTTGATTGAGGACCTACCTAGTTACGTTCCGCAGTTCCGGTTGGTTGCAGATCGACGTCTCCTCGAAGCAAAAAGGCTTACGAATGGTATTCGCAAGCCTCCATATGCTAGATCCTGAAAAAGACCTCGTAAATATTTGGTGCGGACGAGAAGAATCGAACTTCCACTGCCTTGCGGCAACAGGCTTCTGAGACCTGCGCGTCTACCAGTTCCGCCACGTCCGCACGTTGAGCGAATTACGAGAATACTAATTCGAACAGAGAAGTTCAAGATGATTCCCTGACGGTAACCTATTGGTTCACTTTGAAAAATCGATGATTCTTGTTCCGTGCTTTCCGTGTATTCGGTGGTTCCCGCCTAGAGGACGACCACGGAATACACCGAACAACACGGAGAAGACACGGAATAAGAAAGGTTACAGTACGTAGCAAGAATGCTCTCCACACGTTCCACAACCTAAGGAGGGACTAAAATCGCTTTTTGATATCATTGTTTCCAGTGTCGAATTTAGCCGCGAATCTTTCTGAGGTCCGAACGCGGATCGAGCAAGCTGCGTTACGCGTCGGGCGGAACGCGGGCGACATAAAGCTCGTTGCCGTGAGCAAGAATCATCCGGTGCCCATGCTGAAAGAGGCGATGGACGCCGGTGTCGAGATCTTTGGCGAGAACAAGGTACAGGAGGCCGAGTCGAAGATCGAGACTATCGGCCGCGGTTTGGTCGACTGGCATCTGATCGGCCACTTGCAATCTAACAAGGCGCGCAAGGCTGTGCAGTTATTCGATGTTATCCACTCCGTCGACTCGCTCGATATCGCAAAACGCCTCGAACGGATCTGCGACGAAGACGGTCGCGATCGGCTTTCGGTCTTTGTCCAGGTCGATCTCGCAGGCGAGGAAGCAAAGTCGGGAATTTCCGAAGCCAAGCTCGACGATCTGGCGGACTATCTCATCAGTTGTAGTCATCTTAAATTTGAAGGACTGATGATCCTGCCGCCGTATTTCGAGGACAGCGAAGACGTGAGACCCCATTTTAGAAAACTCCGTGAGATCCGTGACACTCTCGCGGACCGTAATGCTTTCTCCAATGGCGTTGGCGAACTTTCAATGGGTATGAGTCATGATTTTGAGACCGCGATCGAGGAGGGTGCGACCATTGTGCGTGTCGGCACCGCGATCTTTGGGGAAAGAATGCGATCCGAATAGATGATAGATTCTAGATCGTAGATTCGAGTCTTTGTGAGTCTGGTTTTATGCTTTCATCAACCGTTTATCCGATCGTCTGGCTGATCCTGTGGGGCGCGTTTCTGGTGTTCCTGGTCCTTATCGTTCTGCGGCTTATATTCAATTACGCCGATCCGAATCCATTTGGGAAAGTCGGACGTTTCGGATTCAAGATCAGAAAAGCGACTGAACGTTTCGTTTATCCCGCGGCGCGCTTTCTGGCGAACTTCCGTGTCGACACGCGGCTAGCTCCGCTGGTGACAATGTTCGTCGGGCTCGTGCTGACCTATTTCGCGAGCCAGATCATCGGCAATACGTTTTTTGTGATCGACGGTTTGACTGCGGGTGTTATAACAGGGAATCCGAAGCTGTTCATTGGGTTCGTTCTATACGGGTTGCTCAGCATCCTCGTCCTCTTCATCTTCATCCGCTTTCTTGCACAGTGGTTCGTCTTTGCTAGAAACACGTTCCTCGCATTCGTCATGCGTGTCACCGACCCGATAATGCTCCCCGTGCAGAAGCTCATCCCTCCGATCGGTATGTTCGATATCTCTGCGATGGTCGTGCTGATCGTGATCAGCCTACTGCAATCGGTCGTAATAAATATTTTCGTTCGGGCCTGATCAGTTCTTTCGCGTGTTTCGTGTGTTTCGCGGTTTCGATTTAAAAAAAGATAACCACGAATCACACGAACCATACGAAAAAGAACACGAACAAGAAGTTGCTATTAATTCACCCTGAACTTTGTATGAATGCATACGGCTTTGTACTCAAAATGTCGCGTGCTAATATTTTCCCTTCGTCACAGCAGGCAGAGACACGAGCGGTATTGTGTACTCCCCCGTCGACGACCGAGCTATGTCAGGACATTCCAAGTGGCACACGATCAAGCATAAGAAGGGCGCCCTCGATGCAAAGCGCGGCAAGATCTTCACGAAGATGATCAAGGAGATCACCGTCGCGACCCGCACCGGCGCGAGCGGCGACGTCGACTCGAACGCGCGTTTACGAAAGGCCGTTACAGACGCAAAAGCGCAGAACATGCCCAACGACACCATCGATCGCGCGATCAAGCGTGGCATGGGAGAAGGCGAGGGTTCGAACTACGACGAGGTCACGTACGAGGGCTATGGTCCGAACGGCGTCGCGGTGATGGTGGAAGCTATGACGGACAATCGCAATCGGACGGTCGCCGAAATACGCCATATCTTTTCGAAGAATGGCGGCAACATGGGCGAGTCTGGTTCGGTCGGCTGGATGTTCGACAAGAAGGGTTACATCGTCGTCGACAAAGCCGCGAAGAGTGAGGACGAACTATTCGAGATCGTAATCGAGGCCGGTGCTGATGATATGCAGGACGAGGGTGAAGTATTTGAGATCTATACCTCCCCCGACAATTTCGAAGCCGTAAGCGATGCCGTCACGAAAGCCGGAATCCAAACGCAGGCAGCCGAAGTTTCCATGATCCCCCAGACCTACATCGCGCTCACCGGTGCCGATGCGAAGACCATGTTGAAGCTCTACGAAGCGCTTGAAGACAACGACGACGTGCAGAAGGTCTACGCGAATTTTGATATTGATGAGAGTGAGATGTAGCGGTCGCTAAGGTGCGAACCAGGCGACAAAAGCCGCGTAGCCGCTTAGACACCCGCAGGCGATCATGCCGACTCCGAAGCCAATCATCTTGGTTCGGTTACTAAAGTCCGGCACAATGTTGAATTGACGATCGTCCATACTCGTCATCGCGCAGCCCCGGCGGATCAGAAAAACCCCCGAGCCTATAAAGGCAAAACTCAACACTAGCAGAACGAGCCCTTTCAACTATTCTCCTTGATCGATCAACTGTCCAAAAACGATCCTGTGGCCATCCGGCGTTACGATGCTGAACTCACGAATTCCCCACGGCTTATTCGAGATCACCGAGAGGATCTTCGCTCCGCGCCCGATGAACTCTTCATACACTTCGTCCACATTCTCAGTCAGCACATGCGCGAACCATGAATGATTGCCCGTCGCTTCGGCCGTCATCTCATCGGAACATTCGCCGAGCATTACTTTGAACTCGCCAAACGAAAGAAACTCCCATCCGGGGGCGGTAAAGTCGCGCTCGAACCCGAGCTTGTCGAGGTAATATGCGGCCTCGACTTTAAGATCCTTCACCGCCAGGACGTGACGCGTATGCACTATTTTTCGTTCGTTCGGCATTTTATAGATAGCTTAGCAGCCAGTGCTTATTCTTCCGTTTGTACTCTCCATACCAGTAACAAAGCGGAAACAGAATGACGAGCCCGCCGATCCACGCCGCATAGACGACCGGTAGCGAAAATCCATAGTCCTGAGGAGCCGCCTGACCGTTCTCGCCAAAGTTCATGAAGAAGTAGCTGATCGACTTTCCCGTGATAAGGCTGAGCACGACGCCCGCGCTGTGCGCCGTGAACCACTGCAGAATATAAAAGAACAGCGGAACGCGCCCGAATGTGATGGCGATGCGTTGCCAAATAGCTTTCCCATCAATACCGTCAGTTGCAGCAAGAAGGATCAACGACGGCCCGAGCGTCATCAAGAGATACAGCAACGATGGCGGATACTTGGTCGTGTTCAGGAAGGACAAGATCGTAAACGGCGTGCTCGACTGAACCGACCACGGTACCGGATCGCCGTAGAGATTAGAGAAACGAAGAACGATAATAATTGTTGCGGCGACCCCGACGCCGTACAAAACTTTTCGCCTGCGATCCGCTTCCCAAGTGTAGATGCTGCCGAACGCCCAGCCTGCGGCCATTACCCCGACCCACGGTATAAGCGGATACGCAAAGAAGATTGCCATCCCGCTCTCACCCAACGGGACAACGCCCATCTGGTGAAATATTAACCATACTTTCTGTCCCAAGTCGGCTGTCCCGCTGAAAGCTGCATCCGGCGCCAGTTGAAATCGATCGAGCACATTGTGAACGATGATCATCGCCAGGCCGAGGGCACCAGTAATCTTTACCGGCAGATAGATCACGCCTGCCATGACGATCATCGAAACACCGATGACCCAGATGACCTGCGCCATTCCGAAGAATGAGTAATCGAAATTGAACACCATGCCTAACCGAACGATAGTGAACTCGAGCAATACCAACCAGAGACCACGCGTGAAAAGGAATCGGGAAAGTTCATTGTTGGGCTTGCCGTTGAGACGCTGCAGATAAATGCTGATGCCTGACAGGAAAACAAATGCCGGTGCACAAAAGTGGGTGATCCAGCGCGTCATGAACACCGCGACGTCCGTGCTTGTTAGATCGGTTGGGTCGGAGGAAAGTGCGCCGTGATGGACGAAGTCACGAGTGTGATCGAGCAGCATGATCATCATCACGACACCACGAAGGAGGTCGATTGAATAGATGCGCTCGCGAAGCTGGCTAGTGCTCATTGGTTTCGGACTCGGGCGAATAGTCGCCGACAAATTTTCGCTCCATGCCATTTCCCCATCCACAGCCGTGATCGCTCGTGATCGAGGCGGCACCGGCGTCGCTGATGTTGTGCGGCGGAAATGAAAGGAGTTTTAGTATGGTACCGGGACGAAGATGTTCGCTCGCCCACGAGATCGGCGAATCCCCGTTCGCATCGCGGGCTTCTTTGTCGGCACCGTTATCTATCAGGTACTTGATCATCGCTTCGTCGCCGTACGCCGCGGCGCGATGAAGAGGCGTCTCGCCTTTCGTCCTTACGTCGCGCATAAATCCTCCGGTTTCTTGTCCCGGGATCGTCTTTGCATTTACATCGGCACCGTTTTCTACGAGTGACCTCAGAACATAAAGAAAATAGGGCCGGCCCGCTTTGCAGAGAGCGCTGTGGAGCGGCGTCTCCCCGGTTTCGGGAAGCGCGGAATTAACATTTGCCCCTTGCGAGATCAGGAAGTCGACGACCTTCCAGTGACCGAAGAATGACGCGTGACCGAGCTCGCAGTCCAGATCGATACTCGACAGATCACCGCCGGCATTGAGCACGGCCTTCAGCGCCGTTGTGTCGTTGTAATAAACGAACCACTGCATAGGCGTATAAGGAGCGCCGCTCAGTGCATCCCTCCAATCGGGAAGCTTCAGGAGGTCGAATACGAGGTCTGTCCGCCCGCGTGAGATTCGATCTAGAATTTCAGCTTTGTTCATACGGTAGGACGGACTGTTAGTCCGTCCCGTATCTTGATCGAGAGCCAACCGTCTACTTGTACGCCACAGCAGCACTCGCAGGTCCCGCTAGATGGATCACTTCGGTCCGCTTGAATCCTACCTCGCGGCACCAGCCGTCAAAATCCGCACCCGAGAAATCGAACGCCTCACCGAATTCGATCAGCATGTTCAACGACATCATCAACCCGAAGGCGTTCTCGCGACGGGCATCATCAATTATGTTTTCCACCACAACGAACGCGCCGCCTTCGGGGAGAGCCTCGTACGCCTTCTTGATAAGCATCATTTTGTGCTCGAGGTTCCAGTCATGAAGGATCATCCCCATCGTGACGACGTCCGCAGGCGGGATCGAGTCTTTGAAAAAATCTATCGGCTCGGCCCTGACCCGGTCGTCGAGACCCGCTTCAGAGATCTTCCGGCGTGCGATCTCGGTTGCCGGCGGAAGGTCTGTCGATGTACATGTCATGTGCGGATTCTGCTTTGCGATCAACATCGACATCAGACCAGTAGCTCCTCCTACATCAGTCACAGTTGTGTAATTCGAAAAATCAAACTTCTCGGCCAATGCTTGAAAGTTCCCGGCAGAGATCCCGGCCATGGCGTCCATAAACTGTTCAAGTCTTGCTGGCTGGCTGTAGAGCTCTTCGAAAACGCCTTTACCGCCGTGCTTCGTCTCGTTCTGCGGTCGGCCGGTCTTCAGCGCCTCGACTAGATCGCCCCAGTACGGGTATAGACGGTCGTTCGCCATCTCGAGAAAACCGCCCATGAACATCGGGCTGTTTCGATCGAGAAACGCCGCGGTCTCTGCTGTGTTTCGATACCTGCCCTCGGCTCCGTCACCATCGCGATCGAGAAAACGGAGGGCGACGAGCGTGTCGAAAAAGTCGGGTGTCGAACGGTCGTGCAGGCCAAGGACATCTTTTAACTCGCTTCCTGTTTTTGCCTCGCTACCAAGTTCGGTGAAAACGCCAAGCTTCACGGCCGAAAGCAAAACCTTTGCGGGCCAGAATGCCATGCCAACTTCCATGATCCGTGCCGGCGACAATGCAGTCATATCGGTTGCAGTCATAAATGGTGTACCTCATAAAGACACGCGTATCTTTTGGGCGAAAACTTCCAGTGACAAAGCGTAGAGATCGATAAAGCCACGTCTCCAAAGGCGACAGGCTTTAAAGCCTAGGGGAAACGTTCGTGATAACAGCGTTTCGAGAACTGGACCTTCTTCTTGTTTCGTGTCCTTTTCGTGTAATTCGTGGTTATCTTTTCTTAAATCCAACCACAAAATCCACGAAACACACGAAAAAGAACACGAACAAGAAATATCCCAAATTCAGAAGTGACTTCGATAATTGCTGGCCCGCTTCACGAACCGACCAATCCATCGCGAAAAAGAACACCGGAGGCAAACCCACCGTAGCTATACGCCGAAATTAAATAATCTTCGATCAAAATGGGTCACTTTCATTGTGACTATTAACCCCGAGGCTTCAATGTGCGTCGCCTTTGGCGGCAAACTTATCGAGCTGTCGCCGACTTCAATCCTTCATTCGAAAGTCTTCGATTCGGATAACGCTTCAGGCTGTTTCGAAAAGCGTCAGCGGCCTCGGGCTTTCTGCCGGCGGCGAGGAGCATCTCGCCCGCCGCTTCCCAGGCCGGCTTTACTATCGCGGGGGGGCCAAATTCGAAAATGAGTTGATCCTCGGCCTCGCCCGCAGCGAGAATTTTCCTAATCGCCTCGTCACGAGCTCCCGATGCGAACTGAATTGACGCGTCGAGGACCTGCTCCATCACGGTCCCGGTATCGACACCGGGTTTCGAAGTGATCGTATATCGACTCTCGCCGGAACTGGTATTCGACTTCGCCGCCCGTGCCGATGCGTTTCCAACGCGGAGAGCCTCGAGCATTCGCCGGGCTTCCGCCAGATCATTCTTCCGGACGTATTCGAGACCGATCGCGAGATCGTGATTCGAAAATGCACCGAAGGTCCTCCTTTCCGGAACCTCTATCGGTATCATCATTGTTGCCGGTCCCTTTCCGCGTGTCTCGACCAACATGGTCGCTCGACATAGTGCCAGGTGAATGATTGTCGGCCGGGAAGTATTTGTCTTCGCATCCTCCTCAACTATGGCGAGAAGCTTTACGGCTTCGTCATCGCGGCCGACTTGAAGATAGGAGTGCTGAAGCCAATGCAAGGCGTGATAGCCGCCCACGCCCTCGTCGCGGGCCGTCTTCATTGCCGCGGTGTTCGCGGCAATCGAATCTTCCCACAACCCGAGCGCAAAAAAGATATGCGATGGCATGTGCTGGGCGTGCGACGCACTTCGGGCGACGGTCCCATAAGCCCTTGCGGCGCGAAGCCCGAGCGGAGCGTGCACTGGATCGTCGTAGGAATGGATCAGGTAATGCAGAGCGCCGGGATGTGAAGGATTCTTTTGATAGATCGATTCAGCGATAGCGGCGCCTTTCATGTAATTCTCAGTATCACGATCGTTTCCGTTCAGGCCGAGTACGGACAGCGAGTAGAATGCCTGCGCCTCGAGATCGTCTGGAAAGCGTTTTGTAAGCTCGGCCATGGCGCTGGAGTAGGCCGCTGCGAGCTGACGTCTCTCGCCGTCTGCGTAAAGCTTTTCGACAGCGTCGAGATACATTTTCTCCCGGTCCGTTTTAGCCTTCGCGCGGCGTTCAGCGGCGGTGGGAGCAAGTCGTGCAAGGACCGCCAGTGCGGCCGCCCGATCTTGCTCGCCCCATATCGGATGATCGTACGTCATCGCCTCGCCCCAATACGCGAGAGCAAAGTCAGGAGCTATCCGCGATGCCTCAGCGAATGCCTTCCTTGAACGGGCGTATTCGAAGCTATGCAACAGAAGCACGCCTTCGATGAAATGCTTTTGCGCCGCCGCGGGACCGGAGTTCGGAAAGTCGATCTTTCCGAGATCTACCGGACCGGATGACTTCGACGCAGAGCCGTCGTGGTGCTGCTGCGAATAGGCGGCGCAGGTGAGGCCTATCAGCAAAAAAACCGATGCGATTGAGCGAAGCATTTCGAGATCCTCCGGGGAAGCAGGTGCGTCCAGTAAATTTGGTGCCGATATTCTACCAGCGAAGTTTCACATTAAGAAATCTGTGGTGTCGCTCTTTGGATTCCGCACACCGAGGGGCGAAGCCCAAGGAGCGGACAGCACATGCACCCTATAGTTGACGAGCCCACTCGGCAGTAACGCGTGCCATCTCGTCAAAAACATCCTCGGTGTTTGTCCGCGTGCGCTTCAGGATCTTGAAGCTATGATCCGCAGTGTCGAGTAAGTGAAGCGTCGCCTGCTTTCCGAGTTTCGCGACAGTAGGCTCAAGCAGATCCAATTCCCCAAGCGCATCACGTGTGCCGCTCAAGAAAAGCATCGGGACCGCGACCTCACTCAAATGTTCAGCCCGTTTTGTGTCGGGTGCACCGGCGGGATGAAGCGGGAACGCGAAAAGCACCAGACCGGAGACACCATCCAACGCCGCTTCAGATGCTGCCGTCGTCGTCATTCGTCCGCTGAATGAATGCCCACCCGCCAAAAGTTTTAAATCCGGAGCCGCATCTCTCGCTGCTTTTACTGCAGATCTTATTGTCGCTACGCACACCGGATTCGGATCACGCCCACGTTTATTTTCTGAGTAAGGAAAGTTATAACGAAACGTCGCGATTTTCTGATCGGCGAGATGCTCTGAGATCGTCTGCAGCATAGGCGTGCGCATGTTCGAACTCGCACCGTGTCCTAGGACGAGCAGATGCGTCGCGTCATCCGGCCGCATTAGCAGCGCGGATACTTCGCCTTTTGAGGAGGTGGCGAGAAACTTGATGTCGACAGGAGCTACCATAATCAAAATTGCTCAACAACTTGTGTTAAGCGCCATCTAGCGGGAACCAAGATGCAAAAGCCCGCGCGTAAGCAAGGGCGATATGCTCAAGGTGGGGTAACTCTCTCCGCCGTGCCCTCGATAGTGCCCGTCACTCTCCGAGCTGCTCCCTTCGTTGCTCCCACTTGAGCATATCGCCCTTGCTTACGCGCGGGCTTTTACACCTTCATGTGACGAGCATTCTGCTGCGCACATGTTTACCGAACACCGACGTCTAGCATCTTAGCCTTCAAACTTCTTCTTCAACCCCTGCCAAACCTCGCTGTACTCATGCTGCAACTCAGCGCTGTCCATTGCGAACTTCGTCGGCCTGATGATGTATCGCGATTCGAACATGAACGCGAGCGTGCCCGAAAGTTTCTGGGGCTGCAATGAAGCGTTCGATGCTTTCTCGAATGCGTCCAGATCCGGACCGTGGGCCGACATCTGGTTGTGCAGCGATCCGCCGCCGGGGACGAATCCTTCTTCCTTTGCGTCGTACTGGCCGTAGATCAATCCCATGTACTCGCTCATCACGTTGCGGTGATACCAGGGCGGCCGGAACGTGTCTTCGGCGACGAGCCAGCGGTCGGGGAAGATCACGAAATCGCAATTGGCAACACCGGCTTCGCTCGATGGTGATGTCAGGACGGTGAAGATCGACGGGTCGGGATGATCGAACGAGATCGAGCCGATCGTGTTGAAGCGGCGCAGATCATACTTGTACGGTGCGTAGTTGCCATGCCACGCGACAACATCGAGCGGCGAATGATCGATCTCGCACGACCAGAGATTGCCGCCGAATTTCGCGACCTGCTCCATCTTGCCCTCGCGGTCTTCGTACCATGCGACGGGCGTTTCGAAATCACGTGCGTTCGCCAGACCGTTCGCACCTATCGGTCCGAGATCGGGAAGCCGGAATTGCGAACCGTAATTTTCACAAATGTAACCGCGCGCGCATTTTGGATTTTGGATTTTGGATTTTGGATTTTCAGAGCTCCCCTCCTTCCGAAGGAGGGGTGGCGGCGCTTCGCCGCCGGGGTGGTTCTCTACGCCTTCGTGTTCCGCACTCAGAGAAACTCGAAACTTCAATCCTCGCGGAATACAACAAATTTCGCCCGGACTAACTTCGATCACACCGAGTTCGGTAAAGATCGTAAGGCTGCCCCTCTCCGGTACGATCAACATCTCACCATCGGCGTTGTAGAAGAATCGATTCGTCATCGACGTGTTGCACGTGTAGATGTGCACCGCCATTCCCGTTTGAGAGAAGCTGTCGCCGTTCCCGGCGATCGTCGTAATGCCGTCGATAAAATCCGTCCGTTCGGTAGGAAGCGGGATCGGGTCCCAGCGGAGTTGGTTTGGCGTCGTCACGACTTCATCGAATGGCGACGACGAAAATAATTTCTTATCGATTTGGACGAATGGCTTGTGCAGAACACTCGGTCGGATCCGGTACGTCCACGTACGTTTGTTGTATGCGCGCGGAG
>JANPJL010000049.1:0-2447 GCA_031425495.1 Acidobacteriota bacterium
CGTCACCATCTCAGACAAGAAACAAGAAACCAGAAACCAGAAACCAACCTCGTAGATGAAAGTAACGATCGGGCAGATCAATTCGACCAATGGCGACATTGCCGGCAACGTAAAGAAAATTGTCGCGGCGATCGAGAAAGCAAAGTCGGACGGATCTGACCTTATCGTTTTTCCGGAGCTGATCACGCACGGCTACACTTCGCAGGACTGGTTCCAGGATCCGGACATAATCCAGCATTCGCTTGATCCATTAAGCGAGATCATCCCATCGACGCGCGGCATAACCGCGATCGTCGGAACGATTCGTCCGAATGAGGACAACGACGGACGGAGGCTCTACAACTGCGCGGCAGTAATCCACGACGGTGAACTCGTAGGATTTGCGGATAAGACATTGCTCCCCGAGTATGACGTTTTCGACGACCCGCGATATTTCGAACCGAGCGAGAGACGGCGCTTGTTCGAGATAAATGGCGTAAAGCTAGGCGTCGTCGTCTGCGAAGATTTTTGGAATGACAAGACGTTCTGGAAGGATCGTCTTTACGAACAAGATCCGGCGGACGAAGTGATCGCGATGGGTGCAGACCTCGTCGTTTCGATAAATGCATCGCCGTATAACAAAGGCAAGATCAAGCTGCGGTGCGACATGGTTGCACATCGAGCGAAGGCGCAAAATGTGCCGATCATTTTTGTAAATCTTATCGGCGGAAACGACGGGATAGTCTTCGACGGTGCGAGCCTCGTGGCCGATCAGCAAGGCGATATTATTCTACAGGCTGCCGCGTTCGAGGAATTCGTCGAGACTGTCGAGCTCGATGTCGGCAGACCCGACGCACGAGGAATAACCGGCGAGGAATCCGAATCGATACGCCGGGCACTCGTTCTTGGGATCCGCGATTATGCCGGGAAGAACGGATTCAAGAAAGCCGTACTCGGACTTTCCGGCGGGATCGACTCGACGCTGGTTGCCGCACTCGCCGCCGAAGCCATCGGTCCCGAGAATCTCTTGTGCGTGATGATGCCGTCGCCGTTCTCGTCCGAAGGGAGCATCAAGGATTCGGAAGAGCTGATACGGAACCTCGGATGCGAAAGCCGGATCGAACCGATCTCTGCTACCTTCGAGGTCTTGCTCAAACAGATGAATCTCACCAAACCGACGAAAGGCGGTGAGAGTCTGGCCGCGGAGAATATGCAATCGCGACTTCGCGGTGTGATCCTGATGGCGATCTCGAACGCAGAGGGCCGGCTGCTGCTTTCCACCGGAAATAAGTCGGAACTCGCTGTCGGTTATTGCACGCTCTATGGCGACACGAACGGCGGACTCGCGGTGTTGGGCGATGTCCTGAAAACCGAGGTCTGGCAGATCGCACGGCAGATAAACGCATCGGCGGGACGCGAGATCATCCCAACAAAGATCATCGACAAAAAACCTTCGGCCGAGCTCGCACCGAACCAGTTCGATCAGGACAGCCTTCCCCCATACGAACTGATGGACCCGATCCTCGAATCGTATTTCGAACGCAAATCCGCACCCGCCGAGATCATCAGCGAAGGCAATGATGCCGATCTCGTCTACGCGGTACTCAACAAAGTCGAGAACCCCGCCAACGAATTCAAACGCCAACAACTTCCACCGTCCATAATCATTTCAAAGAACGCCATCGGCGTCGGCCGCCGTCGTCCGATCACGCACAAGTACCGGCGAGCAACCAGTTAAGAGTGTAAGAATGAGTCTGCAAGAAGTCGTTTTCGCTCCGTTCATTTCACCGACAGCCCGATGCTGAAAATGAAACGAACGGAGTTTTTATGTCTGGATTCGATAGCCCTTTAGATAATTTAAAGATTGCGAGTCCCTGCTCGGCTAACTGGAGTGCGATGCAAGGTGACGAACGCAAACGCCATTGCGGCGAGTGCAAGCTAAACGTTTATAACCTGTCGGGGATGACGCGTTACGACGCGGAGAATCTGTTAAGGCTTTCCGAAGGTCGCTTGTGCGTTCGCTATGTTCAGCGGGCCGACGGAACGATATTGACGCAGGACTGTCCTGTCGGTTGGGCGAAGGTGAAACAGAAAGTGTCGATCTTCGCGGCGGCCGCCTTCTCACTGGTCGTCAGTCTGTTCGGAGCGATGTCTGTTGTTTCATCTCTTACTAGGAAACCACCGCATCGTGAGGCTCTTATGGGTGCGATCGCGATGCCATCGCCGACCCCCAGTCCGGGCACAGGTGTAGTGATGGGAGAAATGGCAGTGCCGGAGACAACGAAGGTGAGTCCGAAAATCCGGCCAACCGTTTAGGATAATTTTCCATTGGAAGGATTTTAGGTTCGCAGACGACGATCATGGGTTGCGTCAGCGACCAGTCGAATTTAGCCGTGGGCCTTAGCCCACGGCCAGAGGTTTACAAAGAGCGTCGCGTCAGCAACGCCCGAAAATTCCGTCGGGCGTCG
>JANPJL010000050.1:0-8489 GCA_031425495.1 Acidobacteriota bacterium
TCGGTGCGTTGCTTACACCGATCGTCCAGTCGACGATAAACACACGTGTTAACCCGGTCCGAATACTCGATGGCCGTCAGGTAGCCGTCAACCTTCCGATCGCCGCAGCGAATGGAAATCTCCAGGCGGCGGTGTCTGACGTGCGAGCCGAAGTGAAGGACGACGCGCTAAACCTTTACGTCATCTACGATTTTGCAGGAGCCCCCCTGGCACCGACCGCCGTTCAGAACCCTTGACAGTCCGACCGGTTTCGTCGAAACTCACCTCCGGATGGCAAATAAAATTTTACTTCTTTCGATGATTCTGGTGATTGGTCTTGGCTGCGGCATGGGGGACTGGGTACGGCAAGCGACCGAGGGAGAATCTAACATCAATGCAAACAAGACACTCACCGATAAGGCCGTAGATACGGCGGTAGGCGAACAAAAGGTCGGCATCCCGGAATGCGACGAAGCCCTGGACATTCTCTCCTCTCAGGCGAACGATCCGAACGATAATTTTCTCGTGAAGGCCGCCAAGAAGACAGCGTTGAATGCATTTCGTGATCAGTTGAAGAAGAGCCTGGAGCAAAGCAATACGAACAAAGTCGACGTAGCGAAGTACTGCAAAGACTTCAGGGACGACCTCGACAAGTCTCTCAAAGGACAAGAGAATTCTAATACGGCGAAGTAGAAGTCAGAAGACAGAAGTCAGTAGTCAGTAGTCAGAATAAAAGCCCGCGACTTTAATTGTCGCGGGCTTTTTGTTCTGTGTTCTGACTACTGACTACCGACTACTGAATACTGACTACTGACTTCTGTCTCACACACTCATGATGTCCTGCTCTTTGTGTTTCGCTAGCTCGTCGATCTTCGCAACAAAAGTATTCGTGAGCTTCTGGATCTCTTCCAGCCCGCTGCGTTCTTCGTCTTCCGACACCAATTTGTCTTTTAACATCTTCTTTAGCGAATCATTCGCGGCATGCCGAACGTTGCGGAGGGCGATGCGATGATCTTCTGCAAACTCGTGGACTTGCTTACCAAGCTGCTTTCGCCGTTCTTCGTTTAATGCCGGAACCGCCAGGCGGATGACTTTCCCGTCATTCGAAGGGTTCATCCCGAGGTTCGCCGCGGTGATCGCTTTCTCAACGGCGGCCATCTGCGTGGTGTCCCAAGGTTGTACCGTGAGAAGCTGGGGTTCGGGAACCGCGATCGATGCCATCTGACTCAACGGCGTTGGCGTCCCGTAGTAGTCGACCATAACGGCGTCGAGGAGTCCGACCGTAGCCCGGCCGATGCGGACATTCGAGAGCTTTCTTTTGAAGTCCTCGATGACCGCTTCCATTTTCGGCTTAGTTTCGTTTATGACAGTGCTAGAGCTCATATCTTTCGTAGGACGGACTGTCAGTCCGTCCCGTTATTCATGACTATGGGGCGGGCGGACTAACAGTCCGCCCTACTTCGCCGACCAGCGTACCGATGCTCGTATCGCCGCTCACGGCCTTAATAATGTTTCCCGACTCGGTCATATTAAAGACCATGATCGGCAGTTTGTTATCCATGCAAAGCGAGATCGCCGACGAATCCATGACCTTCAACTGCTTTTCGAGAACTTCCTGGTAAGAGATCTTATCGAAGCGCGTTGCAGTCATGTCCTTCATCGGGTCGGCTGAATAGACACCGTCTACTTTCGTGGCTTTGAAAATCACTTCCGCCTGTATCTCGAGAGCCCGCAGAGCAGCCGCGGAGTCCGTCGTAAAGTACGGGTTTCCGGTCCCGGCCGCAAAAATAACCACGCGGTTTTTCTCAAGGTGTCGCACAGCGCGTCGGCGGATGAACGGTTCGGCAAGCTGCGGGATATCGATCGCCGACATGACACGTGTCTGTACACCCATCTGCTCGAGAGCATCCTGGAGCACGACGGAATTCATTACCGTCGCAAGCATTCCGATATAATCGGCGGCCGCACGATCCATGTTGCCCGCCGATTCCGATACACCGCGAAAGATATTTCCACCGCCGACCACGATAGCGATCTCAACACCCAATTCCTGCACCGCCCTAATCTCGCGCGCAACGGACTGCGCCATCGCAGTGTCGATGCCGTAGGTTTGCCCGCCCATCAAGGCTTCGCCGGAGAGCTTTAGCAGGATGCGTTTGAACACGGGTTTCATTAGTTTCCAGGGTTTCCTGAGTTGCAGAGTTGCAGAGTTGCAGAGATAAGAAATACGGAGATTCAGAATTTGCGGGTTCGATCGTCCGCTGCGCCGCTCAAACTCTGCAACTCTGGAAACTCTGCAACTCTGGGAACTCTAGCCGACCATCGACGCGACTTCGGCGGCGAAATCGTCCGCCTTTTTCTCGATGCCTTCGCCCATCTTGTAACGGGTGAAACGACGGACCGAGATGTTCTCTTTTATCGAGCCGATCTTTTCAGCGACAAGTTCACCGATCGTCTTCGAAGGGTCTTTGACGAACGGCTGATCGACAAGAACATTCTCTTCGTAGAACTTATTCAACCGGCCCTCGATGATCTTGGTAAGGACATCTTCCGGCTTGTTCGCGTTCTTCGGGTCGTTCTTGAGTTGCTCACGCATGATCTCGCGCTCTTTCTCCAACTCTTCGGCCGGAACTTCTTCTCGCGTCGCGAACCTCGGATCGGAAGCTGCAACGTGCATCGCAACATCCTTGACCAACTGCTGAAACTCTTCGCCGCGTGCGACAAAATCGCTCTCGCAGTTGATCTCAACCAAAACGCCGACCTTACCGCCCATGTGAATGTACGATCCGACAACGCCCTCGGCTGTGACGCGTCCGGCTTTCTTACCGGCGGTCGCCATACCTTTCTTTCTCAATATCTCGATCGCCGCCGCCTCGTCGCCACCGGACTCGACCAGTGCGTTCTTGCAATCGACCATCCCCGCCCCTGATTTCTCACGCAGTGACTTAACCGCGCTTGCTGTTACATCTGCCATAATTCCTATGTTCGACAAACTTTAGTTTGTCACTCCGTCATTCTACTAATGTCCGACAAACTTCAGTTTGTCGCAATATTCGATCACTCTGGGTTCAACAAACTGAAGTTTGTTGGACTCCAATCAAATCAACAAACTGAAGTTTGTTGTACTTCATAAAAACGCGTAGCCAATTCACCCTCAAGCAAAAAAGCCACGCGCTTCAAAAATGAAATGATGTGTTTAGCTTGCCGCTGCTTCGTTGCTTTCTTCAGCTTCGTTCTTTGTCGCGTCGGCAACCTGTTCCGAAGCCACCGTCTCGACTTCTGAACGCGTGTCCACAGTCGTATCGGCACCGGCTTCCTGCGCGGCAAAAGCCCCACCTGTCGGATCAGCATGCGTTGCCTCAGTAGTTTCCCACGTCTGGTCGGCTACATGGATATCCGCAGTCTCGTCTGCGGTTTCCTCGACCTCGACATCGCCCTCTTCATCGGGATCGGTGATCCCGGCCTTCCGCAAGCTCGCCGCAATATCGATCTCTTCGTCCTCAACCTCCGGAGCAGCTTCGACTTGGCCACCTCCGCCTTCGGTTCCAACCTGTTTGCCTTCGAGGATCGCATCAGCAATACGCGATGCGAATAAGCGGATCGCACGAAGAGCGTCGTCGTTCCCGGGAATGACCTGATCGATCCCCTCGGGCGAGCAGTTCGTATCGACTACCGCGACAATGGGGATACCAAGTCGATTTGCTTCTTTGATGGCGATATCTTCTTTGCGCACGTCGATGACGAACATCATGTCAGGCGGACCGCCCATGTCCTTGATGCCGGCGAGATTCTTCATCAAACCTTCGTGCTCACGATCGAGCTTAAGACGCTCTTTCTTAGTGAGCATCTCCATTCGGCCGTCTTCGCGCATCGTCTCGATCTCTTTCAGTTTCGCGATCGACTTCTGTACGGTTTGATAATTTGTGAGCAAGCCGCCCAGCCAGCGGTTGTTAACGTAGTACTGTCCGCAACGTTCGGCTTCTTCCTTGATCGCGTCCTGTGCCTGACGCTTGGTGCCGACGAATAGAACTTTCTGATTCGGACGCTCGGTAAGCGATTCGGTAACGTAGTTCAGAGCGTCACGGAAGAGTTTCTGTGTTTTCTGAAGGTCAATAATATAAATGCCGTTGCGTTCACCGAAAATGTATTCCTTCATCTTCGGGTTCCAACGGCGAACCTGGTGACCAAAATGAACTCCTGCTTCCAAGAGTTCTTTCATCGTAACTGTTGCCAAAACTTTATCTCCTTGGTTTATGTATTCAGCGAGGTCGTATGTTAACCAATGGCACCTCGCTAATGGTTTTCGGCTTTTGGCCTTCGGTCTTCGAAAACCGAAGACCAAAAGCCAAAGACCACGTTATTAACGTTTCGAGAACTGGAACCGCTTACGTGCACCCTTCTGACCGTACTTCTTACGTTCCTTCTGGCGCGGATCTCGTGTGACCAGGCCCGCTTTCTTGAGCGTCGGCCGAAGGTCGAGGTTGAATTCCATCAACGCACGCGTGATACCGTGGCGAACCGCTCCGGCTTGCCCGGCTGTTCCTCCGCCATCGACATTAACTAAAATGTCGAACTTACCGACCGTGTCGGTCAGGCTAAGCGGCTGTCGGATGATCATGCGAAGTGCTTCGTTAGGGAAGTAAGAATCGAAAGAGCGACGATTCACAATGATCTCGCCCGAGCCCGGACGAAGATAAACGCGTGCTGTCGAAGTTTTTCTGCGGCCGGTGCCGTAATACTGAATGTCTGCCATATCTTGATTTTGGATTTTAGATTTTGGATTTTGGATTTGCCGTCTCAGCGATCAAATCGAATCCAAAATCGCAGATTAGATTTCAATTGCCTCGGGTTTCTGTGCGAAGTGGCGGTGATCGCCGTCCGCGTAAACCTTCAATTTCTTTACCATCGCCTTGCCCAGCTTCGTCTTTGGGAGCATTCCCTTGACTGCAAGTTCGATGACCTTTTCGGGCTTTTTCTCGAACATCTCTTTGACGCTTGTTTCTCGCAAACCGCCCGGATAGAGCGTGTGACGGCGATAGAGTTTCTGGTCGTTCTTTGCTCCGGTAAAGACCGCCTTTCGCGCATTGATCACAATCACGTGATCGCCCATGTCCATGAACGGCGTCCATGCCGGGTTGTTCTTGCCGGAGATCATCCGCGCAACCTCAGTCGCCAAACGACCTACGGTTTTCCCGGCTGCATCGACGACGAACCACTTGCGATTTTCGGCCAAGCCTTTCCCGCTCGGAAAATAAGTACTCATACAATCCCTACACTGATAGCTATTCTCGCCTGAAAGCGAACTGATAGAGTATCCAAACAGGGGAATTAGGTCAAGTTCAGTGAGGGAACTTCAGTGTCCAAGGGTTTCGATCCTGTGCGGCTATTTTAACGCAGGGATCGCGGAGAACGCGGAGAAGCCGTTTTTTCACTCCGCGTTCTCTGCGGTCTCTGCGTTAGAATAGCCGGCGCCCACCCTCTCGGAGGCGAGCATGATCCCAACCATCGTCTTAGCGTCCTCGATCCCGCCATTGCGGATCATCTCCAGTAGGTCCGGGAACGAATGCCTTTCTATGGTCAGGACCTCATCTTCCTCCAGCTTTTGGGCAGTTTCCGTCAGTTCGGTCGCCAGGAAAACATGCATCTTCTCGGTTAGAAAGCCCGGTGAGACATAGAATTCGGTGAGTTTTTCGATCTTTGCTGCGGTGACACCGATCTCTTCTTCCAGCTCCCGTATCGCCCCGACCTCCGGATCTTCACCTTCATTCAGCGTTCCGGCGCAGATCTCAAGCAGATATTTCCCAGCTGCATGACGATATTGCCTAACGAGAGCCACGGTTCCGTCGTCGAACACGGGAATAATGACGCAGCTTCCTTTATGGACGACGATCTCTCGCTTGTACGCGAGATCGCCCTCGCGGATCTCGTCGACGCGGATGTCGAAGACTTTGCCCTTATAAATTAGTTCGGATGAGAGGGTGTCCATTAGCAACCCGACGTCGTGAATCGAGCGGCCTTTCGTACCAACTGCCCCTTTCTGACCTTCGAAGAAAGGAACAGGACTAGATCGGAGATGTTGTCATGCCAGAACAAGTCAAGATAGAAGTCCGGACGTTTGTCGCCATCCACATCGCCGATCCAGTATAGCGTTCCTAATTGGCCTAACCATTCCTTAGGCCCTAACTCACCTTCGTACGAAGGTCGCATGGTATGAAGGATTTGTCGCGTGCCGTCACTTTCCAGAACAAGAGCGAGCACCCTCTCTCCATCAGTACTCTTCGCCTTCATGACCCTAAGGGTGAAGCGCCCACCCCCCATCTCGAAGGTCTGAAGAAAATCGCTACCGAGGCGAGTTAATTTTTCATCGAGCGATAACTCTGCATCGTCGGCCATTGCCTCCCTCCGATTCAGGCCGCGAAAAACAGTTTCCACTTCACCTTCTCGCAACTCCTTAGCATTCTTTACCAGGAAAATCGGGTTGCTGTCGGCCCTTACCTGGACGGTCTTTCCGGTTCTCGCGGTTTCCACTTCATCAATGATCGGGTCGTGGACGCGTTTTACGATGATATGGGTGTATCGGAAGGAATACCCTTGGCTAGTCTCAAAAAGCCCAAGCCATTTCTCACCGTCTCTCGCCATGACTTCGTTGCCGTGAAAGCCTTCTCCAGTCTCCAAAAGCCTTATGCGAACGGAATCTTCGGGACGATCATCACGAGATTCTTCAATCGTCTCGAGGGTTTTGTCATCCGGATCGCCTTGGGAGCCGGAACGTTCGATTGCCCTGATTTCTAGAGCCCGTGTTTCGACCACGGGTGTTTGGGGAACAAGCAGGTAGCCCGTTGAAAAAGCACAGAGGAAAATTAAAATTCCGAACGCCCGTTGTGTCATCCCGAAAATCCTCAATTCAATGTTTCTATCGCATCGCATTCTAGCACGGCGAAACAATCGTCTTATAGTAGAATCTCTCTTACGATGGCGAATTATAGAGTCGGTTTAGGCGTATCAGGCGGCATCGCGGCATACAAAGCTGTCGAGGTGATGCGCCTGTTACAGAAGTCACGGTGCGACGTCTCGGTGGCGATGACGAAGCACGCGACGGAGTTCGTTCAGCCGTTGACATTCCGAGCCCTGACGGACAAACACGTGATCGTCGACGACTACGATCCGTCGAATCCCGACCCGATCGCTCACATTAACTTTTCACAGTCGATCGACCTGCTCCTCATAGTTCCTGCGACTGCGAACATCATCGCGAAGTTCGCAAATGGCGTTGCCGACGACTTTCTTTCATCTACATATCTGGCGTCGAAAGCTCCGGTGCTTATCGCTCCGGCGATGAATACGACGATGTGGGAAAATCCCGCGACGCAAAGGAATATCGCGCAGCTTAAAAAAGACGGCGTGCATTTTGTTGAGCCCGTGGCGGGTGAACTGGCATGTAAGACAGTCGGTACAGGAAAGCTTGAGGATGTAGAGAATATCGTTGCTCAGGCGCTCGAACTTCTGCGGGCTAAGGAACGCGGACAGTCAGTACCACCTGCGTTAGCGGGTGGTACAGAGCTGGCAGCGAAATCACCTTCCGGAGATCCCGGCGCTCGACCACCCGCTAACGCAGGTGGTACCGACCTGGCTGGTGAGCGAATCTTGCTGACCGTCGGCGGAACGCGAGAGGCGATCGATCCGGTGCGTTTTATTTCGAATCATTCGTCGGGAAAGATGGGCTTTGCCCTCGCTGAAGCGGCCCGCGATCGGGGAGCCGAGGTCAGTGTGGTCGCGGGGGTGACGACCGCCGATCCGCCGACCGGCGTCGATCTAATACGAGCCGTATCGGCCGATGAGATGCACGCTGCTGTAATGGAGCGACTGTCGAACGCTACCGTCTTTGTAGGAGCCGCCGCGGTTGCGGACTACGCACCCGCAAACGCGGCGAGCGCGAAGATCAAGAAGGACGGCAAGGACCAGATGACGCTCGAGCTGACCAAAACGCCGGATATTCTAGCTGACGTTTCAGCAAGCCGTCGGAACGGCCAGCTTGTTGTCGGATTCGCCGCGGAAACGAATGACGTGGTGAAATATGCGCGTTCGAAGATGGAAAAGAAGGGGCTGGATATTGTCGTCGCTAACGACATCACCAAAGCAGGTGCGGGATTTAATACCGACACGAACATCGCAACGATCCTGACAAACTCAGCAGAAATTGAACTAGAGCTGATGTCGAAGCGTGCGTTAGCGGACCGAATCCTCGATGAAGTAGTTAAATTGAGAGGACGTTCATAGCACCCGCGACCTAGCTAGAGATGGGGCTCAGGTCGAGAGTCCCGAACTTCCGAATTAGACAATGCTCAGGAATTAGACTTGGTGAAGTACCGAGTTTTGCGGTTTAGATAGCGCTTCTTTCTGGTCACGAACTCAAATTTTATGTCCCAGGAACTAAAAGATCTGATTGCAGATGTGAGAGAACAGGTCGCATTCCTCCAGGAACTTGGCGTGGAATCGATCGACGCACGTCT
>JANPJL010000051.1:0-5577 GCA_031425495.1 Acidobacteriota bacterium
TCTTCGCGTTCCTTCTGCTTGACGCCTTCGCGGCCGTCGTAGGAAATGAACTTCGGTAGGAACAATGCGGCACCGGCGACCGACACGACGCAGAGCACGCCGCCGGAGATCAATGCTGCTTTTACGCCGAAGCTTTCCGCGACAATTCCCATCTTAGCGCTTCCGAGCATCGGGCCGGTAAGGTAGCTCATCATCTCGATGCTTGCGAGTCGGCCGCGCAAGTAATTAGGGATCGTCTGGTTCCAGATCGATCCGCGAAAGATTCCCGAGATCATATCGAAAAATCCTGCCGCGACGAGAAACAAAAGCGCGGGCACCAGGCTGTCGACCCAACCGAACAGGATTATTGCTACGCCCCATAACATCGCGGCGACGGTCACCATTAATCCGTGCCGGTGAATATTCTTCGTCCAGCCGGATGTAATGCTAGCCAACAAAGCTCCGGCCGCAATCGCCGCGGGAAACAAGCCGATGTATTTTTCGCCGTAGTAAACGGCGAGGGCCGGATAGAGAGCTTGCGGCATTGCGAAGAACATCGCGGCTATGTCGATGAAGTAGGTGCCGACCAACTCCTGGCGCGAGAACGCATAACGCCACGCACGCTTGATCCCCTGCCAGCTAGGCCGCTCGGCATTTTCGGGCGACGGTACATGACGCAACATGAACACGGCGATCAGCGATGCAAGAAAAGTAAACAGGTCGATCGTGTAAGCGATCGACGCGCTGAACTGAGTGGCGATTATGCCTGCGACGGCGGGACTGACGATCGCACCGACGCTCCAGCGGATCGAGTTCAAAGCCATCACCGCCGACATTAGATCCGCGGGAATAATTTTCTGGATGAACGACTCGAACGCCGGGCGCTGAATAGCGGCGAGGCCGGCATGGAGCGCGACCGCAACAAATAATACCCAAATCCGCGGTTGGGGAAGCAGGGAGTTTCCAAGCAGGATCGCGGTTGTGAAGGTTTGGCCGACCTCAGTCAACCGGAGCATCTTTCGCTTGTCGAGAAAATCGGCGAGAGCTCCCCCGACAAAGGCAAGCACGACCATCGGCACGAACTCAGCGAGATAAATGTAGCCGACCATCGCCGACGACTGCGTCAACTGATACATCTGCCACGGAACGACAATGAACGTCATCATCGAGCCGAAAAAAGAAACAAGCTGCCCGAAAAAGAGCAGCCTGTAATCGCGTGAGACGCGGAGGGGTGACAGATCGAGGAGCATCGGAACTTAGAAGTCAGAAGTCAGAAGTCAGAAATCAGAAATCAGAAATCAGAATAAGAGCATCATTCGGCTCAGTCTTTCTCATCATCGTGCTTTTGAAGAAACGTGTCTACTGGCGACGGGATTCTGACCTCCGACTTCTGACTTCCGACTTCTGACTTCTGACTTCTGACTTCTGACTACTTCAAATAACCCGTCCAGTGAAACAACCACGTCGCATAGATGTTCGCCACGAATGAGAAACCGTACGCGGCCCATTCTAGTGGCTTCAGTTTTTTCGGTGAACTCTCCAGCATGATCACGAACAGCCATGGCAGGCAGACCATCGCGTACCGATATCCAAACTGCCATCCTCCCGAGTTGCCGTGCATCCAGAGCAGGATGCACAAAACCAATATCGCCAGCCATGAAACGTACTTGAGTGCCCTGTCGCAGGCGCCGGAACGCAATGCGAACAATACGAACGGGCTGCTCCAAAGTATCGAGCTGCTAAACGGATTCGGCACGAGGTACGGAAATGTCGAACGAGTTTCCCACGACCGCCACATCATCTCCCAGATCTGCCCCGGGATGTAGCGATAGGAAAAGATCCCGTGGTTGTACCACGGCTCGTCGAGCACACCCGGGATCCGTGCGTAACCGAAGTCGGTGAAGGAATGAAACCGGATGTAGTTATAGAACAGCGTCGCGACACCGAGTACGAAGGGGAAGACGCAAAATTTTGCGACGCGGAGGAGGGGGGACGCGGGGACGCGGCGGATGGGGGACGCGGAGACGCGGAGAACGGGTGACGGGGCGGCGGCGTCTCTGCATCTCCCCGTCTCCCGGTCACCCCGGCCCCCCTTCTCCGAGTCGCCCTCTCTCCCCCTCTCCTCACTCCGCGTCTCAGCGTCTCGGCGGTTCAAAAGAAACATGAAGAGCGGAGCGGTCAGCAGTATCTCCGTTCTGTTACCAAATGCCATCGCAAAAAACAATCCCGCGATCAATGGCCGTCGATCGTAAACGGTGAAATAGATCGCGCCTAATTCGCCGATTATCGCAAACCCGAGTGCGAGCTGCCACGCTCCCGCCATCGTCATGTTCGTCCACATCCATGTACCGAACATGACGCCGAGCGTCATCACGGTCAGCCGCGTTCGGTCGACGTCGTAACGGCGTCCGATCAGGAAAAGGAACAGGCAGATCACACCTGCCGACAACGCTGCGATAATCGCCGCCGGCATTTGCGAGATCAAACCCGCGATCTTCAGCAACGCGAACGGCATCATCGTCACCACGCTGCCGAGCGGGAAAACCGAGTAGTAAAAGCCTTCGAAAGATACGAACTCGTTCAGCCACGACGGCTGTTTTTCGGTGAACGCAACGCTGCCCCCGAGCATGTTCGCTGCGACACGAAACGTATAGTCGTAATAGTACTGAGGTTTGGGATTGGAGAAGTAATAGAGGATCGCCGTTGCAAGGGTGATCAAACCGTAGTGTCTTCTGTCATATTCAGGCTGCTCGCGCCCGGCCTTTTCGTTTTTCGGCATTACGAAACAGTCTCAGTAGTTCACTTGTGAAGACAGCCTGGGCTCGCTTTCTTTTCGTGTATTTCGTGTGTTTCGTGGTTAGGCTTTTCTGAAGAGAGTGAACCACGAAGCAACGAAGCCACCTCTGATTTGAGGCCTTTCTTATTCGTGTTCTTTTCGTGCGATTCGTGTA
Organism: Acidobacteriota bacterium; assembly: GCA_031425495.1. Lineage (GTDB taxonomy): Bacteria > Acidobacteriota > Blastocatellia > Pyrinomonadales > Pyrinomonadaceae > OLB17. Next base: position 2,931 of record JANPJL010000051.1, read on the forward strand.
TTTCGTGGTTTTCTTTTTCTAAAACCGAACCACGAAATACACGAAACACACGAACAGGCCCGACATAACAAACATGCAAATACACGAAATACAGGAAATTAAGTCGACGCGTAGACAGTAAATGGCATGACCTGTAAAGCGTCACACCCCGTACATCTTCAATTTGAACTCGTCGTTCACAGTGTAGAGCTCGGCACGTTTTCCGGCGAGGCGTTCGCATTGCTTCAGGATCATCGGTACGCCGCCGCGAGGAACGCTCGTGCCGTACTCTCGTCGGCTAAAGATCGAAGCGATCTGCGGGTTAAGTCGCTGCGTGATGCCGTAGCGAATCGCCCGCGACGCTGGCGGGACAAACCCTTGCGTCCGGCGGGCGTTGACGATCTCGATAAAATTATCGTGGATGGTGATCCGCGTGGGGATGTCGCGAAGTGCGAAGTCTCGATGGATCAATGCATTCGCTACCGCCTCCCGGACGGCATACACGTGATAGGTCGAACGAGCCGCGACCGGTGACCCGACCAGATGGAGCGACTTGCGCGGTTTCTCCTTTTCCAGATCGCAATACCGCTCGATAAATCGAATGATCGCCTCGTTCTGCGTATGCAGATTTCCTTTTAACTCCAACCGCTCAACCAGCTGCGCTCCACCGTTTTCGCCGGAGTAGCGGGCGACCGTCACCAGCGAGCGTGGAAATAATTCCTGGACCCGCTCGTCCCTTCCGAATAGCGTCAGTGCCGCGACGGTCGGGAAGAATTCGTCCGGACCGCCCACGGCGAGTATCAGATCTTTCTTCAGGAAATCTGCGGTCTGATAAAGGTTGATCGTCGGACTAACATCTTCGAACGCCCCGGCAAACGTCCAAAGCAGTCCGTCATCGAAGTCTTTTTCGTCGGCCGTGAAGAGCGCAAGATTCTCGTAACCAAGCGGCCTTATCTCGTCGAGCCACATCGAAAGCTGCTCACGCGACACCTCGCGTTTCTCTGCGCCAAACCGCATGTAAAATCGCCCGTCTCTCGTGCGATAAGGCTTGCGTCGCGGCTGCACATCAAGTGCGACGATCCGTTTTCCGCTGTCGAAGGCGACGTTGTCGATCAAAGGCGTGATCGACGGAACGATTTCTTCGCGGCAGATCCGCGTCAGCTCTTCCTGAACCCATTCCGGATTTGCGACACCCTCGATGCGAAGCTGATCGTTGACGCCGAAAATGATGGTTCCGCCATTCGTATTGGCGAGAGCGACAATACCCTGGGTTATCTTTTCGGAATTCGAGAGTCGGACCTTGAGCTCGAGATAAGTGTCTTCCCCGCCGCGGATCAGGCGCAGCAATTCGGTCCGTGTAGTTGTTTGTGACGGTTGGGAAAGTAAATACTCTTCGTGAGAACGGGGGGCCTGAGAGTCAAACCGCTGGCTGTGTCGGTACTTTCTTCTTGGCATCGCGTGAGGCGTGAGATTTTATGTCAAGACGGGTCACACCGGCTGCCCGCCCGAATGTTTTCAAATCTGGAAAACACTACTGGATTCGATCTTTCGACCTAGGACTATTGAAACATCGAAAGTTTGAATTGTAAATGATTATGGTTTCCAGGTAATGGTTCAGTTGCATTTCACGCGCGTGGAGTGGGTACGCATACGCAGTGAAAGACCTTTCTCAATCCGTGTCGTCGCCGTGTTGTTCGGTGTATTCTGTGGTCATTTCGCAGCGCGGGAACTACGGAATAAACGTAAAGCACGGAATAACGCGGAACAAAAATCAGCCATTTTTCAGAGTGGACCACTATTGGTTAACGCTGCCTGTTCCATGACTGCACTAGCAAGCTAGCCAATTCTGTAGTTACTAATGGAACACTTCCCTGCCAACCTGCAGTTGTTACAAAACCGAAAAGAACCTTATTATTTACTCGCTTGAACACTGAAACAATCACAGCTTACGTCAGCATAGGTTCCAATCTCGGCGATCGCGCCGGCAATCTTTTGCTCGCCGTCCGTGGATTGATGGAAGCTAGCTTCACGGTCACCAAGCTTTCCGGGATCTACGAGACGGAGCCGGTTGAGATCGAAAGCGAGACTACCTTCCTAAACATGGTTGCCGAGTTGCATTGCGAAAGCATCTCGCCTTCGCAGATGATGGCCCGCATGCTTCGGATCGAGTATCTGCTCGGCCGTAAAGACAAATCGCTGAAAAAGCCGCGAACGATCGACCTCGACCTACTCTTCTACAACCAGGAACAAACGGATACCGAATTCTTGACTTTACCGCACCCGCGCCTGCATCTTCGCAATTTTGTCCTCGTTCCGATGTGCGAGATCGCCCCGGCTTTCGTTCATCCGACTCTTCAAAAAGACATCAGGACGTTGTTAACCGAATCGACCGACCAATCAGCCGTCACGCGTTGGAACGCCTTCCCTTTCAACCTCTCGGAAGGAAATCACAACCACTAGACTTGGATTGTGCAAAGGTCTATGCTGAAAACGATTTATGGCCTACTTGAAACCCGATAAGCCCGAGAAGATCTATGTTCCGGCACTTCGCGCGGCTAAGGAAAAAGGCGAGAAACTCGTTTGCCTGACCGCCTACGATTATCCGACCGCACGCATCGTTGATGAGGCCGGTGTCGATATCATCCTGGTGGGCGACAGCATGGGCAAT
>JANPJL010000052.1:0-8515 GCA_031425495.1 Acidobacteriota bacterium
TTGGCCCCTCTAACGAGAAAAAATTCGTTCCGGCGGCTGACTTCCTGACAGAGTTTTTTGATACTCGGCTTCCCGGCGAGTTGGAGCACTACCGGACGGCAGTCTTGGCTACCGACGTCATCACGCGTCGGGCCTTTTCCAGCGAAGTGATCAAGCCCGGTAAAACTACGGTCGGTGACGTCCGATGGTGGATGATGCAGCAGGTCAACAACCTGGGTCTCGGGATTTGGTTCCAGCCCGATCTTCGCGTTCAACGTCAAGCGAAGACGACCGGCACGACTCAACAATTTCTAAGCGTCGCAGACGAATCCACGGTGCTCGAACGCGGCGATCTGATCCATGTCGATTTCGGATTGATCTATATGGGGCTCAGCACTGACTGGCAGAAGCACGGCTACATTCTGAAGCCGGGCGAAAAGGACGCCCCGGCCGGTCTTAAGAATGCACTTAAGAACACGAACCGTTTGCAGGACATTCTTTTTGGCGTTGCCCGCGCCGGGATGAGCGGAACGCAGGTATACGAAGCGACGATGGCGGAGTGTAAGAAGCAAGGCATCAACGCGATGATCTATTCGCACCCGATCGGTGCTCACGGCCATGGGCTTGGACCGTCGATCGACTTTCGCGGGAACATAGGCGGCGGGGGTAACAAGATCCTTCCGGGTTCGTACATGTCGATCGAGCTCAATACGTCGACCGATGTTCCGGAATGGGGCGGCCAACGCGTGACCGTCATGGCCGAAGACGACGCGCACATGACTGACGCCGGGTACAGATTTTTCCGCCCTCGGCAGACAGAGTTCTACTTGATCAAATAGTCGTGGCGGTAATCCGGACAGTAGCTCCGTTCCAATGTGCGAGCTTCAGACACACGAATGATTTCCATCTCGAAAGCATCTGCCATCGTCAAACGCGAGACAGTCTCCCTCGGTACCGAGAACGTTCGGATCGGCGAAGCTGTCGGACGCGTACTCGCCGAAGAGATTCGTGCCGACAGCGACATGCCGCCGTTCGATCGTTCGCAGATGGACGGTTTTTCCATGCGAGCTAGTGACGCAAAGAGTGCACCGGTCACTTTGAAAATCGTTGGGGAGTCCGCTGCGGGTCGCGGCTGGCACAAGACTCTGCGCTCTGGCGAGGCGGTTCGCATTATGACAGGCGCGCCTGTTCCCGCTGGTGCGGATTCAGTCCAGAAGGTCGAACTTACCAGCGAATCGGACGGCACCGTGATCGTAAAAGAGCCGACCGAAAAGGGGCGATTCATCGTCGGAAAAGGTGCGGAGATCCGAAAAGGCGAACGGTTGTTCCGGTCCGGCGACGCGATCAGCGAAACGATGATCGCGACTCTCGCAGCCTTCGGATACGCGAGCGTTAGGGTCGCCGACAAGCCGCTGGTATCTATACTCTCGACCGGAACTGAGATCGTAGCTATCGAAAAGCAGCCGGGTCGGGATCAGATCCGAAACTCGAACTCGATAATGCTGAAAGTCCTGGCTGAACAAGCGGGTGCACGCGTGAAGCTTCTGACAAAAACCGGTGACGATCTGGCGAAACTTAAGTCCCGAATCTCGGCCGGCGTAGATGCGGGATCCGATGTCGTCGTCATTACCGGTGGGGTCTCGGTGGGTAAATACGATCTCACCAAGGCAGCGTTGCGGGAACTCGGAGCGGAAATATTCTTTGAGAAAGTGCGCCTAAGACCGGGCAAGCCTACCGTATTCGCGCGACTTGGCAAGACATTGATCTTCGGCCTCCCGGGAAATCCCGTTTCGGCCGCGGTAACGTTTTACTTGTTCGCGCGTGTCGCGATCATGAAAATGCAGGGTGCGTCGCAGATCGGGCTGCGTCCGGGGTTCGCTGTTCTTACGTCGGGCGCAAAGGCAGCGAAAGAGCGGGACACGTATCTTCCAGCGAAACTCAGTACGAGTCGCGAAGGAGTTCTCGTGGCCGAACCGATCAGATGGCATGGGTCCTCGGACTTCGTTGGATTTGCTGGCGCAAATGCACTACTGTTCGTGGGGAAAGGCCAGACACTGGCATCCGGCAGTACAGCAAGAATTCTTTTTCTTTAGATCACATGCCAACATCGGAATCATTCGTGATGGGAATACGCTGATCTTTATCAACAAAAAGTTATGACCAATCTTTCTCACTACGATGAGGCAGGAAGGATTCGGATGGTTGACGTTTCCGGGAAGGAGACGACGTCCCGACTAGCTATTGCATCGTGCCGCGTCCTGCTCTCGCCGGAGACGATACGCGTTCTTCGATCGCAGACCAACCCGAAAGGTGATCCGCTTGAGATCGCACGAATCGCGGGGATCATGGCCGCGAAGAAAACGTCGGAGCTTATCCCCTTGTGTCATCAGATAGATCTCTCGAAGGTGAATGTCACTGCTGAACTTCGCGACGACAGCGTTTACCTCGAGGCTGAAGCAATAACCGTTGCGAAGACCGGAGTTGAAATGGAAGCGTTAACGGCAGTATCGGTCGCGGCGCTGACGATCTACGACATGTGCAAGGCTGTCCAGAAGGACATCGAGATCACGGACATAAGGCTGGAAAGAAAGACTGGCGGGAAGGAAGACTACATGGCGGAAGGCAGGTAGACGGTAGTTAGTAGACGGTAGTGGTTCGTACAGTCGCTGGGTCGGGTCTGATTGCTCGCTACCGTCTACCAACTACCGTCTGCTGTCTACCCACTACCGCCTACCCACAGACCTTACACTCCACCGAACTTTGCGGTAATATCTAACGTAAGCATACAAGGAGCGTTACAGATCTATGCGACACCGAATTGCCGAAGATGCCAAACCGCAGCTTTTATTATTGCTGCTTGCGACCGCGATCACACTCGTTCTCTGGTTTATCCCGTTTGCTGAGTATCTGGTGTATCCGGTCAGGCTGTTTGCTACGTTTATTCACGAGAGCAGTCACGCCCTGATCGCAATACTCACCGGCGGTTCAGTCCAGAGCCTGACGATCTCAATGGACGGCAGCGGTGCGGTCTACTCTGCCCCGAGCGGGATGATCGGCGCTCTTCTTACATCAAGCGCTGGCTATCTTGGTACGACCGCCTTCGGCGTCATGATGCTTTATCTCATCCGCCGATCGTATTCGCCGAACAAGATCCTTACCGCCCTCGGTATTTTTGTTGCGGCCATGACGATCCTCTTCACAATTGTCAGCCCCGTTTTCAATTTCCTGTCGCTGAACGCAGCCTTCTCCAGCATCGTTTTCACTGTCGTCGCAGGCTCTCTGCTAGCCGCCGGTCTTGTTGCACTCGGCATTTATTCGAGTGCAAGAACAGCAAATTTCGCAGTCGCATTTCTCGCCGTCCAGTGTCTGCTTAACGCAGCTCTTGACCTGATCAACGTCTTTTTTATCAGTTCCCCGCTCGTCGGCGCGGATGTACATACCGATGCGGCCAACATGGCCATGGCGACCGGCATACCGGGCATCGCGTGGGTCGCCATATGGATGGGGATCTCTTTGCTGATGATCTCACTCGGGTTGCGTCTGTACGCGGTTAAGCAGAATAAAGCCGCTGCTGACGATTCGTTATTCGAAGGATAGTTACAAGTCTGATCGGCGCAGGTATGGATTGTTCCATGCTAAAATCGCGCGATACTCTGGGCGCTCTCCGGAGATGTTGCCGTCTCAACACAAAATGAAAAGTTTATTCCTCGCACTCTTCGTCATCGTCGTTTCGTATTCGGTCCCGGCTCAAATCAAGAAACCTCAGTCCCCCGCGACAAAGGCACCTTTTGCAGAGTCCCTGCAAGCTGTCGTCGTCACCACAAAGGACTGGACGGCGACTTCCGGTAGCGCCCGCATCTACGAGCGCGGGTCGCGAAATTCAAAATGGAAGTCGATCGGCGAGAGCTTTCCGGTCGTTGTCGGGCGGAGCGGCCTCGCATGGGCACAGGACTCCGCTCCCGAGAAAGCGACTGAATTCAAAAAAGAAGGCGACGGAAAAGCTCCTGCCGGAATGTTTCCGCTCACGTTTGTGTTTGGTTCGGCCGTAAAACCTGAGCAGCTTGCCTTTCCCTACACGCGTGTTGAGAGCCAGACCGAATGCGTCGACGATGTCAGATCAAACCATTACAACAAGATCGTCGGCCGGCTGCAGGTTGGAAGCTTTGACTGGAAAAGCTCCGAGAAGATGCTCGAGATCGGCCCGCAGTACGACCTCGGGGTGTTTGTCGCGTACAACACTTATCCTGTGGTGAGAGGAAACGGTTCGTGCATTTTCCTTCACGTGTGGAAGGACGCGAGCACGCCGACGAGCGGGTGTACGGCGATGGAAAGATTGAATCTGGAGCGTATCGTCGCACGGCTGGACGCAGCGAAGAATCCGTATCTGATCCAGCTAACGCAAGATGAACATAAGGCCTTGAGGAAATCGTGGAATCTTCCGAAGTAAAACTGACCCTCGCAAATATTCCCCTTGGCGGCAGACTCCTCGTCCGCTCAAAGACCGACTGGCGTGTGGCCGTCGTCTGCCGCATCACAGAGGATAAAATAACGATCTCGGTCGCCTCACCAACGGGATACAATTACCGACTCCGTCGTGCTTCCGATGCGCCCGTCGAGCTCGATGGCAAGATTCCCTTCCTGAATATCGACACCGCAGAACCCTGGCGTGAGAATTTCACGAGCTACGACGTGAGATGGTAGACAATTGACCCCGCCCTTCTCTGCCGAAACCTTCCAACCCAGTTCGCCGTGTTTTCTGTAGTCCGCTTGTCCCTCGACCATTCACCACCGATCAACCTGCCACCATGGAATAACGAAGCCGCCTTGGAATTGAAACCGTTCTTGTTTCGCGTTCTTTTTCGTGTTTTTCGTGTGATTCGTGGTTATCTTTTCTTAAATCCGAACCACGAAATACACGAAACACACGAAAAAGAACACCAAACGAGAACGTACAAAATGCACAGACTGCACCGACCCTCGCCCCTCGCGGGCCTTTCGCTTTGTTTCGCAAATCCGCTTTGCTAAACTTTAGTTTTTCTCAAAGGCTCGGATTTTGCACCTATGCCAGCAGTACAGTCAAAGCACGAGGAAGCCATCGAAGTTCGCGGAGCTCGCGTTCACAATCTAAAGAACGTTTCGGTGTCTCTTCCCCACAATAAACTGACGGTTGTGACCGGAGTTTCGGGCTCCGGCAAATCCAGTCTGGCCTTCGATACGATCTATGCCGAAGGCCAGCGAAGGTATGTAGAATCTCTATCCGCATATGCACGCCAGTTTCTCGAGCGGATGGATAAGCCGGACGTTGATGAGATAACCGGCATCGCTCCGGCGATCGCAATCCGTCAAAAGAACGCGACTCGAAATCCCCGCTCTACAGTCGCGACGCAGACCGAGATCTACGATTATCTTCGGCTCCTTTACGCGCGCGCTGGCCAGACGATCTGTCACGTCTGCCAACGCGAAGTGAAAAAGGATTCGCCTGAATCAGCAGCCGATGAAATACTGGCGGAGCTTGAAACGGGGACAAGGTTCTATGTGCTCTTCCCCATCCAGGAAGAGGGCCCCCGTGCCGAGATAAAACCGACAAAGAAGACGAAGAAGAAGCCGGCAGCAAAGTCCGAAGATCTCAGCGTGTCGGCCTTTCTGATCTCGCTTTTGCAGCAGGGGTTTTCACGTCTGTACCGGGATGGCGAAGTCGTTGAACTCCAGAAACCCGAAGATTATCCATTCGAAGATTTTGATCGAACGTTCGTTCTCATAGATCGTCTGAAGTCCGATCCGGATATACGTCAGCGTCTGGTCGACTCGCTCGAGACTTGCTTTCGCGAAGGTCATGCGGCGGTGATAGAACAGGCGATCCAGACCGATCCTGCCGAAGCTCGTCAGGCCGCCATACTCAAGTTCTCCGACAAATACATCTGCAAGTACGACGGCACGGTCTACGAAGAACCAGAACCTCACCTGTTTAGTTTCAATTCACCGTTCGGCGCGTGCCCGGTGTGTCAGGGATTCGGTAATACGATCGGCGTCGATTACGATCTCGTGATCCCCAATCCGCTGCTGTCGATAAAGGACGGTGCCATCGAACCGTTTACGCGCCCTACACATGCCTGGGCGCAGAAGGAACTTCTGAAGTATCTATCGTCCGCGAACATCAGTCCGAACACGCCGTATGCCGATCTTCACGACTATCAGCAAAACGCGATCGTGTACGGCGATGAGGGATGGCGTGGCCTTAAAGGATTCTTCAAGTGGCTCGAGACGAAAAAATACAAACTACACGTCCGGGTGTTTCTTGCGAAGTATCGGGGGTACACGAGATGTCCCGAATGCGACGGAGCTCGACTTCGGCAAGAGGCCCGCGATGTTAAGATCGGCGGACGTTCGCTGCCCGAGATCGTTGCGATGTCGATCGATGATGCGCGAGCATTTTTCGACGGTCTTAAGTTAACCGAAGAGCGAGAGAAGATCGCCGACAAGATATTGCTCGAGATACGCCGGCGCCTAAAATTTCTTGTCGATGTCGGTCTCGATTATCTGACTCTGGCCCGTGTCGCGGCCACGCTTTCGGGAGGCGAGGCACAGCGTATTCAGCTGGCGACAAATCTCGGCTCGCTGCTCGTCGGTACGCTTTATGTTCTTGACGAACCGAGCATCGGCCTCCACCCGCGTGACAACGGACGGCTGATAAAGATCCTGGAAAACCTGCGCGACATCGGCAATACGCTACTCGTCGTAGAGCACGACGAAGACACGATGCGGGCGGCGGATCACATCCTCGACATCGGACTTTTTGCAGGCGAACTCGGCGGCAACGTGGTGTTCGAAGGTAATTTCGAAAGTCTGCTGAAAGACGAAACGTCGCTTACTGCAAGATATCTTCGCGGCGACAGCGAGATAAAGATCCCTCAGAAACGTCGGGCGAAGGGTAAGCGAAAGATCACGATCACCGGTGCTCGCGAACACAATCTGCAAAATGTGTCGGTCGATATACCCCTCGAGATGCTGGTCTGTATAACCGGCGTGTCGGGTTCGGGAAAATCGACGCTAGTCCACGACGTACTATATGCCGGGCTTAAGAAGGAACGCGGTGAGTGGAACGCGCATGTCGGACTCTTCAAAGAACTCACTGGCTCGGAGCTTATCGATGATGTCATGCTTATCGACCAGTCGCCGATCGGCCGCACGCCGCGCTCGAATCCGGTGACGTACGTAAAAGCCTACGATGCGATCCGCGAAGTTTTTGCGCGGACTCCGGGTGCAAAATCGAAAGGATTCAACTCTTCACATTTTTCGTTCAATGTTCCTGGCGGACGTTGCGAAACTTGCCAGGGCAGCGGGACAGTGACGGTGGAGATGCAGTTTCTAGCCGACGTCGAGCTGACCTGCGAAGATTGCCGGGGCACCCGTTTCCGCGACGATGTTCTCGCGATCAAATATAAGGGAAAGAACATCGACGAAGTCCTGGGTATGACCGTCCGCGAAGCCATGCTCTTTTTCAAGGATGTGAAAAAGCTAACGACGCGGCTTAAGACGCTGGACGAAGTCGGTCTCGGCTACCTGCGTCTGGGACAGTCGGCAACGACGCTATCCGGAGGTGAGGCTCAACGCGTCAAACTCGCCGCGCATCTTGCACAGAAGACCCGATCGAATACCTTATTTATATTCGACGAGCCGACGACCGGTCTGCATTTCGAAGACATCAATAAGCTGCTCGGGGCGTTTCGTGCGTTGATCGAGAATGGCGGCAGTGTAGTTGTTATCGAGCACAATCTGGATGTGATCAAGACTGCCGATCACGTGATCGATCTCGGCCCGGAAGGCGGCGTGGGCGGGGGTGAAGTCGTCGCGGTCGGAACACCGGAGCAGATAGCGAAGAACGAGAAGTCACACACTGGGAGATATCTGAAAGACATGCTTAGAAATTAGTGGATGCACAGATCTTTTTGCTATACGGGCATTCGCCAACCTGGACCCATTCATAAAAATCGTTCGTACTTCCCTCGATCGCGTAGTAGACCTTCTTGATCGTCGGAAACTGCATCAGCGTTGCTTCGACCATAGAGAAAAATCCGCCGCCGCAACTCGTTGTCGCATTGCCCATCTGCTGATAGACGGCTTTTGTAAAATTCATGAACGCGGCCCCGTTTTTCACTTTCACACTTTTGACGATCCCATTTGTCTCCGGCGGAGCGAATCCGGAGAACGATTTTGCCTCTTCCGTAGTCGGGCCTTTCAAAAGCTCCTCGAGCGCGGCCGACGCAACCGCCGCCGTTTTCGGTATCGTTCGAGTAACCGGGTAGACCTTGTTGCAGTGATCCCATTCTGGATCCAGCTTGTCGCTGTGGAAATAGAGTTTGATCGTCATCGTTTCCACCTTCTGGCCAGTCGCGACGCTCGCGAAAAACGTCAGGGATAGCATGAGACAAAGTAATTTCATCAACTCCTCCTCGTGTCTAATTTAATCGTCTCCGAACTTTGCTCGCCACGCAGGTGCGATCTGCTCCATCACTTTGCAGTCGCAATAGCCGCCGTT
>JANPJL010000053.1:0-7864 GCA_031425495.1 Acidobacteriota bacterium
GTTTGATCAAAGCTCCTCTCCTATCCAGGAAGAAAGCTCGGACTACATTGGCGACATTGTGATCTCGGCAGAACAAGCGCAGAAGCAGGCCGAGGAAAACGGACTGACGTTCGACAACGAGATCAAGCAGCTTATCCTCCACGGCCTTCTCCACCTTTGCGGATACGACCACGAGACGGATGAAGGCGAGATGAATAAGCGTGAGCTTAAGCTTCGGCGCAAACTTGGAATCTAACCGTCCCTTTCACTGTTTCCGCATCCAGTACATATCCCTCACCGTGAAGTCCGAACGTGACCGGTCCGTCGTGTCGACGTAACGCGGGGAAATGAAATCGGTACGGGGTTCATAACACAGGCGGTTTCTATCCAGCCGCTGGATCTGACCGCCGATAACCCGCGTCTTGTAAGACTTCATCGGCTGACAATTCGCCTTCACTACCAGCGCGATCTCGCCATTCCGCTTCATTACATCGCCAACGGTAAACACTCCAATTCATCTCCGCGGCCTAGGTTATGCCAATCCGATAAGATCCGTATTTCTGAGCTTTTGAGTTTTACCATCGCCGAATTTTACTTCCGCCTCCTGGCCACTGACGGCGACTACGGTCGCGAATCTCCATTCAGCTGTCTCGTTCACCGGCTTTACGATGACGTAGTCGTTAACCTTCGGCATCGCGTTTGCGGCGCCCGGATACGGAGCGACCTTGTCCTTTGCGACGCTGCCGTCACTCCAGCCGTTCTGCCAATCGAGATCGATGTCATTCGCATTGACGTTCTTGACGATCGCGACGTGCCACGTTCCAAACGACCACTGGGCCGCGACCTTTTCGCCCCTTTTTGGTTTCCAGTCCTTTGGAAGAACGGGCTTCTTGGTCTTTCCGGCATCATCAAAACCTCGCTTTTCCATATTCTGTTTAATATCAGCAATGGCAGCGGGCGAAATTTTGATCATCTTGTCGTGCGGGACATTCAATTTTTGACCCGACACGGGTTCGATCTCGACAATCTCCGCCGTAATATTCTTGACCTCGCCGCCCGACCAATGGACCTCGCGAGAAAAAGCTATGACGATGTCGCCAGCTTTAACATCCGATTTCGTCCCGGCGGCCGGTAACGGGTACACGTCGGCAGCGTCGGTCTTCACGATGTTATTGCCAGAGCGGATCTCGTACTTTCCGCCTTCAAGTTTTTCGACCTTGCCTTCGCTGTAAAGGATCGCCGACGACTTGAATACGACCGTGTCACCAACCTTGGGTTTGCCGTCAACCGTCATTTTGGTCGCCATGCTGCACCCGCATAGAAATACAAGGAGCGTAATTAATGCGATTTCTTTCATTGTTTTCTCCGTTGACTCACCAAACCAGACATACTTTGCGTGGTGTCGAATCCGAGTCAGATCTGGTTATTCGCCTGCTCGTATTCGAATTCTGCATACGCGTTTCCTCTAAGGACATTGCATGAACGTTCCCTCGCTGCCTGTGCTGACTGCAACCAGTCCCCGGGCACCTCGTCCCACGACCCACTCGCGAGCTTGGCAGTACGGGCGGTTTAGCATTTTCATGAGGACCCACCCCCGTTTGTAAAAGTTGTACTCGACTTTGTAGAGTTTGTAGCCCGTGCCGCTTCCTACAAGTGAAAGGCTTTCGCGCTTTGCCCAGGTTGGATAGCTGTTGCCCGATCTCAATATCTGCGCGCCAGGGTATTCAGCAATAAACTTTCCTTTGATAAAGGCTTCGACCGCCGGGTCCTTATGCGAAGGCTGCTTGAACGAACGGCCAGGAGCGCCCTGATCGATCACCGCTTTCAGTTGCTGTGCCTTCTGAAGAGCAGCGTTAAAAAAGTCCGCCGGCATCTCCACGCCATAGCTGGCAAAATGCGGTTTCACCGCCAGGGTTTGCTGAGCTATCCACTTTTGCGGCTCGTACATAAGAAGTTGAGTGTCATCTCCGACCGGATTGTCTTGATATTCAAGCGCCCTCCTGAGGCCGTCCGCTCCCGGGGAGCTAGCCATGTAGCTGGCCGCCCACGTCCGCGCTTTTTTACCGAGTTCCTCGCGACGTGCTGCTATGTTGCACCAGTCAGCGTAGCGATAATCGATCTTGCCCTTCAGAAGTAACCATGCCGTGCCCGTATTACCAATGCCGGCGTATTTCCCTACGCAAAGCGCATTGAGTTCCCCGAGCCGTGCCGTCATTTCATTCCAAGCGGGCATGGTGGTGTGTCCGCCCGATGAATTGAATTGTTCATCGTAGAACGGGGCGAGCATCTGCAGATCGCGGATATATTTGTTCAGAGCTTCGCTCCGAAACGCTTCCTGAAACGCCACAACTTGCGGGCTATCCGGCTTTGGCGTCGTGCGAATAAATTCAGGCGTATTCCTCACTGTGTCGGCCTGGTTTCGCATGTTTCCCCATCGCACCCTGACCATGTTCCCATCGACCGCATCGACCTTTCCCCCACACCACCCCGCAGAACGGCTGCATTTATATTCGACCTCGTCGCCTTTTCGAAAGGCCTGCTGAGAAAAGCTCGCCGCCGTTAATATGAGTGTCATGAACACTACCGTCACAAAGTTTTTGATTTTCATATAAACCCCGTTGTTTTTATGGTACGAATGCCGAGGGAACGGGAATGTCCGTCGCCGCGCCGAATTGCTGGATCAATGTTCCCGCCGTGGACCTCTGCACAAACCAGGTTGTGCCTACTGGCCTAAACACGCCTGCGTCGAATTTGCCGTCGCCGTCGTAGTCGCCCGGCGAAGGCACGTCGCCGTTCATGCCGAACGGGAACGAGAAGAACGAGAGATCCTCGCTGCGCAGGATGAACCAGAAACCGGTGGACGGCGTGAAGAACGCGATGTCGGCCTTGCCGTCGCCCGTGTAATCGCCTTGCACCGCTTTGTCGATCGATGTACCGAACTGCGTGGCAAAGACCGATCCGTTCGAGCTGTTCTGATACCACCACTCCGCGCCCCTTACGGCGTTTGGACGATAGATCGCGATGTCGGATTTGCCATCGCCGTCGTAATCCGCCGTCACCGGAACATCGCCCGCCGCTCCGAATTGCTGAATGGTTGTGCCGCCGGTTGACCTGTTGATAAACCATATCGAGGTCGCCGGTCTGAACACCGCCGCGTCCGCCTTGCCGTCGCCGTCGTAATCCGCCGGTGCTGGCACGTCGCCGTTCGTGCCGAACGGGAATGCGTAGAACGAAAAATCTTCACTCCTTAGTACGAACCACTGACCGGTGCTCGGACGCCAGAATGCGATATCGCTCTTGCCGTCGCCAGTGAAATCGCCGGGGGTGATCCTGTCGGTCGTCGAGCCGAACTGAAGCGCCCCCACTTGTAAGTCACTGCTCCGCTGATACCACCACTCGCCCGGAGCGGGCCGGAAAATCGAAATGTCCGTTTTTCGGTCCCCGTCAAAATCAAATGGGGCAATGTAAGGTGTGAGGACGACGCTGCTTGCGTTGTACCTGATGTTGAATCTCCGTCCGCTGAGGACAACACTGTTGCCTTGCGCGAAAGTTCCGGTCAACGCTCCCGTGCTTTGAATAATTGTAAACTGCTGGCCGTTCGCCGGGATGAAGCCATTGATCAGCGTCCCTATAAGATTGGCGGTGCCGGTGCCGAGGCTGATCCCTCCGCCACCGGTTCCGTTCAGTCGGTCGTATTGGGTCCCGACGGAAGTCCCCCCTATCTCGATGTCAAGAGACGTCCCAGTCCCAAAAGTCACGAGGCCGGCCGCGGTAAGAATACCGGCGCTGGCTCCGGGTGCAACCTTTCCGCCGGTTGCGATGACCACGCCGACGATGCCGCTTCCTCCAAGCGTACCGCCTTCAAGGTTCACCGGATTGCTCGTTGAGTTATTTCCGTTCACCAGCAGCGTCCCGGCATTGATCTCGGTCGTGCCGCTATAGCTGTTGGTGTTCGTCAGAATCAGCGTGCCCGATCCGATTTTCGCAATGCCAACTGCGCCGCCGTTGATCGCGCCGTCGTAGTCTGAGCTTAAGGGAGCAGCGCCGATCGCTCCGCTGAGAGTAAGTTTGCTACCCGTCGTAGCATTAATTGTGCTGAAGCTTGCAAGCGATACCGGGCCGGCTAGAGAACATCCGGTTGCACACGTGTTGCCTGCCCGCAACGCTCCGCTACCACTAACGCCGCTTCCACTGAGCGTGATCAATTCCGGCACGCTCACCGTATTGCTGCCAATTTCGAGCGTTGCACCGCTAACCACCACGGTGCCGCTGCCGATCCCGACCGCCCCCAGCGAGTTGGTGTTTCTAATGTCCACGATTCCGTTGTTAATTTGGGTAATGCCGGTGTAATTGTTGTCTGTGCCCTGAAGGACGAGCGTGCCTGTCCCGTTTTTAGTGATGCCGCCTGCGCCCGTGATCGGTCCGGCAAAGTTATAGTTGTTCGGGCCGTCAACCGCGAGGCCAAAGCCATTCAAATTCAGTTGTCCGCTCAACGTGGCAGCTTGTCCTGTATTTGAAAAGGTTTGGGCCTGACTCAGTCTGATGTTCGGCCCAATAGTGATCGCTCCGCCGGAAGCGGCCGTGACAGTAATCCCGTTTGTCAGAATAATGGCGTTGCCGGTTATGTTATAGCCGCCGCCGTTAACCGTCAGCGAGTGGAAGCTGGCATCGATGGGAAAGTCGTTTGTGCTGATGAGCCGCGCCGCGCCGGATGGAAAGATCAGTTCATCGTTCGCGCTTGGAACAACGTCGCCGACCCAATTGGCCGCCGTAGTCCAATTGTTATCCGCGCCGCCACCGTCCCATGTGCTCGAAGATCCGAACACTGCTTGGGCAGCAATGTTTACCTTGCAAGTACCGGCGAGGGGACATTCGGTCGAGCTGGCCACCCAAAATGATTCCAAGGCGAACGCCGACGCCGATAACAGAAAAGATAAAAATATCGTTGTTACTAGATTTCTCATTCTTCAAATCTCCGTGCGATGAAAATCGCGTGCTGATATCTGATGGACCGCCCATTCCTTATTCGTACTGCGCGGTCCTCGCTTTCTCAATAGCATCCGGCGCACGATCCCCAACTGAACGTCGAGACGGTAGTCCCCGTCACGCTGTTCACGATGTGCCCCGTAAACCTGAGGTTCGGGCTGTTCGAGACGAAAATAATGCGGGCTGATGAGGTATTTCCGAGACTGTCCGTTAATCCTTCTCCGCCAGAGAGCTCTATCGGGCCTGAAAGAGTGTCAGATGTTATCGGAAACTCGCACGGGCCGACCGGGCAAGAGGTCTGACCGTATGTCAGCTTTCGCGAACGGACGGTTGCCAAAGCATCGCTGTCGATCACAGCCGGGAGGAGCAGAGCGATAAGTACCTGGTCGGGTCCGAGAGGGACGAGTCCCGAATCGTATGTAAAGTTGCGAACCGGGGCAGCCGTTGCATCCCAATTGGCAACGGTCAGCCACGTTCCGGTCGTGATTAAAATGAAAAAAAGTCCAAATCCGATTTTGAGTTTCATTTGTTTCTCCTTCGTTAAAAACACCGTTGCCTTTGACGTGACGATAGGTATATCTTTGTTTGTTAAAAACTGTCCTTTGGAAGTTGTTAGGAATTCGTTAGGCCTGCGATATGCCGGAAAAAGACGGGCTCATTTACGAGTTTGGTGACTTTCGCCTCGATCCGGAAAGTCCGAGTCTCTGGCGAGCTGGGAAGCTTGTAAGCTCCCCGCCCAAAGCTGTCGAGACGCTTGTCCAGCTGGTATCGGCCGGCGGCGAGATCGTGTCGCGGGAAACCCTTCTCGAAACTGTTTGGAAAGATACGTTCGTCGAAGAAGGAAACATCAACTACACAATTTCTTTGCTTCGAAAAACGCTCGGCGATAAGGGGGTGATCCAGACCGTCCCTCGGCGTGGTTACCGCTTTACCGATGAGGTCCGCAAAGTTTCATCTCACAGTTCCGGTGGCGATTCCATCGCGGTACCTTTTCGACGGCGGTCGACGCGCTGGAAAGAGGCGGCGATACTAATCGTTTCGATTCTCCTGCTGACCAGTTTGACAATATGGCTGTGGAATTCGCCGTCGGTCACCGATGCGGAGCAGTCCATCCGGAGTCTTGCGGTCCTTCCGCTTACGGAACTCAACGGTACCCAGGAAAGCGATCCGTTCTCGCTCGGTGTTACGGACCTTCTGATCGCGCGGCTCGGCAGCCTCGATCGCTTTTCGGTCCGACCGATCGATACGGTCATCTCGTTCGGGGAGAGCGAGGACGATCCGGTCGCGTTCGCCGCAGGACTAAAATCCGATGCAGTCTTTACCGGGACATTTCGCCGAGGGAATGGGCGTGTCCAAGTAAACGCGCGTTTGCTGGACGTCCGCTCTGGCGCCCAGATCTGGTCGGCACAGTTCGATGAGGCGGAGACGGACATTTTCATTCTTCAGGAAAAGCTGGCGCGGACGATAGCGCTTTCGATCGCGGCCGATCTCAGCGAGAAAGATCAACGGTTACTCGCGAAGCGAAACACCGAAAGCACGGAGGCGTACAAAGCCTACGTTCGGGGGCGGGCGATCTTTGATCAGAAAGATCCAGCCAAACCTGCAAAAGCGGCGTTAGAATTTCAGCGTGCGATCGCGATCGACCCGACGTACTCACTTGCATACTCGGGACTGGCCGACGCACTCTCGCGTCAGGGAAACCAGGCGACGGGCCCCGAGGCGCAAGAGTTCTACTCGAAGGCGCGCTCCTATGCTCGTCGTGCAATGGACCTCGATCCCGATTCACCGGAGGCCCACGTCGCTTCTGCCAGGATAAAACGCCTCGCGGATTGGGACTGGGCCGGAGCCGAACAGGATTTTCGAAAAGCGATCGCGTTGAACCCAAATCACGCGGACGCCCATCTTTTTTACGGCCAGATGCTGGGGTTTCTTGGGCGCTTTGAGGAGTCTTCCGTCGAGATCGAACGGGCGATCAGCATAAACCCGATCTCGGTTCCGGCAATCGGTTCGCGGCTGGCCCTGCTCGAGAGCAAAGGTGATAATGACGCGGCGTTGCGCTTGGCAAATGAATACCGCAATTCTGCTCCCGAGAATCCGAATGCTCTCCGCGCTCTGGGAACTTTCAGTCTACACAAGGGCGACTACGACACCGTGATCGAAATCGGCCACGATGTGCTCGCGAAAAACGGGGGACCGAAATGGGCTTGGTACTCGCTAATGGCGGCGGCCTATCAGCGTTCTAATGACGATCAGCGGGCAGCAGAGATGCTAGCTCTCCTTGACGTGGCGGCACGTTCCGACACCAAGGCTCTTTACTCGCTCGCGATGAACTACGCCGAATTTGGCCGACGGGACGAAGCTATCGGGGCCCTTGAGAAGTGCTTCGCAATGCACGAAGAGAGAATGGTGTGGATCAATGTCGAGCCGCGATTTGCAACGCTTCGTGACGATACCCGGTTTCAGGAACTCGTCCGGCGGATGAATTTCTCACTGTGATACCCTCAATCGTATGGGCGATTCTAGTCGTACGGCCGACCCGTGCGTGATGGTCATATTTGGCGCGACTGGCGATCTTACAAAACGTAAGCTCTTTCCTGCTCTATATAATCTCGCACGCGAAAAGTTTTTGCCGTCTAACTTCGCTATCATCGGCGTCGGTCGTCAGGAAATGGAGTCTGACGAGTTCCGGTCGCAGATGCATGACAATTTGAAGGAGTTCGCGGGTGCGAATCCTGACGGCGAACTCCTCGACTGGTTCTGCAACAGAACTTTCTACACCGGCGGCGATTTCGATGACGACAAAAAGCTGTTCAAAGATCTGAAAGAACTTCTCGCCCACGTCTGCGCGAAACACGAGATCCCCGAAAACTTTTTCTACTACATGGCGATCCCGCCGGAG
>JANPJL010000054.1:0-5254 GCA_031425495.1 Acidobacteriota bacterium
ATAACCTGGGGCGTGAAAGGATTTCGCGACGCGATCGCCGCGAAGACAAAATGGTTTCTCGCGATGGATATCGATCCCGAGTCGGAGATCACTGTGACTTGCGGCTCGACCGAGGGAATGATCGCCGCGGCGATGGCGACGATCGATCCGGGCGAGGAGGTTGTCATCTTCGATCCGTACTACGAGAACTATTTGCCGGATGCGATCATCTCCGGAGCGCGTCCGCGTTTTGTTCCTTTGTATCGCAATGACGACGGCTTCGTTTTCGACCGCGACGAACTTCGGGCTGCGTTCAACGAAAAGACGAAGGCGATCATCATCTGCAATCCGAACAACCCGACTGGAAAAGTTTTCACGCGCGACGAGATGGAGTTCATAGCCGGGCTTTGTAAAGAGTTCGACACACTCTGTTTCACCGACGAGATCTACGAACACATTATCTACGAACGGGGAGTCTCAGGTCCCGAGTCCCAAGTCCCAAGCGACGGCTCCAATGAACAACGATCAACGATCAACGATCAAGGAACCAAACACATTTGCATGGCGACGCTCGACGGGATGCGAGAGCGGACGGTGGTCGTGAATTCACTTTCGAAAACTTATTCGGTCACTGGCTGGCGCGTTGGCTACTGTATCGCTCCACCGGACATCACGCATGCGATCCGGAAGGTGCACGATTTCCTGACCGTCGGCGCGGCGAATCCGTTACAGCATGCCGGAGCGTACGCCTTGAGTTTGCCGCCGAGTTATTACGACGACCTTCAGCGCGAGTATCAACGAAAGCGCGATTTCATAGTCCCGGCTCTGCGTGATGCGGGTTTCAAATGCGACATGCCGGACGGCGCGTATTACGTGATGGCCGACATCTCGGATTTCGGATTCGCGGATGATATCGAGTTCACAAAGCACATGATCCGTGAGATCGGCGTGGCAGTCGTCCCGGGCTCGTCGTTCTACGAAAACAGATCGCTCGGTTCGCAGATGGTTCGGTTTTGCTTTTGTAAAAAAGACGAGACGCTCGAGGCTGCGGCCGAGAACCTGCGCAAACTCCGGAAAGGTTGATCTTATCGGACGCTTTTTGTTTTTGACTCTAGTACTTTGAGTCTTCCAAGGGAAAGCTTGTTTCCATCTTCATGAACGAGACACTGTGCTAACGCGAATCAGACCACTTCGCCTGGTTGCCGCACGATGCAAAAGCCCGCGCGTGAGCAAGGGCGATATGCTCTACTTAGAGCAATAAAGGTGGCTAAGAGATTGGCGACAACAGACCGCGAAAGCCACATAAAGAGAGTTACACCACGTTGAGCATATCGCCCTTGCTAACGCGCGGGCTTTTGCACCTTGTTGCCGGCGTACTTGTTGAGCGTGATAGATCTAGATACTGCACTGCGGCCAAGGGCGCGAAGCAACCTTTTGTAGTTCTAAGGCAACAAGAATCATATTCGAAGCGTAAACGCTTTCAGACGCTTATCGAGGTTGGAGGTTATATGATCCGAAAATCATTCACTTTTGTTTTGATCGGATTTGTCATCGCCATCACCGGCGACGCTCAGGTGCCGGCTCCTGGGGCCAGGGGCGAATCTCGCACGTTCTCGATGTTTTTCGAGGGCGACGGTAGCTATCTTGGTGTGGAGACTGCTGAGGTAACGAAAGAGAACTTTGCAAAGTACGGGCTCCGGGAAGTCCGCGGTGTCGCCGTGGAAAAGGTGGTTGAGGGCTCGCCCGCCGAGAAGGGCGGGCTTCAGAATGGCGACGTGATCGTACGCTTCAACGGCGAGGAGATCACGAGCGTTCGCAAGCTGACGCGTTTGATAGGTGAAGTTTCGCCCGACCACGAGGCCAAGTTGACTGTCTCTCGCGGGGGGAGCGAGCGTGAGATCGTGGTCACGCTCGGGAAGCGGCCGATGCCAAAGTTCGACGAGGGTGCGTTCTCGATGAACATGCCGCGGGTTCCGTTTCCCCCGGGCGAGTTTCCGCCTGTGCCCCGTATGGAGCGGATGCCTCGGCCTGAAGGCATGCTGCCGGGTCCGCCTATGGGATGGTCTATGGGTCCTAATCGCCGGATAGGTATCGGTGTCAGCCCGCTGACGAAACAATTAAGCGAGCACTTCGGTGTCGCGGGCGGTGTGATGATAAATGAGGTCCGAACAGATTCTCCGGCAGCGAAGGCCGGGCTAAAAGCTGGCGACATTATCGTCGAGGCCGACGGCAAGGAAGTGAAAAGTGAAGCGGATGTGATCCGGGCGATTGGCGAGAAGAAAGACGGCGATGTGAGTCTGACTATCATCCGCGATCGCCAGCGTCAGACCGTACGCGTGACACCCGAGGAAGCGCCGACCGGAACGGACAGCTTCTATATTTTCCCGCAGCCGCGTGAGTCGCGCGTTCCGCGTCGTTCGTTGTGGAGCCCATCGGATTTCCCAAAGCTCTTCCCCAACGGGCTATTCCCCGCACTGCGATTTTAATAGGGAAGTGAATTAGACCGACCGTACTAAAAGGAGGGCGACACCGCCCTCTTTTTATACGATTTTCTCTAGACCGCGATTCTGCTTACGACGCCAAATAAATCCGTCCAGAATGTAATGCGTTAGCTGTGGAACGGCGAGTAGCGGGACAAGATAAACCTTCCACTCCGTCCAATCCCAATACCCCCCGAACATCCAATTCCGTTCGTGCCACACGCCCCTGCTCCAGAACAGTTCTTCAATGTACGCGAAGGCCCAAAGCGTCGCTAGAAAGAGAATCCAGTTGGATCCGAACGCACGATAAAGGCCGCCTGTCGATTCACGACGCGCCTTCACGTAGAACCAGATCAGTGCAAAGTATGGAATACCGTGGATGATCACGTTCGTAACGGTGAACGCATAGTCCGAGTTAAAGAATACGATGCCGGCGTACCAGCAAATTGCCGTTGTCGCGACGACGATATCTTTTCCGGGATTTAGAAACCCCGTCGAAAAATACAGGTAGATGGATTTGCCTAAGTAGCTCGCGAGCGCGAGGAGGTAAATCGGAAACAGAATGTCATTCACCAACGTGGGCAGCTTAAAGAAATCGTTCTCGACGAACCACTGAAAGTTGCGGGGCAGGCTCGTCATCCAGAACGTGAGTGGATAGACGGTCGCCAGATATATCGCCGCCGCATCGATCCACCAGGTCCAACGTGCGGTCTCACCTAGCTTCCTTCTGTACAAAGCGACCCAACCATACTGCTGTCTGACGAAATGAAAAACTGCGACGATCGCGAGTGCTCGCCAGAATATCAGCTCGCCTTCTGAGTAAAGCGCGACGCCGATCGCATACCCGGCTACCGGGACGAGTAGATAAAGCCACAGACGCCGTTTCAATTCTTCCGTGTCGAAATAGACGCGGAAGCTAGTCGACCACACATGCGCGACGTCGATCAGTAGGACTGCGGTGATCCATGTCCAGTCCGGCGATTCTTCGTTCAATATTCCAAGTTGCCACCCGAGAGCAAGCAGCAAAAGTGACGCGATCGCGCTCCCGAGAAAAACGGAGAGGTCGATGTTTCGGGAGAACAGCCAGTTATCGTTACCGCCGAGGCGCAGAGACGCTGAGAAATCAAGATTTGTTTTTACGGCTCCACCCATTTCTTATGCTCTGCGTCTCTGCGTCTCTGCGGTTAATATTTCTCCGGCGGCGCGCAGTCCGTGATAGAAAGCTTCCTCAAACAAAGCGATCCCGCTCAAGTCCGTATGAGCAAAGTGGATATTGCGCCAGGGTTTTATCGCTTTCTCACGAACACCGCTCCAGATAAAATTCGGACGTGGGCTGATCATTGCATGTCCCCAGCGCATTATATCGACGCGTTCGCAGAGATCGTAGATGTCGGGATGCGCGCGTGCTATATCGGTTAGGCAAACATCCGCAAGTTCGCGCCATGAGTAATTGAATAGTCTCGTCCGCGAGTCGGGCTCGTGACACATCGGGTAATAGTAAGTCAGTACCGTCGAACCGTAGTCGATGCCTTTTTGGTGAGTGGCATTTACGTATCCGAGTGACGGACTTTCGTAAATGACGTTATCCCATGAAAGGGGAAAGTCTCTAGCAAATCGCGACGACGGCCTGTCCTTTAAAAACAAATTCGCGACAAACCATGCGTTGTGCTGGAACTCACCTGCGGCAAATGGCGCGGCATCCGCAAAGCCGCGAATGACAAATGGCGCGGTAAATACGGGAGAGGCAAAGATAACTTTCTCACACCGAAACCCACGAAGCTCGCCCCCGTCTAGACAGATAACTTCAACCCCATTCTCATTCGGTATGAGCGAGACAACCGCCTGCGACTTTCGCACCTTCTCTTTCACCCGATCGAAGAGATGATTCACAAAGCGCCCGTTGCCTTCCGGAAACGTGATGAACTTCTGCGACTCGCTGCCCGACGCGCGAACGCGTGCGCAAAAGTAGAATAGGCCTGCCCACGCGGATGTCTGATCAAGTTTCAAGCCATAATCGTCGCGGCACGCGTAGTCGCAATACCAGATCAAACGTTCGGATGTGAAACTGTTTTGCCTGAGCCAGTCACCGAATGAGATCTTATCGAGCGAGGTAGCTTCCGCATCGTCCGAACAATTTGCAACCGGTACAGCAAACGCTCGTCGCCCACTGGAGTCGCGCCAGTTTACCCACTGGTCGACGTGCTTTTGAAACTCTGCGAATTGCCGTCTGTCGTCTTCGTTCTCACCGGCGTGTAGATAGAGTCCGTCATACCATCTTCCCTTGTAAAAGATCCTCTCTTCGGGCTCGCGACAGAGAAACTGTTCTTTGACAATGACTTCACCTTCCGCATCGGTCCCTTCGGTTAGCGACATCTCACCGAGCAATGAGATCAGCTCAATATTTTCTCGGAACGGAACCGGCAAATAATGCGCTCCCCACGGATACCCGACCGGTGTTCCCTGCCCACTCTGCGACGTTCCACCAACTTCCTTCTCGAGCTCGAGTAAGACGAAGTCATTAAAATTTGCGTTGGACAGTTTCCACGCCGCAGACAGACCGGCGACGCCACCGCCAACTATCGCGACCTTTACCGTCTGCCAGTTGTTCTGAGGAACTTCGAAACTACGTCCTTCGCGCAACAGATGGCCGAGAGCGACATTTTGCCCAACGATCTCGCCCGCAGGAAATCTGCGCGCGTTGTCGCCACACGCCACCATCGCAAACGGCGCGCCGAGGAAAGTGGTTAGCAGTTCTCTTCGTGAAAGTCTCACTCTTCGGAGAAACTAAAAACTGA
>JANPJL010000055.1:0-12115 GCA_031425495.1 Acidobacteriota bacterium
ATATAACAAACTTAATATTGGCGGAGCATCGGCGGACGTCCTCTCGTGGGTTACTCATGAGATGTCATCCGACGAGCACAACATGCTCCGCAACGTCTCGCGTCTGCCGTGCCTTTTCAAGCACGTTGCTCTGATGCCGGATGCTCATCTCGGGATCGGATCGATGGTCGGCTCGGTCATCGCAACAAAGGATGCCGTCATTCCCGCTACGGTCGGCGTCGACATCGGCTGCGGAATGATGGCCGTAAAGACTCCGTTCAAGAGCCCCATACTTGAAGGCAAGATGGCCGCGTTTCGACACGAGATCGAGCGCGCGATACCGGTCGGTTTCAATTCCTACGGCGACGCCGTCGACGAATCGAACGAGTGGGAAGGTTGGGCCGAGTTCGGTCGGCTTCACCGCGGAGTCCAGGACCGACGTGGCAAAGCGATGAAGCAGCTCGGAACTCTCGGTGGCGGTAATCACTTTATCGAGGTTTGCCTTGATACGGAAGATAGCGTCTGGCTAATGCTTCACTCGGGTTCGCGAAACATCGGGAACGAGGTCGCGACGCGTCACATCGCTACCGCAAAGACGCTTCACGATCTGAACACGCTCCCCGACCCTGCCCTCGCCTACTTCGTTCAGGGTACGGAAGAGTTCAAGGCCTACTGGCACGATCTCGACTGGGCTCAGCAGTACGCAATGAAGAACCGCGAGATCATGATGAAGCGATTGATCCGATCGTTCAATCGTATGTTTGACTCAGATCTCGATTTGGATGAAGCGATCGCAAATCGCAAATCGCAAATTGAAATTGTAGTGAACTGTCATCACAACTACGTCGCAGCCGAGGAGCACTTTGGCGATAGCGTTTACGTTACCCGGAAGGGTGCGATCAACGCCGAAGCCGGACGCTACGGAATTATCCCGGGCTCGATGGGAGCAAAATCGTTCATCATCAAGGGACTCGGTAATCCGCACGCCTTCAACTCGTGCTCGCACGGAGCGGGACGAAAGATGTCTCGTACGAAAGCGAAGTCGAAGTTCTCGATCGATGATCTGAAAGCGCAGACGATGGGCGTCGAGTGCCGAAAGGACCGAGGCGTCGTCGACGAAATTCCCGGTGCCTACAAAGACATTGAGGAAGTGATGCGTGCTCAGAACGATCTCGTCGAGGTCGTCGCAGAGCTAAAGCAGGTCATCTGTGTAAAGGGGTAGCTGCGAAAGAGTTTTGCCCGCGAATAAAGCGAATGGAACGCCGATCAGATTCTTATTCGCGTCCATTCGCGTAATTCGCGGACAAAAAACTCTCTGTCGCCAAAGGCGACCAACATTAAAACCTAGGGTGACATGAGCGAAGCGAATGGAACCCTGGGTAAAACCAAAGCGAATTTCGTCGCTGAAAGCGACGAACAATTGTTGCTCTCCTTCAGAGAGCGAGTCACTGACTCTTGACCACCTAGGGATCCGCTCGTTTCACTCGCTGCTCCCTAGGGTTTGTTGTTGGTCGCCTTTCGGCGACCCGCATGCATCACGTACGTCCCGCACCACCCAATCTCGCTCCGATCCAGGCCATAGGGATGTATGCAAAAATAAAATCGATCGCGTCATACCATAACGGAGCCTGAAGCCATATCCCGGCGGCGATGCCTCCGAGGAGCGAGATAACGCCGATCACCATAGCCAGTGCGAATTTGTGACTTGAGGCAATTGCAGCGGCTACTAGCGCCCCGAGAAGGGTTCCGACGGCGTGAGCTAGAAACGGAAAGATGAATTGTTCGGGTCCGAATGACTGCATCGCGATCTTGAGACCTTCCATCGTGTTGATGTCCGATCCGGGCGGCAACGCAACAACGATGTGACCGAGTTTGATCAAAGCCATATTTGCGATGTTAGCGACGATCAAGCCAGCGATGACGGCGAGTATGTTTCTGATCATATTTTTGAGTTGTAGTTATTTTGGATGATGAACATTGTCCAAGTAAGCGATCTGTTGTCGACCTAAGCGGTAGGCTCTATAAAAAACTTTCCAGCCCGTTCAATCGAGGGTGCGTCATCCATGACATCGCCGGGTCGATTGCCGTAGCCGAGAAGTGCTCCGCCCCAGTTCATCTTCATGTATTCGGCGGAGAGGCGGATCGTGTCGATTAGCGGCTGGGCACCGCTCCAGTCTTCGTCACTCAAGGCTGAGACCGCCCACATTGTTTTCGATGCCATGCGTTGTTTGAAATCGACGCCTTCCAGTCGCATCCACCCGGACCAGTGATCGAAATAAAGTTTCGTCGCGGCGGAAACGCTGTACCAGTACACCGGTGACGCGATAACGATATCGGTGGCGCTCAATGTGGCATCGAGCAACGTTCTTTCGCCTTCTGATGCGATCGAATACTTTAGGATTTCGTGATGCCGGATGTCTTCGAACAGCGGAAGCCGGTGTTCAAGTAAACGGAGCCAGTTTTGGTTCACGGACTGCGGAAGTACTTCAGCGGCATAACGCGCGAGATGCTCCGTGTTGCCGTCGCACCTCGCGCTCCCAAGAATGAATAAAAACTCTCGTTCCATTTAGTTGTCAGAAACCGGGGGCGTCGGCTGACGGTCCATAGATCGATGGGACCGCGATATCAAGAAGACGCATATAAACGGATAGCTGTCCGCGGTTACACGGGTAAATGCCCGTCCTCCCTAATGCCCTAATTCCGTAATTCCGTAATTCGTAATTCGTAATTTCGTTCTTCATGCTCAATGGATCTTCTCTCCTCGCTCAAGCATCGCAACAAACTCGTGGATCCGTTTCGCTCGCGTCTCCGGTTTCTTGGCAGTCTGGATCCTGAAGAGGATCGCGTAGCGGTTTCGGCTATCGAGCGTCTCGAAAAACGATCGCGCCTTTTTGTTCTTCTTTAGCTCGGCCATCAGATCGTCCGGTACTGTTATAGTTTTGGGCGAATCATAAGCCGCATCCCAGCGACCATCGGCTTTTGCTCGGTCGATCTCGGCGAGACCCGAGGTTCGCATCTCACCTTTATCGATCAAGGCTTGAACTTTTAATCGATTGATCTTCGACCAGATACTACGCTTCCCGCGCGGAGTGAATTTCTGTAGCCACGTGGCCTCACCCTCGCTATTGGCCTGGCCGTCGATCCAGCCATAACAAAGAGCTGTATCGAGAGCTTCGTCACGTGAGACAGATTCCATACCGGAGTTCTTCTTTGCGAGTCTCAGCCAGACACCGGAAGAGTTGTCGTGATTCTTCTCTAGCCAGCGCGTCCACAGGCTCTTTTTGCTGAATTCAAGTATTGGCTTTTCGTCCACTTGTATTTGGTAGGAACTATCACGGCCCTTTGAAACTTGTTGTCGGAATCGAACGTTGGGAGTATATTAACGCTATTCCGTACATTTCAGCCAAGGCATTACTGGAGGTTTCCGCAATGAGAAGATTTCGCTATTTGTATATTCTCCCGATCGTTCTGTGCATACCCATATCGAGTTTCGCTCAGGCTTCAAAGAGGCCTGCGAAGAACGCTGAAGTCGCCGGCGCCGCCAAGAGCGGGATTCTCGAGCCAAGTTCGAACCTCGTGATCCAGAACCTGCCGGCGGTCCCGTTAGCGCTTGTCGAGTCAGTGAAAAAATACACCGAATCCAAACCGGTGTTTGCCAGCAACTGGCATCCGACGAGACGCGAGATCCTGGTTGGAAAGCGCGCCGGAAACGTAAACCAGGTCCATCTACTCGCTACTCCCCTTGGCGAGCCGAAGCAGCTTACTAATTTTCCGGATCCCGTCGGCGGCGGCAACTGGCATCCCAAAACGGGCGATTACTTTCTCTTCTTCAAGGCGACAGGCGGCAATGAGATCAGCCAGCTTTATCGCTACGACACGGCGTCGGGCGAAATCACGCGGCTGACGACCGACGACAAGAAACGTATCGGTGGCGGACCGTGGTCTACTGCGGGCGACCGCTACATATATTCGTCGGTCCCGACGGGGGGAGGCACGACGAGCGAGACGATAAAGCAAGAATTCTACTCGATCAATCCATCAGATCCTTCGTCGGCCAAGCGTATCGCAGTCTTCGATGGTGTCGGCTGGGGCGTCTCCGATTGGTCGCCCGATGATACGAAATTGATCGTAGGAAAGTCAGTATCGATCAATGAAAGCTACCTCTACATTTACGATATCGCTAGCGGCGAGAAGTCGCTTCTTACGCAAAAGCAAGGTGACGAGAATGTCGCCTACAGCGGTGCGGAGTTTAGCAAGGACGGCAAGGGTCTCTATTTGACGACGGACAAAGGCTCGGAATTTCACCGGCTCGTTTATATGGATCTTGCTACCCGTGCGATCACACCGATGACGTCGCATATCAATTGGGACGTCGATGGATTTGACATCTCGGAAGACGGCAGATACATCGCTCTTACGACCAACGAGAACGGATTCTCCAAGCTTCGCGTGATCGATACGGCGACTCGAAAAGAGATCAAGTTACCAAACCTTCCGGCCGGACAGGTCGGCGGGTACGACTGGCATAAAAAGACCGGCGAGCTGGGATTCAACGTCTCGTCTTACTCATCACTTTCGGACGTATATTCGCTCAACCTTAAGACCGGCAAGATCACGCATTGGGCGAAGACGGAATTGAACGGCTTTCCGACAAGTGGGCTCCGTGAACCCCAGTTGATAAAGTGGAAAAGCTTTGACAGTCGCGAGATCTCCGGCTTTATTTATAAGCCGCCCACAACGTTCAAAGGAAGGCGGCCGGTGATCATCAGTATTCATGGTGGACCCGAAGGTCAAGCCACTCCGGGCCCGATCGGACGAAATGCCTACTATGTCAACGATCTCGGCGTCGCGATGATCTATCCGAATGTTCGCGGTTCGAGTGGTTTTGGCAAGACGTTTTTACAACTGGACAACGGATTCAAGCGGGAAGATTCGGTAAAGGACATCGGAGCCCTGCTTGATTGGATAGCGACCCAGCCGGATCTCGATAAGGATCGCGTGATGGTTACCGGCGGAAGCTACGGCGGCTACATGACGCTCGCAGTAGCTACACACTACAACGATAAGATCCGTGCGTCGCTTGATATCGTAGGCATTTCGAATTTCAACACGTTCCTAAAGAACACCGAAACCTACCGGCGCGATCTTCGCCGGGTCGAGTATGGCGACGAACGTGATCCGAAGATGTACCAGCATCTCCAGAATATTTCGCCGTTAACAAATGCTCACAAAATAAAGAAGCCGTTGTTCGTCGTCCAGGGAAAGAACGATCCTCGGGTGCCCTATACCGAGGCCGAGCAGATTGCTGCCGCGGCCAGAAAGAACAACACGCCGGTGTGGTTCCTGATGGCCAACGACGAGGGTCACGGGTTTAGCAAAAAGAACAACTCGGACTATCTCTACTATTCGACGATCTTGTTTATCAAAGAGCATCTGTTGAATTAGGAATTGGTGTAATGCGGGGGCAAGCCCGCCTTCCGGACCTGTGAATTTAGATAGATCGGCGTCGCTACAATAATCGCCGATTTTGCCGGGATCAGGTTAACCACATTCGCAGGTTAGAAAGGCGGGCTTGCCCCCGCTCTTGAGTTTCAATATCTTGAATTAACTTTACATCCCACACCAAGATATTGTGCTTGTCTAAAAGCCCCCAATTGAATTAAATTACAGATAGAAAATATGTAGCCTTGTAAGCGACGTTAAAAGGAGGAAAGAGTTTTGTTGACCGGTCGAGTTTTACTGTTGAATTTTTCTTACGAACCGCTGGGAACCGTCGGCGTCGCTCGTGCGGTTTGCCTTTGGTTTCGCGGCGCGGTCTTCGTCGAAGAGAACGACGGTGACAACGTTCTCCATTCTCCGTCTACAACCTTCCCTGTCCCGTCCGTCGTGAGGCTGCGTCATTATGTTCATGTTCGCCGCAACCGGCGCGAGACGACCATGAAACGAGCACGCGTCTACATCCGCGACCGATATCGTTGCCAGTACTGCGGCGATCATAAGCATGCGAAGGACCTAACGCTTGATCACATCCTGCCCCGTGCGCAGGGCGGCGAGAGCACTCCGGCGAATCTTGTCACGGCGTGTGTGAAGTGTAATCAGCGAAAAGGTAATCGCACGCCCGAGCAGGCCCGGATGCCTTTGCTTACATCGCAGAAGCTGCTACGTCTGGGACTCGATCACGTACTGCTTTGCCACTATGCCGAATCCCGGCCGGGTTGGAAGAAGTACCTGTTCATGGATGACCACGAGGAAGTCGAACAGGTGAAGGTGGCAGCTTAGCCATTTTGGATTTTGGATTTTGGATTGCGGCTGACAGTATGTCAGCCGCTTTTGTTTACCTGCTTCTTCTCCGTCTTCCTTTCCGCGCCCTTCCGTGCATTCTGTGGGTCAGCTCCGCAGGCGGACGACGGAAACACGTAACAGCACAGAAGTAACGCGGACCGGAGTGAGATCATGGAAACGAAATTCAAAAGTGAAAGCGAGGTGCTGGATCTTGTCCGATCCTTTGAGAACGCGGCGATCTCCCGAGATGCTTGGAAGCATGCCGACCACTTGGTCGTGGCACTTTACTACCTGACGCGGCACGATCTTGACACGGCCTACTCAAAGATGCGAGCCGGTATATTGCATCTCCTCGTCGCGGGATTTGACGTCGACCTGGCAAAAGAAATGCCGTACCACGAAACGATCACACTCTTTTGGATGCGGGTGGTCGCCGAATTCAATAGCTCCGCAAACGGCACGTCCCTTCTCGATAAAGCTAACGCGGTCGCAAACAAGTGGGACAAGGACTATCCTCTAAAGTTCTATACCCGCGAGCTGTTGTTCTCCGACGGCGCCCGAGCGGAGTATGTGGAAGCAGACCTGGATCCGCTGTCCGGGAAATACGGAACGTAGAGCGGTTCGTTCCTGCTTATGCGAGTCTGAGGGACCCAACGATCGACCTGCCGAGAAACGTTCGCACCGCCTCGAACGAATTCTTGTTTATAAATGCCTTATGCTAAATTCGAAGCGGTAGAAACCCTTCAGTCAGCGAGTCTCAACTTGGCCGAACAAGATCCACAAGAATTGACGGCGATCCTGCAAAAATGGAGCGATGGCGACGCAACTGCTCTCGATAAGCTGACGCCGGTCGTCTATGCCGAACTGCACAGGATCGCCAAACGGTACATGGGACGCGAGCGCGAGGGGCACACACTGCAAACTACCGCGCTGGTCAACGAAGCGTATGTCCGGCTGATCGACTGGAAGAATGCGAAATGGGAAAACCGCGCGCATTTCTTTGGCGTGTCGGCACAACTGATGCGGCGGATCCTCGTCGATTTCGCGCGTAAAAGGCCGAGCTCGAAGGACACTGCACTCCAACGCGTGTCTCTCGATGAAGCGTTGGTCGTTACTACCGAAAAGGATGCCGATCTCGTCGCCTTGGACGAGGCTTTGACCGAGCTCGCGAAGTTTGATGAACGGAAAGCGCGCATAGTCGAACTCAAATTTTTTGGCGGCTTGAATGTCGAAGAGACGGCCGAGGTTCTTGGTGTCGCCCCGATAACGGTCATGCGCGAGTGGCAGAAGGCCAAAGCATGGCTCTACCTGGAATTGAACAAGACTTAACAATGGACCCAGCACGTTGGAAAAAGATCGACGAGCTGATCGATGCGGCTCTCGAAATTCCCGAAGGTGAGCGTGAAGAGTTCGTTTCCGAGCGAACTCCCGACGATCCGGGGCTGCGCGACGAGGTCTTGAATCTTTTAAAGGCGCAGAACGAGACGGATAATTTCCTCCACATATCTGCAATGAACGTTGCCGCAAAGGCAATGGCCGCGGACGAAGACGGGGTCTCCGGATCCAGGTTCGTTAACAAGACGATCGGCACGTACAAGATCGAGCGGCTTATCGGCTCGGGCGGAATGGGCGAGGTCTATCTCGCGTTCGACCAAAAACTCAGACGCAAGGTCGCTCTCAAGATCCTTCCGGCCGAATTCGTCTCAAACGACGAACGCGTCAAGCGTTTCGAGATGGAAGCTCGCGTCATCTCGTCGATGAACCACCCGAACATTGTGACGATATACGATGTCGGAAACTTCGAAGGCGTCAGCTACATCGCGACCGAATTCGTCGAAGGTAAAACGCTGAGGGATCTTATCGGCGGACACTTTAAGATCCGGAACATACTTATCAATTCGATCCAGCTCTGCGATGCCCTATCGGCGGCCCACAAGGAAGGCATCATTCATCGAGACATCAAGCCGGAGAACATAATGATCCGGAAAGATGGCTACGCCAAGATCCTGGATTTCGGTCTCGCCAAACTGACCGAGGTCGGGCCCGACACGCTGAGGGATTTCGCCAAGACAACTGAGGGCGTGATCATCGGCACGCCGGCGTACATGTCGCCCGCGCAGATCAGCGACGACAAGGTAGACCATCGCACGGATCTATGGAGCTGCGGTGTCGTACTCTACGAATTCCTTACGGGGAAGAATCCCTTCAAAGGTGCAAATCGACAGGAGACTTTCCAGGCGATACTTTCCAAGGATCCCGCCGACTGCAGCTCGCTCAATTCGGAGACTCCGCCTGATCTGGACAGAATATTGGCAAAGCTCCTCGAGAAGGATCCGGGAATGGGTTATCAGTCGGCGGCCGACCTCCGCGCGGATCTCAAGCGGGTGAAACGTACCGTGGATTCTTCACCATCTCTGTCGAGTGGCAGCTGGCCCGGTATGGAGCCGGGTACGCCCGCGCGCCACACAACGATCGGCTCGTTTCTCCCGGTCTTCGGCGGAGCTTTTCTGTTGCTCGCACTCATCGCTGCCGGTTACTACTTTCTCAACGTGAGATCAGATTCAAATTCGATCGACTGGAAAATGGCCCAGAGCGTCCAACTGACCGATCAGGCCGGGACCGAATTTTTCCCAAGTATCTCACCAGATGGAAAGAACTTTATATACGCGGCTCAAGAGAATGGAAGCTACGATATTTTCTCGCAGCGTATCGGTGGCAAGAATCGAGTTAACCTAACACCGAACTCCCCGGGCACCGATACCCAGCCCGCTTATTCACCTGACGGTGAGTTCATCGCATTCCGATCGGAAAGATCCCCTGGCGGAACTTATGTGATGGAAGCCTCGGGCGAGAATTTAAAACTCGTCGCCGATTTCGGTTTTCACCCATCGTGGTCGCCTGACGGAAAGGAACTGGTCGTCAGCTCGTTCGGGCGCGATCAACCGACGGTGCGGTCTTCGGCCGCTCCCTGGGGACTTACGATCGTCAATGTCGGAAACGGCAGCAGGCGCGAGCTTACAGATGCCGAAGCTTCGTTTCCCAATTGGTCGCCTAACGGCCACCGAATAGCGTACTGGTTTTATTCCGGGGCCTTTGGTCGACGCGATATTGCAACGGTCTCGACCGCCGGTGGCGAGCCTGTCATCGTTGCTAAGGATTTCGCCGTTTCAAACTGGAACCCGGTATGGTCGCCGGATGGAAAATATTTGTACTTTGTCAGTAGCAAAGCCGGAAACATGAGCTTCTGGCGAGTACCGATCGACGAAATGAGCGGCGAAGTGTCCGGCGAGCCTGAAACAGTCGGAACACCGTCGAAATACAGCCGACACTTAGGTTTTTCGCGCGATGGCAAACGGTTGCTTTACGTACAAACCAACAATCAATCAAACATTCAAGGTGTCGAGTTCGACGCCGATGCGGGCAAGGCGGTCGGCCCTCCATTTTGGATAACTCAGGGAGATCGTGAAATATCGCGAGCAGAGCTTTCCCCGGACGGAACCCAGTTCGTTCTCCGTCTAAACCGGCGTACCCAAGAAGATGTAGTCATAGTGAGCAGGGACGGTCGCGAATGGCGTGATGTGACGAACGATGAGCCGTTTGATCGCTATATGCGATGGTCACCTGACGGAAAACAGATCGCTTTTGGGTCGGATCGAAATTCCGGAAGCCAAGTTTGGATCTGTAATAGCGACGGAACAAATTTGAGGCAACTGACGTTCGCAGCCTCAGGCGAAAAAGGAACCAGCTTTCCGGTGTGGTCGCCGTCGGGCGATCGTATCGCCGTTCATTTCGACGGCACCACCTCGCTGCTCGACCCGTCGCGACGTGCAGACGAACAGCAAGAGCAGGTCCTGCCGAAGGATCCCGGTATGTGGATCGTGGTGTGGGACTGGTCACCCGACGGCTCTAAGCTTGCGGGCGTCATAGCCGAAGAGTCGAAACGAAGCATCGGTTACTATTCTTTGGAAACGAATCAGTATCAAATTGTGATAGAAGGGACTAACGAGCTACCTTCATGGCTCCCGGATAGCCGGCGATTTGTCTATTCGGTCGGCAGCAAGATCTTTCTCGGGGACATTAGTTCAAAAACGTCAAAAGAGATTTTTTCCAACCCGCTGGTGGAAATTCGCAGCCCATTCGTCAGCCGCGACGGAAAGCTTTTGTATTACACAGCGGGAAACGACGAGTCCGATATCTGGCTCCTTGATCTAACGACAGAAAAGTAGAATCGAAGGTCCGTCACTGCGACAAACCGTTTCGTTTCGGTCTCGCCGTCCGTCATTTGTTCACCATCCCTTGTCCTGGTTCGATCACGAAAATCATCATCGCGTTGGATTTGCTGTATCATGTCATCTGATTCCAATTAGATATTATGCTCAGATTTTTCAACACGCTTTCGAGGCAGCAGGAAGAATTCCATCCGATCGAAAAGGGCAAAGTACGGATGTACATCTGCGGCCCGACGGTTTGGAATTTTGCACATATCGGAAACTTTCGCACCTTCATATTCGGTGATGTCCTGCGTCGCTATCTGAAGTACAAAGGCTACCAGGTAACACACGTCTTTAACCTTACGGACATCGATGACCGGATCATTAACGAGTCGGCGAAGACCGGTGTGTCGATCGACGATTTTACTGCGCCATTCATCACCGCTTTCTGGGAAGACTTTGACGCGCTCGGTATGGAACGGCCGGAGGTAACGCCACGAGCGACTCACCATATTTCGGAGATGATCGACATCATCTCGAAGCTTCTCGCGAATGGAATGGCGTATGAATCCGAAGGCTCGATCTACTACCGTATCACTGCGTTTCCCGACTACGGCAAGCTGTCGAGAATCAGTTTTTCGGGCAACATCACCGGCGGGAGCGAGCGAGTCGATACGGACAAATACGAAAAGGAAGATGCTCGTGATTTCGCTTTATGGAAGCCGGTTGCCGAGGGCGAGGAGCCGGGCTGGGATGCTCCGTTCGGACGTGGTCGACCAGGCTGGCATATCGAATGTTCAGCGATGGCGATGAAGTATCTCGGAGAAACTTTTGACATCCACGCGGGCGGACAGGACTTGCAGTTTCCTCACCACGAGAACGAGATCGCGCAGAGCGAGGGTGCGACGGGAAAGCAATTCGCCCGTTACTGGATCCACAGCGAGTTCCTAAAGATCGACGACGTTACGATGTCGAAATCCAAAGGTAACTTCTTTACATTTCGCGATCTGCAGGAGCAAGGTTATTCGGCACTGGCGATTCGGTATCTGCTTCTGAGCGTGCCGACGCGCAAGCAATTGAATTTTACGTTTGAAGGTCTGCAAGGCGCCGCGTCGACCGTCGAGCGTTTACGAAACTTCCGGTCCCTGGTCACCGACTCTAAGGCTCCCGAAGGTGCAAACCAGGAGATAGCCACCACCGTAGCGAAATCGATTACGGACTTCGAAGCCGCGATGGACGACGACTTCAACACAGCCGCGGCGCTCGCCGCAATTCACGATCTCGTTCGCGAGATCAATATCGTGCTTGCGGGTCCTGGGCTGTTGTCAAAAGATCGCGACGCCGTGCTCGACGCAATTGCGAAATTCGATTCGGTACTTGGGATCTTCGCGACCCTCAAGCCCGACGCGCTCGATGCTGAGGTCGAGGCGCTTGTCGAAGAACGTCAGGAAGCTCGGCGGCAGCGAGACTTCGCGAGATCGGATGAGATCCGTGACAGGCTTGCTGAGAAAGGGATTGTGCTCGAAGATACGAAAGATGGTGTGCGATGGAAGCGGAAGTAGTCTAAATTCCGCGGGGGCAAGTTAGGGTCGATGCGGCTTTGCCGCCATGATGAGCGGTGAGCCTCTGGCTCACCGTCGCGC
>JANPJL010000056.1:0-1997 GCA_031425495.1 Acidobacteriota bacterium
GGCCTCGCCGTGGCGCTTGTCGAGTTAGTCGCGGCTGCTGTATTCGTGGCACTCGCCGCATGTGAATTCGCAGCAGTAGTCGAATGCGTATCGACAGCAGTTCCCGAATGAGCATTCGCAGCACTCGTATTCGCCGCCGTCGCGGTCGCAGGTGTTGCGCTCGGAGAGGCCGCGGCCGCTGGAAAGGAAATACTCTGCGTCTGCCAATACGCACGAACTATGTCGTAATCCTTCTGCTCAAAATTCTCGCGGAAGAATAGCTGGACGACTTCGTGAGCGTTGTGACTGTCGTAAAGCGGCTGTATGAGGGGCTGAATTATGGACACGGTTCCGTCGTAAGCACGCGTATCGCTCCACGACTCAAGAAAATGCTTTTCCGGAATATGCCAGTGACAGAGCTCAGCGGTTTCGTCGAAATATGGACCGACGTGGACGCGGAGAGGGACTTTATCGATCCCTTCAGGCGTCATCAACCGATCCTTTGAGAGCTTAAGATCCGCCGGTGTGTTGTAGACCGGATTGCCCCCGAGGATGACGAGCATCTTTACCCGGCCTGCGTCGATGTCGGTGATCAATTCGCGAAGCTGCTCGATCTGTGTTTTCTCGGAAGGCGTGAACGGATCTGCATACACGACAGTTTGTCCCACATTGCCGAGAGCAGCATTCATCGAATGCGCCAGGGCATGGACGATCGGCGACTGATTATCTCCGGGAACGACGACCGAACGCCCGCGATGCGCCTGCAGGTCTTTCACCATTGCGGCGACCCACTGTGCGTTCTCTGTATACGTAGAGCTTGAACCCGCAACTCCGAGCGCCGTCGCGATCGCCCTTGCGATCTCCGGCATCTGACTCGGTTTGACGGCAAGGCGATGGTCGGCCTTTGCTCCGGTCAGCGTCATCGTCGTCTCGATCGCGTAGAGACGATTGACCTGCTTATTCTCGCCGCGAAGATTCTTTTTCTTCGAGTAGTCCTTTTTATAGCGAACGTTAAAGTCGGAGAAGATGTCCTTGTCGAGTGTCAGGATCCGGTCGGCGAGATCGTACTTGTAGATCGTCTGCACAGGCGAGCCGAATGCGAGACGGGCTCCGGCGATCGCGTTGTCATTATTTACCGGTTCGTACTGATACCAACGAGCATTCGGCATTTCCGAAGCTACCTGACGGAATTGGGCCTGCAAAGTCGGCGACGTAACTGTCTGACTCAAAAACCTGACACCCGCCCCACCATCCAGGCGATTTTCTTCGACCGCTGAACGCAGGGCCGTCATGAAGTTCTGCCAAGTCTTTGGCGTACCCCTGAACTGAACCTCTTGCGAACGGTCAGGGTCGTACATCTCAAGAAGCGATGCCTGTGCAAGCGAGTCGGTGGCGCCTAGGCTTCCCGGATGCTCAGGGTTTCCTTCCAGTTTTACCGGTCGGCCGTCAAACGATTTTGCAAGCAATCCCGTCGCAACGCCACCCAATGTCATTGCCGTCGCATAGAACATTGGCTTTCCGGGCAGCAGATCCTCTTCGGGACGAACATAAGGGACGATCTTCTCAGGCGGTTGGATAACGCAACCAGAAAGTCCGGCCAGGGCAAGCGTTCCGCCCATGAGTTTTACAAAGTTGCGGCGGCTGATGGCATCGTCCCAGTTTTCCGATTGCAGCGGGTACTCTCGCTTTACGAACTCTTCGAATTCTGGGGCGTCGACGAATTCATCGACGCTGCGCCAATAATCTTTTCCACCCTGGGACAAGATCTTGTCCCGCATCAATGCAAAATTATGTTTGCTGTCCTGGCTAGGCATCTTTTTCTGCTTTTTCCTTATTTGCCACAGAGCACACCGAGTTTATCGATTACGGCTCCCATAAGACCCAGTGGCGATATTTCCCGGATACCAAGTTACTTTCAAATCTCTGTGAGCTCTGTGGCTAAACAAGCTCACCGGTGACAAGTCGAACAGCTTGTCATTATCTCTTTGCCGCGAATCTTATATTTACTCTTCAGATCG
>JANPJL010000057.1:0-28455 GCA_031425495.1 Acidobacteriota bacterium
CCTCCCCGCTTCATCCTTCATCCTTCCGCCTTCATCCTTCCCCATTAGCCACGTCCCCGCCAGCACACCCGAAAGTGTCGTCACGAGAGCCGGGATCGTCGAGAGGATTCCCTCCGGATCGAAGACTTTCGCCGAACGCCAGATGTGAGCTTCCGTCAGGATGAAGCGGTCGAGGTACGCGGCCAGATTACATGCCTTGTCATCGATCGTCGCCACTTCACAACCCGGCACCGGGATCAGCGTCATCATCAGCCAGTAAAGCAGAAGCAGAATAATACCGAGGGACGTTTGCTGTTTCCAGTTCGTGTGGAGAAAGACGATCGAAACGATCAGATAGCAAACCGCAATACGTTGGAGCACACCGGGGATGCGCATGCCGGCAAAGTTGTACCAGACAATGTTCGCTCCCGCGAGATAGAATCCGACGATCAACAATACCGACGAACCTGCAATGATCGCCGCGGTCTTTTTCTTTTGGATCAGATACAGAAGCAGCGCGGCAGAAAATGAAAGAACGAGAAGGATCTTGATAGCGTACGGAATACCGGTCGTGTCGTTGAACTGAAAGAACGGGATCATCGACATCAAGATCCCGAGGGTAAAGATCGTCGCCGCTCGCTGTACAATCTTTAGGTACAGGTAGCGAGTCACCCCGGTTTCCATTCGCTTAGTCAAAGCTATGGGAATGGCGACGCCGACGATGAATAGGAAAAACGGAAAGATGTAGTCGGTCGGAGTGATGCCGTGCCATTCGGCGTGCTTGAGCGGGCCGTATATCGACGACCATGTTCCGGGATTGTTGACCAGCACCATTCCGGCGATGGTCATCCCGCGGAAGACGTCGAGGGAGATGAGTCTGTCGGATGCTTCAGCCATCTTTTTTATTTTCGATTTTCGATTTGCGATTTGCGATTGCGTCGCAGCCGACTGACACCAGTGCGACACACGACGATCGCAAATCGCAAATCGAAAATTAGGTAAGGTTACCAGCCGTTCCTTTCCCGCGTCGATGTAATGTGCGCCGTGTGATGTTGCGAGTGCCATGCATAAAGCGCGAGCACCCTTTCGAGTGTCCAGCTACCGGTTTCGGGATGAATGAACTCGCGGGCGAAGTCTTCCTCAGTCATCGACTCAAGCAACGCAGTCCAGCGAGAATGTACGCCTTCCAGGATCTTCAGCGACACGTCGACTGGCATGCGGCTGTCCGAAAGCTCTGCCCAGCGATCTTCGTAGTATGGCCGGATCGTCGGGGGCTCATCTTCAGTCAAGGCAAGCTTGAACCGGCACAGCGAATTGATGTGGCTGTCCGCTAAATGATGGACCGTTTGCCTAAGCGTCCATCCGCCGTCACGATACGGCGTGTCGAGCTTTTCGTCGGACAGGCCGTGGAGTGCGTTCGTCAAAGTTGCCGGATGGTTCGCGATGGTCTTGGTGTTCTGTTCGCGAGATGGAAAGTGCGCTATGTCGAATTTTCCGATAGGAAATCTTGGGTCGAAGTTCATAGTCGTTGTCTACGAGCCCGCGGCTCGATAAGGGTTAATATTTAACCTGAGCGTCGCTCCGGCCCTTCCGGTTATGCGTCAGCATCAGGGCAAATAGGCATCTTCAAACCTGGTGAACTGTTTCAGGAACGCGAGCTTGATCGTGTCGGTCGGGCCGTTACGTTGTTTGGCGATGATGATCTCTGCAATGTTCTTTTCAGCTTCGGGTATGTCGTCCCCGCTCTTAGTGTAATAATCGGCTCGATAAATAAATGCGACGACATCGGCA
Organism: Acidobacteriota bacterium; assembly: GCA_031425495.1. GTDB lineage: Bacteria > Acidobacteriota > Blastocatellia > Pyrinomonadales > Pyrinomonadaceae > OLB17. The sequence goes on from JANPJL010000057.1 coordinate 1,771, forward strand.
TCCTGCTCGATCGAACCCGATTCGCGAAGGTCGGACATCATCGGCCGCGGCGGATTACGAGCTTCGGGTGCACGCGACAGCTGCGATAGAGCCATGACCGGGACGTTGAATTCCTTGGCAAGCGTCTTCAGATCGCGAGAGATCTTGGAAACTTCCTGTTGACGATTCTCGTTTCTGCTCGCGCTGCCCATCAACTGAAGATAATCGACCATCACGAGATCTAATTTCTTCTGCTCCGCCGCAAGGCGTCGGAGCTTCGCACGCATTTCGAGAACGTTGATGCCGGGCGTGTCGTCGATGTAGATATCCGTCGCCGCTAGTGTTCCGATGGCTTCGGCGAGGCGGGCCCAATCCGGTTTGGAGAGCATTCCCGTACGCAGGTTCCTCGCATCGACCGACGCCTGCGAGCTGAGCATACGCATGACAAGCTGCTCCTTCGACATTTCCAGCGAGAAGACGGCGACCGTTGCTTTCTCGATCACGGCCGCTCGCTGAGCGATGTTCAGAGCAAGTGCCGTTTTTCCCATCGACGGGCGGGCGGCGACGATGATCAGATCGGCGGGCTGAAAACCGGATGTAATCTGGTCCAGATCCCTGAATCCGGTTGCCAAACCCGTCAGCGCATGCGAATCGTGTTTAGCGTATTCCTGGATCTTCGCAAAGACATTTTCGGCAATCGGCTGGATCCGGGAAAATCCCTGCCGTTCCTTCATCTCGGCAAGCGTGAAGATCATCTGCTCGGCGTGGTCGAGCACGACCTCAGCGTCCTCTTCCTCTTCGAGCGCCTCGCTCGTGATCTCATTACACGTACGGACGAGCGAACGCATTACAGACTTGTCGCGAACAACCTTTATGTAATCCTTGAGATCCGTGAAATGCGGGAGACCGTAAGTGAGATTTGTGATCGTCGCGACACCGCCGATCGATTCGATAGAACCTTCTTTCTTTAGTTCCTCGCCGATCAGGATCGGATCGATATTTTTCGAGACCTCGAATAGCGAGATCATCGCATTGAAAATACGACGATGCAGCGGACCGTAAAAATCTTCGGGCTTGAGGTGTTCGACGGCCTGAGCAATGAGCGCGTTATCGAGCAGGATCGCACCGAGGATAGCGCGTTCGCTTTCTTCGCTGCTGGGCAGCGGACGTTCCAAGAACTGCTCTCTTCGGGTCTCAGGGAATGCAAATGCCATGTTTCTAAGGGACGGAGGTGTGACTATTCTAGGACTAATTCTCCAGCCTGTAAATTTCCAAACCGGGAAACTTTTCAAGCTTGGATTTTGGGAGGATTCTCGCGGCGCCGGAAGAATATTTTACGAAAGGGCCTCGGACGAAAGTATCTGTGCCAAGCCTGCTGCGCCGCTGTTAAACTGCCCACGACATTCAGAGACCGATTCCAACTGCGGTGCTGGCTGTTTAAATTGCCACGACCTTTAGGTCGTGGAATCGCTATCTGCAGCGCGGCTTAAGCCAAAATAAAAACGGCAAGATCCGATAGGCTTCAGCCGAAAGGCTAAAGCCGAAAGGAAGCTTTTTACGAGTTTGGGCTTGAAGCCCTAGACGAGAGACGATAGCCATCCACGACCTTAAGGTCGTGGCAATTTAAACAGCTAGCACCGCAGTTTTGAAACAGCGTCGAAAGCTGGACCCAAATTAAAGAGGCCATCTTTCAGACGGCCTCTTTGCGATGTAGTACGTTCGACCTTTCGGCGTCGGAAGCGGTGTATTGATTCGAAGTGTTCCCGCTCGCTGCTTTACTGATCGTAGTCGCGACCAAGCTTAATCTACGCTTCGGACGGATCCTCAGATGGGGCATCGAGTGCCGGCTCACCCGCCGGTTCAGCCGCCACGTCTTCCGATTCGTCTTTCGCTTTACGCCCTTTCTTCTCCGCCTTGGCATCAGGGGCCTCGCCGCCTTCGGCCGTGACAGTGATCGGGATCGCCAGCACTACCTCCCGGTGAAGTTTTACGTTCACGGTAAATTCGCCGGTTTCCTTGATCGGGTCGCGAAGAATGATCTTTCGACGATCCATCTCGTATCCCTTTGCTTGCAGCGCCTCTGCGACGTCCATCGATGTCACTGAGCCGAACAACGTGCCGCCTTCGCCCGCTTTTCGTTCGAATGCCAACGCGATCGTGCTCATCTGTTCTTTCTGCAGCTCAGCGGTTGCCTTCTCTTCAGATGCCCGCTTGAGCAGGGCCGAACGCTCCTGGTCGATCTGCTTTACGTTTCCCTTTGTCGCGAGTGTTGCCAGGCCCTGCGGCAACAAATAGTTGCGTGCATAGCCGGCCCGTACTTTCACGATCTCTCCACGTCCGCCCAACGCATCGACGTCTTCCCTTAAAAGAATTTTAGTGTTTGCCATGTTACTTTCTCCAGAAATCAGGAACCCGGTCGCAATGCTCGCGGATTCCGACAGATCATTCCCAAACGTACGGCAGCAGTGCCATCGAACGTGCCCGCTTAATGGCCGTAGAGACCCGACGCTGATCCTTGGCGGATATTCCTGAAATACGACGCGGCATGATCTTGCCCCGCTCCGGAATGAACTGTCGTAAAAATTCGACGTCCTTCCAATCGATGTAATCCGGAACGACCTGACGCGGACGTCGGCGCTGATAGCGGCGCGGAGCCTTTTCGCCGAACTGCTCGTCGGCCAGGAGATCGCGTTCTTTTATCTCATCCATTTCTCTGTCAATCATAAATCTTCTCCAGGCTTATGCCATCGCCTCCGGTTCAGCGGCCGCTGCAGCGGCGTTCTCGCGGGATTTCGCACGCAGAGACGTGCGCGTCTCGCGTTTCGTCTTGATCCTTTCCGCCTTCTTCCGGTCTTCGTCAACTCGGACGGTGATATACCGGATTATCATGTCGTTTACGCGCATGCGACGCTCAAGCTCGGCGATCTCCTGGCCGGAGCCTTCGATCTCGAACAGGATGTAAAAACCTTCGGTCTTTTTCTTGATCGGGTATGCAAGCGTACGCCTGCCGCCATCGTCCATTCGGACTACGGTGCCGCCTTCCTTTTCGATCAGGCTCGCGACCGCCTCGTTCAGTTTCGTGAGTTTCTCGGCCGGCGTTTCCGGGTCGACGATATACATCACTTCGTATGTTCTATTTGCCAATTCCTTTTCCTCCTTTTGGCTCTCTAGCTAGGATCTATTGATCTCAGCAAGAAGGTTCCTTGTTATTGCATCGCGGGGTCCGAATCCGTACCCGCGATCAATTAAACATTGCCATCGCTTTTTCTATGCCGTCGCGAATAACGGTCCTAGTAGCATCGATCCCAATTTCCAGGATCTTTTCCATCTGTTTACTCTCGTCCTTAGAAAACTTCTCAAGAACGAAATCTCTTGTCTCGCTCACCGGATGATCCGGGTTTATTCCGATCCGAACGCGTCTGAACTCATTGGTTCCAAGGCGATCGATGATCGACCGGAGCCCGTTATGTCCGCCGTGCGAACCCGCCGGCCGAAGTCTGATCTTGCCGAATGGCAGGGCCAGGTCGTCCGAAATTACTATCAGCCGCTCGATGCTGCGTTCTGGCTTTTTCAAAAGGCAGCTGATCGCTTCGCCGCTCAGATTCATGAACGTCTGCGGCTTGGCCAGCTCAGTCAATCGGGCTTCGATCTCAGCACGTCCCACCAGACTTCGGCATTCGACGCGTTTGACCTGTGTCTGGCTTTCACGAGCCAGAGCGTCAATAAGCATGAACCCGATGTTGTGCCGCGTCCTTTCGTATGCCGCACCCGGATTGCCAAGACCGACGATCAGCCAGTTCGGTTCCAAGCTTACTCGCCGCCTTCGTCACCTTCAGCAGGCGTCTCTTCACCGACGACTTCCGGTTCAGCACCCGGCTCAGCCACCTGGGGCTCAACCTCCACTTCCTGGACAATGACGATCGAAGCAACAACCGTTTCCGGTGCTTCGTGAATCTCGATTCCCTCTCCGACTTTGAGATCGGACACGTGGACCGCATGCTCGGACGTAAGGCCCGTTACATCCACGTCGATCGAATCAGGTGTATTTGCGGGTTCGCAAAGTACCTTGATCTCACGCAGTGCCTGCGTCATAACCGCGCCTTCTTCTTTCAGAGCATCAGGCTCACCAATAAGATGGATCGGGACGGTCATCTCGATCTTCTCTCCGCGTGCAAAGCGGCGAAGATCTGCGTGGATAAGGCGACCCCGGATAACGTCGATCTGCCGGTCCTGAAAAATGACGTCGTTGACTCCTTCGCCGGGAATATCGAGCGAAAAAACCGTATTGACACCGGTGTCCGTTCGTATGATCGCCGCAAGGTCCTTTAGTTCCGCGACGGCCGATAGTGACTCAGTGCCACCACCGTAAACGACGACGGGAACTTTGCCTGCGGCACGCAGCCGACGATTCACATTCTTACTGCCGGTCTCACGCTTCTCGGCCTTTATTACAATTTTTTCTGCCATGTTCTTACGTTCCTCGTTCCGTGTTTCTCCTTTCTGGTCACGGTCGCTGTTACTTAGCTAAAACCATAACCGGAAACTATATGAAAAGTGACGAAACGCTAGTTTCGTCGTGAATGGAATTTATCGCCGAAGCCAGCAACTTCGCGACACTCAATACCTCGATCTTGCCATTTTGCTGCAGCTGCAACGAGCTGTCGCGAAGCGGGATCGTATTTGTAACGATCACCTTCTTCAAGTGCGATCTATCAATGTTGTCAGTCGCTCTACCCGAAAGTACTGCATGCGTAAAGCATGCAAAGATCTCATTCGCTCCGGCTTTGTGAAGTGCCTCGGCCACTTTGCAGATCGTTCCGCCGGTGTCGCACATGTCGTCGACGATCAAGCAGTTCTTTCCGCGTACATCACCGACGATGTTCATGACATCGGACTCGTTCGCTCGCTCGCGGCGTTTGTCGCAAAGAGCAAGTCCCGCGTTCAACCGTTTCGCATAGGCTCTCGCCCGTTCGGCACCACCGGTATCCGGAGCTACCACGATCAGATTGTCGATCGGGTTCGTATTGAAGTAGTCGACAACGATCGGAGCCGCATAAAGGTGGTCGACGGGCACATCAAAAAATCCCTGTATCTGCGACGCGTGAAGATCGATGGTCAATATGCGCTCGGCACCCGCCTTGACGATCAGATTCGAAACCAGCTTCGCGGCGATCGGGACTCGCGGCCGGTCCTTTTTGTCAGAACGTGCGTAACCGAAGTATGGGATCACCGCGGTTACCCGCTTGGCCGACGCACGCACGAACGTATCCATCATTATCAGCAACTCCATCAGGTGCTGATCTGTCGGCGGGCAAGTCGGCTGCACGATAAACACATCCGAGCCGCGAACGTTCTCGCCGATCTGAAAATTAAACTCCCCATCCGAGAAACGTTCGGTACTAGCCTTACCGAGATCGCATGTCAGATGCGAGCAGATCTCTTCAGCAAGTGCCGGGTGCGCATTCCCCGCGAAAATTTTGACGTTGCCTGTCATCCAAAAATAAAAAAGCGGCTTTGTCCGATACAAAGCCGCATTCCGATTTGAAATGGCTGGGGCGGAAGGATTCGAACCTGCGAATGCCGGCTCCAAAGGCCGGTGCCTTACCACTTGGCGACGCCCCAAACTTATTTCAGAAACTGATCGGAAGCGACCTATAACACTTCTTCAAGTGCCTCGCGGTATTCACTCCGCGAAATAGTCGCTACGGCAAACTTTCGCCAGTTGACCTCAATGTCAAGGGCTTTAAATGCTGCTTGCCGTGTCTCTTCTTTGTCAAAAACTGCGAAAACGCTTCCACCGCTTCCGCTAAGCATCGCGGGCTCAGCACCCAAGTCGAGTAGCGAGCTCTTAACTCGCTCAACTTCCGGGTACGCCGCGAAAACCGAAATTTCAAAGTCGTTCTTGAAGGCAGTATACCTAAAATCCGCTGATTCCAGGTCAAAACGACAATTTTGAAGTCTACGTTTGGACTCCTGCTTTGTCAAGGCACGAGCATTTAGTCGCTTGAACGCATCTCTTGTTGCGACCGCGACGTCAGGAGTGACGACGAGTAGATATTGCTTGACGAAATCATCGATCGGCTCAACGATCTCACCCCTTCCCATTCCGAGGGCGGTGCCGCCATACAAGAAGAACGGAACATCCGAACCAAGGCTGGCAGCCACCGGATGGAGGGCATCGATACTAGCATCGATGTTCCACAATTTCCGTAGCCCCAACAACACCATGGCCGCATTCGACGAGCCACCTCCGAGCCCACCTGGAGCCGGGATCCGTTTCTCCAGATGGATCTGGGCACCGCCCGTGACACCGAATTCCTTTTGGAGCTCGAGTGCCGCACGGACGACCAAATTCCTCCCGTCAACCGGAATACGGTCATCGCCACACGTCATTGATAGAGATTCCGCGCAGGAGATCGTCAGCTCATCGTGGAGCGAGATCGATTGGAAAACCGTACAGAGATCGTGAAACCCGTCAGTCCGGCGGCCGATCACCTGCAAATGGAGATTTATCTTCGCAAACGAAGGCAGTATCAGCGGCACGCTATCCATTGCTTCCTAGGATAGAAGGCAGGAACACGAATGTAAACGGAAAACTGCCTGGCCATAAATGCGAAACCACCTTACTGCAAGGTGGTTTCCAGAACTTCCGAACAGCCGCTTTACCAGCCGCCGATCACTTCCTTAGCATGAACACCTGTGTCAGGTAATAAGTTCCATCGCCTGTGATGGATACGCCAACCGCCGATTCTTTCCAGTTGGTTCCAAGAAGATTTTTCCGGTGCGCGGCAGACTGCATCCATTTTTCAACGGCAAGGGCGGCCGGGTCTTCAAACCCGCGCATGTACGCGATATTCTCACCGATAGTTTTCCATGCACCCAGTCCAAGACGGTCGGCTCGATCGTCAACCATCGATCCGTCCGACCCACGGTGACTGAAAAATTTCTCACTCGCCATGTTTTGCGAATGCAAACGTGCGACAGCCGCGACCTCTTCGCTCCATTCTAAGACGGGCAGCCCTTGCGAACGCCTCTCGCTGTTCAGCAATTCGAAAAGGTTGCGTTCAAGCTTTCCCGCCGCAGCGGATTCCGGTGCGCGGACGTTGGCGTCGGCCGGTGCGACGCGATCACGCGCAAATTGCACCACGCCGGCGTTCTCAGCGAGTCCCGGTCTGAGGTCTAACGTGATATTCGCCTCCCCCTGAGGGAATGCGGTGGTTGCGCAGAAAGCTAGTGTTATGAAGAAAAAGAATAGACGGGCGGACTTCATTGAACCTCACTTCGGCAGCCGGACGATCTTCGTAAACGAGGATTCCTGGCGTTGCTTCCGCGCCGTTTTCGGCGGCGGTTGCCTTTTCGGATAAGGATTTAATTTGTGGAATCAGAAGGTGAGCTGGCTCCACTGAATAAAAACGCATAATGAAGCAGGGTTTCCGGAATTGACTTCGCATCGGCGGTCAGAATCTAGAATGGTCGCGATTGTGAAGGGGCGATAACCGCAGAGACGCAAAGACGCCGAGAAAGAGTGCGACTTCCGGCTGATGATTTTTTGACTCTGCGTCTCCGCGTCTCTGCGGTTAAACTACACGTATGTCCAAGATCGCTATTGCCATCCACGGTGGAGCCGGGACGATACTTCGCTCGACGATGACGCCCGAACTCGAAAGCGAATACCGCTCCGGGCTCGATAATGCGTTAAATGTTGGCTGGGAAGTTCTCTCGCGTGGCGGCGGCTCACTTGATGCCGTAGAGGTAACCGTTTCTGCCCTTGAAGATTTCCCGCTTTTCAACGCGGGACGCGGCTCTGTCTTTACTCATGAAGGTAAGAACGAGATGGACGCATCGATCATGGATGGCAAAACGAATAGAGCCGGTGCGATCGCGTTCGTACGAAACGTAAAGAACCCGATCCGGCTTGCTCGGCTGGTCATGGAAAAGACGCCGCACATTCTTCTCGCGGCTGAAGGTGCGAACGAGTTCGCGAAACAGATGGGCGTCGAGTCTGCTCCGGATGAATATTTCTTTACCGACCACCGCTGGCAACAGTTGCAGGACGCGATCAAGGACGGGCAAATCCGGCTCGATCACGCAGACGATCCCAAATCCCAAATCCCAAATCCCAAATCTCTCGGCACTGTCGGTGCCGTCGCTTGCGACGGCCAGGGCAATCTCGCGGCTGCAACTTCGACCGGTGGGATGACAAATAAGAAATTCGGCCGTGTCGGTGACACTGCGCTCATCGGTTCGGGAACGTATGCTGACAACGGTTCCTGCGCCGTATCGTGCACCGGTCATGGCGAATATTTTATGATCGGCGTGACGGCCTACGACGTTGCCGCCCGGATGAAATACAAAGGGTTAGATCTTAAAAAGGCGGCGAACGAAACGTTGGAGCGTCTCACCGAAATTGGCGGTGACGGTGGCTTCATCGCGGTGGACGCGAGGGGCACCATCGTGCTGCCCTTCAACTGCGAAGGAATGTATCGAGGCTATCGTACCGAAGACTCACAAGTGGTCGAGATTTACCGGGACTGACCGCGTGGGCCGCGTCCCTTTGAATGCCAAGACGAACCGCAGCGTCCGGGATTCGTCCGCTGTCAGGAGTTAGTTGATCAACGCCTGCCGCTCTTTCTCAAGAATCTCGTCGCGGATCTCCTGGACGTAACGAATATCGTCGGGGACAAGGTCGGCAAGTGTCACAACGAGCTCGCCCTTCCTGCCATTCTTGATCGCGTGATGTATAGCGTCGCGACTTTCCGGAATGACACGCACCTGCGGTTTGTTGTCCGCCTGCGCGATTCCCTCCTGCAATAGCAGATACATCTGGTCGTCCGTCCGCCCGCGGAGATAATTCCCGCGGCGGATAACGATGCGATCAAAATTCTCGCCCGCTAGTTTTGCGAACTCACGAATGTCGTCGTCGCGTCTGTCACCGGTACCATTCAGAACACATGTGCGATATTTGTTGGGGAGTTTCGAAATGAAATTGATGAGACCGCGCATCCCGGCCGGATTATGAGCGTAGTCCATCAGGACCGTGACACTGCCGCCGACTTCGACAAAGTTAAGACGTCCCGGTGTCTGTGCCGTTCCGGCGTTGAACGTCGTCAGGCCGACACGCAAGTCCTGGATCGACACACCGTGGACAAAACATGCGAGCGTTGCGGCGATCACATTCTGGATCATAAATTCCGCCCGACCGCCATAGGTCAGCGGGATGTTCGTAACTTTCTCGATCCGGACCTTCCATCTACCTTTCAGGATCGTGACGTACCCGTTCTCAAAGACGCACGAGATACGACCGCGCCGCATCTGCCGCTCGATATTCTCGTTCTTCTCATCCATCGAAAAATAAACGCAATGCCCTTCGACCAGTTCGCGCATTTTGTACACATGGGGGTCCTCGGCATTCAGAACGGCGAAACCCCTCCGCGAAACTGCGCGAGGCACGACCGATTTTACGCGAGCCAGATCTTCGAGCGTGTTGACGTCTTTGAGACCAAGATGATCGGCCGCGATGTTCGTCACGACACCGATATCGCAATTGTCGAAACCGAGGCCGGAACGAATGATACCGCCGCGAGCCGTTTCGAGAACGGCGACATCAACCGTCGGATCTTTCAATACCAGCTGAGCCGAAACCGGTCCGGTATTGTCGCCCTGTACTATCTGCTGATTTTGAATATAGGTACCGTCGGTCGTCGTGAACCCAACTGTGCGGCCGGCACCTTTTAAGACATGGGCGATCAGGCGGGTCGTCGTCGTCTTGCCGTTTGTACCGGTGATCGCAATGATCGGGATACGCGACGGCGTGCCGCGCGGGAACAGCATGTCGATCACATGCTCAGCGACATTACGCCCGATGCCCTCGCTCGGCGAAAGATGCATCCGGAAACCGGGGGCGGCGTTTACTTCGATAATTCCACCGCCGTTCTCTGCCAGAGGCTCCGACACATTCTCCGCGATGATGTCGACACCCGCGACATCGAGCCCGATGATGCGGGCGATTCTTTCAAATAGAAAAACATTTTGCGGATGGACCTCGTCCGTCCGGTCGATCGCCGTACCGCCAGTCGAGATATTTGCCGTCGTCTTCAAATGAAGAACTTCGCCCTTTGATAGCACGGTATCGAGCTCGTACCCTTTTGCCCGGATGCACCGGAGCGTCTGACCGTCGATGTCGATCGTCGTCAACACCTTCTCGTGGCCGTACCCGCGCCGCGCATCTGAGTTGGTTATCTCGATAAGCTCGCCGATCGTATGTTCACCGTCACCGACAACGTGCGCCGGGATACGTTCAGCGACCGCGATCAAACGATTGTTAACAACAAGCGCACGGAAGTCGGCACCCTGGATCTGCTTCTCCACGATCACCCAGCGCGAGTATTCCTTTGCCTTTTCAAACGCGACCTTCGCGTGCTCGAGATCGGTAATGCCGACCGTCGCTCCTTTACCGTGATTTCCATCCAGCGGCTTTATCACGATCGGGTAACCGACCGTTTCAAGAGCTCTCTCGAGTTCGTCTTCCTCGCGGATCCGAAGTCCCTTCGGCACCGGCACACCCATGTCACCGAGAAGTTTCTTTGTCGCATGCTTATTGCCCGCGATGTCGACGGCGATCATGTTCGTATTCGCAGTCGTCGTCGCCTGGATCCGCTTTTGATGAACTCCGTATCCAAGCTGCACCAGCGATTGATCGTTAAGACGAATGTATGGAATGTCACGCGTTTCGGCTTCTTCGACGAGCGAACCCGTCGACGGACCGAACCGAACTTCTTCGCGGATCTCGCGCATCCGTTGGACATCAGAGGCGATGTTCGCTTTGATCGCGTCGAGCGGCTTCCCCTCTGCAAGATCTAGAAACAGCCGGGTCGACGCACGGGCCGCAAATCGACCGACCTCCTCTTCGTGATAACTGAAAACGACGTTATAGACGCCGCGTTCGCCGGTCTCGCGCGTGCGACCGTAACCCGTGTCCATCCCCGCGAGTGTTTGCAGCTCGAGCGCAAGATGCTCGATCACATGTCCGGCCCAGGTTCCCTCTCTGACTCGGCGTAGAAACCCGCCCTCTTCCTGGTAACTACATCCGTGCGCCAGAAGCGACGGCAGCACTTCGTTCATGCGGTCGTAGAATTCGTCGAGCTTGTCAGTCGGCTTATCCTCATAATCCTCAATATCGAGGCGCATGATGATTAGCTTTTTCCAATAGCCGCTCCAGTAGTTGGGGCCGCGGAGAGTGCGAATTTCGAGAACTTGCATAAAGAATCTTCACCGCCGAGACGCGGAGACGCAAAGGTTTCTAATAGTTGTTGACGATTCGTTTGAGTCCATTCTTCAGGACTGGCACGTGAAAATTCAGCAGCAGTCCAACCCGCAAGCCACTCATTTTGAGATATGACAGCAGTTGGGCGTCGTGAATGGCGATGAGTCGCTCCACCGTCCTGACCTCAAGTATGACAGACTGATCGACGACAACGTCCATACGGTATCCGCAATCGAGCTTCACGTTCTTATACGACACGGGCAACGGTGCCTGGCGCAAAAATCCGATACCTGCCTGGCTAAGCTCATAGCATAAGCACTCCTCATAAGCCGATTCCAGCAGGCCCGGCCCCAAGGTGCGATGTACATCTATGGCGAAGCCAATGATCTTCTCAGTTAACGAATCAAGCCGCTCTCTTTCGGGATCAATATTGAACATCTGGGAGTAAACGTCCTTTATAAATTTATTTCTTTCTCTCCGTCTCCGCGTCTCTGCGGTAAAAAGCTTCCTACGCCAGATCGGGTAACAAAAATTCATTCGGCAGCTGCACGGGCTTACGATTCAAAAAGTCGTAGATCAACCCGTCGCGCAGGACATGGAGATGCACGTCACAGACGCTGAACTCTTGATTGTCACCGACCTCTGCGATCTCGTTGTATGTGATCTGTGAGCCGTCGACTATGGTGACGCTGCCCTGGCCGTATACCTCCATCACACCTTCGCTGTTCAAAATGATCGCCGTGTTCTCATCGATCCCGATACCGAGATTGTACGGGTTGAATGAAACTGCCGTGATCAGGCGGCTGATGCGGCCGCGTTCCGTGAAGTGTTGGTCTATGATGATGTTTTTGAGAAAGCCGAGGCCCGGCGATAGCCGGACACTGTTCTTGTGCGGATGCGGTGTCGATTCGCCGCGGACGATCATCGACGTGCTCATCCCGGCGGCACCGGCACTCGTTCCGGCCAGCACGATCTTTGTGTCGCGCACCATATGCCGCAGCTTGTCCGCGAATTTTGTCCCGCCGAGTATCGACACCAGACGCATCTGGTCGCCACCGGTCATGAAGACACCGGTCACGCCATCGAGCAACCCGTCCGCGTCAGCCTGAAAAACATCTTGCCTCGAAGTCGCTCGCAGAACACGCGGACTCGTCACTCCGAGATTGCGGAACGCTTGCGTATACACATCGGCCGCAAACTCCGGAAAGTCCGAGGCGACAGGCACGATCAAAACCTCCGCGTGATCGCCGCCTGCCAGTTCGAGAAACTTCCTCAAAATACGCCGCTCGTTGTACTTGTCCTCGGCCCCGCCGATCACAAGAAGATGTCCGCCGATGATCTCGCGGTCTATTCGCTCAGTCATAGAATTATAGATTTACGGTATTGTAACGGAGGGTTTTGGTCAAGAATCCAATCCGTTGAGGCCAAGGGGGTTAAATTTGCCTAATTGGTGGCTTTGGTGTATCTTGACGCGAATCGCGACAATATGGCTACTCCTACAAGACCTCAAACGCCGAAGCCAATTCGGCCAACTCGTAACGATCCAAAACCTGGGAGTGGACCACGCCCGAAGCCCAACCCTCAGCCACCCCCACGTCCGCGAGGGGAGAGTTAATAAACTACGATGGGCTCTCCAAATAAACCTACAACGGTTAAACCAACAAGACCTACACGGAATTCCGCCGCGAAGAAAGCGGCCGGAAAAAGGACCAGCGCCAAGAAACCCGCCGCGAAGAAAGCCGCGGCAAAAAAGGCGTCTGCCAAGAAGACATCGGCGAAGAAGACATCTCCGAAGAAAACATCCGCGAAGTAGGCACCCTGGAAATCAGAAGCTAAAAAATGACTTGATTAAAGGCCTGCTAGCCATGCAGCAGACGCAAGGAGAGCAACGAAGTAGAGGATAAGGGAGAGGTTATGGAGGGACCACTTCCTCTCAATAACTGTATTCGCTGAATCGAGCGATTCACCCGAATAGTAAATCGCATCCTTCATAAATTGTCCTTTAGGCAGATCGAGCCAATCGCTGAATAGCACCGCAGGATCTAGTCGATCAATTTTTCCGCTCTTGAGTGCAACTACGCCCACAATAACAGAGGCCGCAATTAAAAGAAGGGCGAGTGCGAACCAAACCGAGGCAAAGGGGATATTGAGGGCTTTTGCGATAGTCGGTACGGCGAAGAAAGAAGCTACGCACATCGTGGTAAGACTTTGCGTTTTGCCGTCAACTGCATCCATGCGCTTTTGAGAAGTCTCAAAAGCCGCGATAGCGATGTCGTATGCCAAGTCCAAAGACGGGAAGTCGTTCTCAAGATCCGGCTCGATAATCCTTTGCAGCTTTCCTTGGGGCATATCAAGCACATTCATGACCTTTTCTCTCTGCGTACTCGATGCGTTGGTGGGCATGTTCCCGATTATCCCCCAATCCGATGAAAAATTCTAGCTAAATAACAGGCTTCGTCAAGTTCGGTTTAGCAGCATTGCGCTGGCGACCCGATCTGTAGCGTGCGACCTTCCGGCCGATGGCTTAAGTGGAGGGTCCCCACCTTAACTTTGTTGGTGGCCGCGTGAGACGCGATGTCCTGGGTTAATACGCCTTTGTATTATATGAGCGAAACCGCGTGGTTTCCTCAGTTGGAAGCGATAAGAACCGGTTGTTAAGAGAGCCGATTCTTTCTAGGTTCGAAAAGAGCGAGATCTTTTGAAGCCTCGGGAAAAACCTACGGCTAAACTTCGGCGGTAGCTTGTTTCTTCTCTCCGTGTACTTCCTGCAAACTCCTCACCGTCACATGCGTCTCACTCTTCTTCGTCGCGATCGCCTCCACCAAAGCTTCCGCACCCGTGATAGTTGTCACGCACGGGACGTTGAACTGCAGCGCGGCTTTTCGTATGGCTTTTTCATCGTAGTGCGAAGTCTTACCGAGCGGAGTATTGATGATGAGGGCGATGTCACCCTGGCGGATGAGATCGGCGATGTTCGGGCGGCCTTCGTTTACCTTGAAGACGGACTCGCACTCGAGCCCGACCTCATGCAGACGTTTCGAAGTGCCGTATGTCGCGACAAGATGGAACCCGAGTTTGTTCAAACGGCGGGCTAAGATCACGGCCTGTCCTTTATCGGTATTCGTGACTGATATGAATGCCTTGCCCGTCATCGGCAGCTTTAGACCCGCACCTTCCATCGCTTTGCCGTATGCTTCGCCGAACGATGCGCCGACGCCCATCACTTCTCCGGTCGAATGCATCTCAGGTCCGAGGATCGGATCAACGCCGGCAAATTTCTTAAATGGAAAGACCGGCGACTTTACAAAGATCTTAGGCACCGGAAGCACATCGGGTAGATTAAAATCAGAGAGTTTCTTCGCACCCGCCATTATTAGCGATGCGATCTTCGCGATCGGAACTCCCGTCGCTTTGGCCACAAACGGAACCGTTCTCGATGCCCGCGGATTCACCTCAAGCACATACACGCGGTCGTCCTTGATCGCATACTGGATGTTCATTAAGCCGACTACCTTGAGCGCTTTCGCGAGAAGAGTCGTGTAGTGCTCGATCGTTTCAAGGTGCTCGGCGGCGATCTTTTGCGTAGGTAACACGCTTGACGAATCACCGGAGTGAATTCCCGCCTCCTCAATGTGTTCCTGGATCCCGGCTATCACGACCGCAGATTCGTCCGCCAGTGCGTCGACGTCGATCTCTCCCGCCTGCTCAAGAAACTTGTCAACGAGAATAGGTTTCTCAGGCGATGCGTCGACGGCTGACCGCATGTACTCGTCGAGCGACTGTTGGTCGTATACGATCGCCATCGCACGACCACCAAGCACAAAGCTCGGCCGCACGACAACCGGATACCCGATCTCGGCCGCGATCGCCTTTGCTTCTTCGGGTGAAACCGCGGTGCCATTCGGAGGCTGTGGGATCTTAAGTTCGTCCAGCAGCGCGCTGAAGCGCTTGCGGTCTTCCGCAAGATCGATCGAATCGGGTGACGTTCCAATTATCGGAACCCCGGCCGCATGCAACCGATCCGCAAGATTCAGCGGAGTTTGTCCACCGAACTGCACTATCACACCCTCGGGCTTTTCTTTCTCGACGATGTTCATCACGTCCTCGAATGTGAGCGGCTCAAAGTAAAGTCGGTCTGAGGTGTCGTAATCGGTCGAGACTGTTTCCGGATTACAGTTGACCATGATCGTCTCAAAGTCGGCGTCGCGTAGCGCAAAGCTCGCGTGGCAGCAACAGTAGTCGAACTCGATGCCCTGCCCGATACGGTTTGGCCCCGAACCAAGGATCATGATCTTTCGCCGGTCCGTCGGCTCAGCCTCGCATTCTTCTTCGTAGGTCGAATACATGTACGGCGTAAAAGATTCGAACTCGGCTCCGCATGTGTCGACGCGTTTATAGACCGGGGCGATGCCGGCGGCCTTGCGATGCTCGCGAACTTCAAGCTCGGTCGATCCGGTCAGGAACGACAGCCGGCGATCGGACAAACCTGCTTCCTTCGCGGTACGCATTTCGGCGTCCGTGTACTCGCCGAGCGACTTGCCGTCCAGCGTTTCCTGAAACTCCATCACTTGAGAAAGCTGATCGAGGAACCACGGATCGATCTTGGTCAGACGATGAACTTCGTCGATCGAGTAATTATTCTGGAGTGCGTATGCGATGTAAGAAAATCTTTGCGAGTTCGGTCTCGCAAGTTTTCGTTGCAGCTCTTCGTCGGGCACGTCTACGAGACGGAGCGGTTTTACGGCCTCGAGTGATCGCAGGCCTTTGAACAAACTCTCCTTAAACGTTCGTCCGATCGCCATCACCTCGCCGACCGACTTCATCTGCGTCCCAAGCACATCCTCGGCACCGGGAAATTTCTCGAACGCCCACTTCGGGATCTTTGTGACGACGTAATCGATCGTCGGTTCGAACGACGCCGGCGTCTTCTTTGTGATGTCGTTGGGAATTTCCTCGAGCGTGTAGCCAACCGCAAGTTTCGCCGCGATCTTAGCGATCGGGAAACCTGTAGCTTTTGAAGCAAGAGCCGAAGACCGCGACACTCGCGGGTTCATCTCGATTATCCTCACGTCACCGTTTTCCGGATTTACTGCGAACTGAATATTCGATCCGCCGGTCTCGACACCGACCTTTCGTATGCACGCGATCGACATGTCGCGGAGCTGCTGATATTCGACGTCGGTCAGCGTTTGCGCGGGTGCGACAGTTATCGAGTCTCCGGTATGCACGCCCATCGGATCGAAGTTCTCGATCGAGCAGATGATAACGACGTTATCATTCAGATCGCGCATCACTTCGAGCTCGTATTCTTTCCAACCGAGGATCGATTCCTCGACAAGGATCTGCGAAACCGGCGACGCCGCGAGTCCGCCCTTAGCGATCTCCTCGAACTCTTCCGGATTGTACGCCGTGCCGCCGCCCGTTCCGCCGAGGGTGAACGCGGGACGGATGATCGCCGGATAACCGGTATCTTCGACGATCGCACGCGCCTCTTCCCACGTATGCGCGAAACCGCCCCTCGCCGAGGGAATGCCGATCTCGTCCATCGCTTTCTTGAAAAGCTCGCGGTCCTCGCCGACCTTGATCGCATCAATGTTTGCACCGATCAGCTTCACGCCGAACTTGTCGAGGATCCCCTTCTCGTAAAGCTCGACCGACAGATTAAGTCCGGTCTGGCCGCCGACCGTCGGCAGCAGAGCATCGGGACGTTCCTTTTCGATGATCGCGGTCGCGGACTCCAGCGTAAGGGGTTCAACATATGTTCGATCTGCGATCTCCGGATCGGTCATGATCGTCGCCGGGTTCGAATTGACAAGGACGACCTCAAAGCCCTCGGCCATCAGCGCACGGCAGGCCTGCGTTCCCGAATAATCGAACTCACAAGCCTGACCGATGACAATTGGACCTGAACCGATGATGAGGATCTTATGGATATCTGTGCGTTTCGGCATTCATTTTCTTTACAAAGCGACTCTAATATAATGCATCATTGATACGTTCCTCATAAACACGATGAAGTTAAAAATTTTTCTCATCCTAATATTTCTGTTCGTCACGGTATCGGCTTACGGCCAGAAAGATAAAGCCGTTGAGGCTTATAATCAAGGGCTTGAGCTTCAGATGCGTGGCGACGTCCCGAATGCCCTTCGAGCCTACGATAAGGCCATCAGCATCGATCCCAGGATGCTTGATGCCTACAACAATCGTGCGACGTTAAAGCTTGCGGGTGGAGACGCCGCAGGCGCGCTTTCTGATCTCACACGGATCATCGAGCTGTCGCCTAAGCACGCTCTGGGCCTTTACAACCGGGGCAACATATATCTGGAGCGTAATGAGTATGACGCCGCGATCGCTGATTTTACGAAAGCTATCGACATCCTGAACGGGCTTACAAACGCCTACGACAAGACGGCGCACGGGATGTCACACAATAATCGCGGCAACGCACTCATGGCGAAGGCTGACTACAACGCGGCGCTGGCGGACTACCTCCGTTCGCTCGAGATCATTCCGAACAGCTACGAAGCCCTGACCGGGAGCGGTTCGGCGAGACAACAGCTCGGCGATTATAAAGGCGCGGTAAACGATTATACTCGCGCTCTTGGGATCTTTCCCGACCACCGGGTAATCCTGCTGAACCGGGCGGGCGCTTTGGAACAGCTCGATAAAAAGGCGGCGATCGGTGATTACACAAAAGTACTCGAGCTCGATCCGAAACACGCGGAGGCCTATGCAGGGCGTGGAGTGATGCTGCTTGAACTTGGTAAGAAGACTGAAGCAGCCGCAGATCTGCGGAAGGCATTCGAGTTGAACCCGGCCCTCAGGTCGGAGTACGAAGCTCATCTCAAGGAAGCGTTGAAGAAATAGTCCATCCAGGTGGAGAATGAATAAAAAGAGGCTGTCCACGTTAAGACAGCCTCTTTCCTTCTTCACACACAAATCAAACAACTACTGTCGTTCCATCGAATTTCGTCAGCGAGAAGCCGCTGAACGATTCGTTATAACTCGCCTTCTGGTCTTTCATGACCGAGATCGCAACCGCTTCGCCGAGTTTCAGAGATTCGGTTGCATCGGAGCGCCAGTGTACACCGGCCATATTGCGACCGTTCGCGACGTTCGAGGCGATCTTGTTGAGCTCACCACCGACGGTCAGGTCCGCGCCGGAATACGGAACGAGAACTTGCCCGGTCGCATCCGGCACGACGGGATTCGGGATAACGAACGATTCGTTGAACCATGCTTTGAGAATTGTGACGCACGCCCCCGCCACGGTTGCGTGTCCGGCGCCGTAGGCCGGATGAGTCGGACAACCTTCCGGAAACGCCATCGGTAGGAACGCATTGCCGGGCGGTAAATATCCTCCGAGTCGAGTTGCGGAGCTAATCGAATTCAGGACTTCGGGATGCACCGGATAGCCCGCGGAATGATAAGCCGTACGATCGACCCGAGCAGCAAACGCCTCAGGGCGAAGTCGCCGATGGACGATCCATTTCTGGTTCCATACAGCGTGCAGTGCCCGGGTGGAGATCTCGCACAGAAGCGTCGCGATATGCGGACCGCCAAATGTTGCAAAGCCGGCCTGCGTCTGCGAGTTCTTGTATGGGTTGCCGTTGTCGAATGGAACGCCCATTCCCGCCATGATCAGGAATGCCTGAAAGTAACCCTGGAACAAGACATCGATATGGACCCACTCACCGAGGTCGCGGGCGTTGCGCATATATCGCGCGACCGGATCGTACAGAGGCCCGGTCGCAGGCGGTACACCGTTCTGACTCGAGAGCCAGCTGGAAAAATCAGTCAGGTAGTTCTGCCCCCCGTCGGCGATGCCCAGTACTGTCCGGATCTTCTGCTTTATCTCGTTGGCACCGAAATTACACGGGTGGTACCAGAATTGTGACATCAGCGGACCGGTCTTATCGCCCGGTGTTGATCCGCGGAACAAGAGTTCAGGTGTTACCTGCCCACCGCCGTTCTTTGGACCCTTGAAGTCGGCGCCATAGAGCGTGAGATCGGCAGCGGCAGCGGTCGCGATCGGATTCGAGGAGTATTCGGTGAACGGAACATCGCGCAGAAACGCCATCCAATAGTTCTCGGATATTTCTGCTGCAAGCTCTCTGCTCGCAAATGCCGGAGGCGGTGGCTGGATCACGCTGAACGCATCAGCCCCCTCTAGATCAAACGCATAACCTGCTTGCGGACTTGTCAGCTTTACCGAGCCGCCCATCGGGATCTGCTCGAACGCAGATGGATTGCCGGTTCGGAGAGCAGCGAGCAACGCATCGTATGCAGCCGGTACGACCTCGCCGTTCGGCTGGTGTGGCAACGCTTTTGAATAACTGCCGATGCGGTTTGGATAAAGCTCTTCATCCCCATTGTTAGGGCGACCGAATAGCGGTCCCACCGGGCCGAAATTATCTTTCGCACAATCGGTCCGGAACTTGTATGCAGCCTGGGTCCGTTGATGATAGAACGAGTTTCCAGCACCCGTACGCTGAGCGGCAACGCTAGATGAATTGTCGAGCGCCGGAGCGAGCGCACCGACGGCCACGGCTCCGGCCGCAGTCGCACCAATGCTTCCAATAAACTTTCTGCGGCTCACCAAATCCGAGTCTTCGGCTGGATGTGGAACTTTAGATTCCGTGGCTGCTTCTTTCATAAAAAATTCTCCTCACGTGTTTTTAGGGGGCACACAGCCGCGGCGCGCAGAAACAAGTCGCGGTACAGGCACGTTAAACAATATCCCTGGCTCGGTAGGTGAATACGACTGGAAGAGACGGCCCCTGAGAGGGCGGCTCGACTTTCATTTTGAAGGAACGGCGAATTATAGCACCGAAACGGGAAACGGGCGCAGCACTTTATGCACTTGCGCCCGGAGAATAAAAGAAATCAGATCGACGTGTTTAAAACGGTATCCTGGGCAGCTTCGGGATCTTGCTCTCGATCTTTCGTTTTGTCTCGTCTACCACGGCCTTGCCGCTCAGAATACTGTCGAGACGACCGGCGAGAGCCGGGTTGATCTTCTTTAGTCGTTCCTGCGTCTTTTTCGCTCCTTTCTTGTCGCCGCTCGCGAATTGTGCAGAACCCAGATTGAACAATCCTCCGACGTTATTACCGTCAAGCGTTACCACGCGATTGAATTGAGCGATCGCTTGCGGCAGATTGTTCATTCCCCGATACCCGAGTCCGAGCTGGTTGAGAGCGATCACCCAATCGCCACGCAGACTCAGTGCCGTGTTCAAAGCGGCGACGGCAGCTTCGAAATTGCCTAATGCATTATTGGTAGAACCGAGGTTCACGTAGGCCGCGTCGAGTTTCGGATCTTTTTGAACGGCGGCCTCGTGCGACTCGCGACTTTTCTCCAGCTTGGCGTTCGCCTCGGCGTCGTTCTTATTTTGCTTATCGACCTGAGCCGAGTTGTAGTAGCCCCATCCGACATTCGTGTCGTCGACCGCGTTCGGACTCAGCTTACGCGCCTGTTCGAGCCGCGCGATCGCCTTGTCCCATTCGTTCGTCTTGCCCAGACAGAATCCCCATTCGCTGTACAGATCGGGGTTATCCTTTATTCCGACCTCGGCGAGCTTGTATTCCGCATTCGCCTCGGGATAACGCTCGAGCTGGCGGTACGTACTCGCCAAATTTGCGTGAGCCTGGTAAAAATCCGGATCGATGCGCACCGCTTCCTTGTACGCCGAAACCGCATTCGCATAGTCGCCACGGTTGTAATACATCGCACCCAGATCGAACCACGCAGCGGAGTACGTCGGATCGGTCGCTACCGTTTCCCTGTATGCAGCGATCGATTGGTCGGGCTGGTTCATGCGATCGAATATTGCACCGCGATAATATTTCGCCGTCGCGTTTTGGGCGTCAAGGGAGAGTGTTTTTTCGAACGCCGTAAGGGCTTCGACATTCTTGTTCTGTTTGTACAGGACCATGCCTTTCAGATTGTAAAGTTCCGCATCTGCGACGCCACGCTTCTCGGCATTTGCCAACGAGTACTCGGCCTTTGCGATCTCCCCGCTATTTAGATAAGACACACCAACGGGAACATAGAGCGTCGTAAGTTCCGGGTTGATCTGCAACGCCTTTTCGTAGTTTAGGCGGGCCTTACCGCCGTCATTCCGTGAGTCGTAGAGTTCACCGAGCTTCGCGTAGGCGACGTCGTTCTTCGGATCCAGCATTACTGCCTCTTCAAGCGGAACTGCCGCTGCGATATTATTCGAATCACCGGCAACCTCTATTCCCTTCGCCGCGAGCGCGTCACTCAGCCCGAGCTTTGCGTCCGTGTTTGCCGGATTGTTCTTCAACGCCTCGCGGTACGTGGCGATAGCGGGATCTAACTGTTTGGATTCGAGAAGGCCATCGGCCTTGGCCGTAAGAGTAGTCGAGAGTGTGATCTTTGCGCTGCGTTGGCGTGTACGATTTTTCGCGAGCAGCGCTTGGTTAGTTTTCGACTGAGCGGCGCGTTTCTTACGGTTCGACGCCACCTGCGTATCGTACCTCGCCTTATTGACTCGCACGCGTCCACCACCCGATCGCAAACCGCGTGACGCGGCTTTTTCCTGCGGCTCTTTTCGAGATTTTCGAAAAACGAAAACGCTCGAGCCGCCCGTGATATCTTCGGCCGCGACGATATCTTGCGGAAAGACCAGGAGGCACGAGAGATTCACCGAAAGCAGGACGACGGTAGAAAACATTGACCTTGCGAGTGGTTGGGTTCGGAACATATAACCTCTTGAAAGATACTTCTGCGCCCTTGCGGACGAATGCGGCGGCTAGTTTTTGCGAGTGCTAATCGAAGCCGACGAACACCGGCTCAGGTTGTAAAAGTATACCGAATTTCTGGGAGACGGTGTCTTGAATTCTTTCCTTCAGATCGATGATCTCCGCTGCCTTTGCCCCGCCTCGATTTATTATAGCGAGAGTATGATTGGCCGAGATCCCAGCCTGTCCGAGACTAAACCCCTTCGCAAAACCGGCCCTTTCGATAAGCCATGCGGCGGGGATCTTTACATTCTCTCCAACCGGAAAATGCGGAACCGGCTCGTTTATAGACCCGACGATCTTATCCAGCACGCCTACGGCAACTATCGGGTTTTTGAAAAACGAACCTGCACTTTTAGAGTTAGGATCGTCCCGGTCAATTACCATCGATTTCTCGCGACGGATCCGCAGCACCGCGGCTCGTGCCTCGGATAGCGTTGGACCGAGATCTGCAAAATAGTCGCGCAGATCTTTGTACTCGATGTTCGGTGCGCCACCCTCGTTGAGCCGGTACGTAACCGCAAGGACGACAAAGCGTTCGCGTTCGGTCGAGTTGAATATGCTGGACCGGTACGTGAAGCCGCAGGCGGCGTTGCTCAGCTCGACGATCTCACGCTCGCGGCGATCGAAGCATCGCACGGTCACGATCCTCTCAGAAACTTCCTGGCCGTAGGCGCCAACGTTCTGCACAGGCGTTCCGCCGACAGATCCCGGGATACCGCTCAGACATTCGATCCCGCCCAGGTTCCGGTCAACACAGGCTTCTACCAACGGGTCCCAATCCTCGCCCGCCTGTGCAGTAATGAGATCGCCATTGAACTCCTTTCCTTTGAGCCGTACTTGAATGACGAGTCCGTCGAACCCGCGGTCCGAGACAAGAAGGTTGCTGCCGCCGCCAAGAACGAAAACTCGTTGGCGAGATCGCTCGGCATGATCGAACGCGCTTATTATCTGGTCTTCGCTCTCAGCGAGCGTAAAAAAACGTGCCGGCCCGCCGACGTTTAACGTCGTCAGCGGAGCCAGTGGCACGTTTTCAAGAATATTGATCAAGCCAGAGAGATGATTCGCGAGCTTACTCGCCGCATCAACCGCGTAACGCTCCGCCGCTTATCAACTGGAGCTGAGCCGCGAGATCCCGGCGACCCAGCTGCTTCACCTTGTTATACGCTTTCTGTGCTTCCGCAAGGTTGCCCGACCGGAATTCAGATTCAGCCAGATTGTAATACGCGATGACGTACTTATCGTCCGTTGCCGTCGCTTTCCGGAACGCAGCCGATGCGTCGGCGAACTTGTCCTGCTTGCGGTAAGCAATGCCGAGCTCGTTCATTGCAAAGACCCATTTCGGCTGCTTTGCAATGACTCGCGTGAACGCATCGGCCGCTCCCGCGTAGTCGCCCAGATCCGTCAATGTCATCCCGAGATTGAGAAGTGGCCCTTCGATAAACTTCGGGCTGGAGAACGCGGCTTTCTGTAGAGCGGTTTTCGCTTTCTCGAGCTTTACCCGCGCTTCGACCGGGCGTTTCTCGCTGATGTCGCGCTTGGCAGAGTTGTAATATGCCCAACCCAGATTTGCCATATCGACGGTGTTTTCTGTTATCGTCGATGCTTTTTCCAGGGCCCGGACCGCGACCTCCCATCTGCACGGAAGAAACTTCTTGATGTTGATCTCGCACTGCTTAGCGATGACGAAGCCTATCTTGCTATAAATATCGGCCGCTTCTTCACGACTGTAAGTGGGATCACGCTCGATAAAAACGGTCGCGAGGTTATATTTCGATTCGGCCTCGTCAAAGCTGTTCATCTGCCGATAAGTATCGGCAAGATTCACCAGCACCTCAATATTATTGTTCTTCAATCTCTCGGCTTGCTTATAAGCCGCGACTGCCGACGGATAATCGTCACTCTGGAAGTAAGCCGAGCCCAGTCCGACGAACGCGTCGAAGTAATTAGACTTCATCGTCGTCGCCTTCTTATACTCCTCGACCGCCTCACTGTGCCTGCTAAGGCGGGCGAGGGTTTCCCCGGCGTGGTGGAATGCCTCGGCATTGTTGGGATCTAGGGTCTTCGCTTTATTGAACGCAGTCAGAGCGTCTTCGTTTCGATTCTGAGAGTATCTGATCAGACCGAGAAAATACTGCGTCTGCGGATCGTTCGGCGAGATCGCGAGTGCTTTCATCAGCAAGTTCTCTGACTTGGCGATCTCACCCTGCTGGTAATAAAGGATGCCGAGCGGCACGTAGATCTCTGTCAGGTCCTTGTCGCTGGATAGGGCCTTTTCATAATTCGAGATCGCGTCGACATCGCGCTCCTGCTCCGAGAAAATCTCGGCAAGGCCGAAGAATGCCGGAGAGTTTCTGGGATTGTACTTCAAGGCCTCTTCGAATTTCTGACGGGCGATAACTAAATGATTTTGACCCGTGCCCGAAGCACCTCGGACAAACACCTCATTCCCCTCGAGTGCAAGGGCCTCACTCAAACCTGCCTGGGCTTTTGCGTTTTTAGAATCAAGCTGCAGCGACTCCCGGAAAAAGTCTGTCGCGCGAGCGAACTCGTCCTTCTCCATATAGAATTCGCCAACGCCCGCAAAAAGGACGGAAGCTTCTTCCTTCCGCATCGTCGGGATCTTCGGCAACCGTGGATCGTCCTCGCGGACAACTACCGAACGGCTTCGACGCGGTGCCACCTTGGCGAGCGTCACATACTGCTTGCTTACGCGCCTCGCCGTCTCGATTCGCTGGGTCTTAGTGCGAAGGGTGCGTGTCCGGACGATGATCCTTTTCGGAGCGGACCTCGCGGTGTTGCGAAAGACGAAGACGCTTGATCCGCCAGCCAGATCGCTGACCGGAACAAGGTCTTGTGAGTAGGCCGGAATCGCCGAGAGCAGCAGCGTCAATACGAGCGGCACTGCCAAAAATCTGCTTTTCATTTTTTACCTCAGAAGTAGCGTCTCAACACAAGCCGCGATCTATTGGCTCACGTTACCACCAAGAACGCGCGAAACAAAATTTCTTACGGTCCGAAACGGATACTTGTTGGCGAACCGCCGGTAGTGGTCGTTGTCCTGGAGCGAGTAGAGATAACTCTCATGATTGTTGAGGAGCCGCTCCGTGATCGCCGGTTCCTTATGCATCGGGAAAGTACCGATCTCGACGACGAACACTACGCTAGGCAGCGCGTACGCGTAAAACGTGACACCCGTCTTTTTGAGATGCTCAATGCAGTTTGCCAAACCGTTATATGTGATCTGTGCGTCGTGGAATGCGATACAACCATTTGGTTGGAGCGCGTCGAGACAGAATTTAAAATCCGCCAGAACCGCTTCGTCGGTATGCTCCCCGTCGATAAAACAAAGATCGATCTTTTCTTTCACCTGGGCCACATCGACCGATCGAGAATCGCCGTCGATGGTCGTGATCTTATCCATCGAGTCGGGTGCAACATCGCGAAGCTGTTCGATCATCCGCTCGGTCGAGTTGTTCAGGTATCTGTAATCAAAACCTCGAGCGTCGGGTTGAGCGAGCGGGCGTTTATCCAGAGAGTAGATCCGGGCACAGCGCTCGTCGAGCAGATGAGGCTGGATGCTTCCGCCCAGGTACGATCCGATCTCAAGGTAATTGTAAGCCGGCCGAAGGTTTCGCACGGCAAGTTGTATCGCGAGAAACGATTGCTTGTCATGCTCCGTCGACTGGCTATTTATCTTTTCGAAAAGTTTGAGGTCGAGGCTGGTGACGGCCTGTTCGAATTCGCTCATAAAGAAAGCAAAATTCTAACACAACTCAACCAGCTCTCGACCCCTGATGACGTCTAACTATGGAAGGAATGCATTCGCGGCTGCGACATCGGTCGCGACACCCCATTGGACGCCGGTATTACCGGATGAGCTTTGGAGCACATACCAGACACCGGTTGACGGTCGAAAGACTGCGATATCCGCTTTACCGTCGCCGTCGTAATCCGCCGAGACCGGCCGGTCTCCGTCGAGGCCGTACGCGAGAATCGTGTAGGACAGATCGCCCGATTTAGTAACGTACCAACCTCCATTCGATGGACGGAACACGGCATAGTCTGTCTTGCCGTCGCCGTCGTAATCGGCGGGTACCGGTATATCACCGGTCGCACCCCAGTGGACTGACCGAAATGCATTTCCCGCGCTACTCGCTGCGTACCACCAATCACCAGTAGACGGGCGAAAAACTGCTGGATCGACCTTGCCGTCGCCGTCGAAATCACCAATGAGCGGAATGTCGCCAGCCGCGCCGAATCCTATTGCTGATTGGCCTCCCAGCGAACCCAAACGGTACCAGCTCCCCGTCGACGGACGATAGACGATGCAATCCGCTTTTCCGTCCCCGTCGAAATCACCTGGAAGCGGCACATCACCGGCGGCACCGAAGTGGCTCGTCCCTTGCGATCCGTTAACGCTACTCAGATACCACCAGTCACCATTGGATGGCCGCCAGATCGCTTCATCAGTCTTGCCGTCGCCATCGAAGTCTGCCGGTACCGGTATATCGCCTGCGAGTCCGAACGTCGGCGAAGCGTAAGGCTCCCCATTAGTGAATAGTTCATACCAGACGCCCGACGAAGGCCGGTAAACGGTGTAGTCGGCACGGCCGTCGCCGTTGAAATCAAAGAGTGTGTTTCGTCGGAAGTCGGGGACGTTAAGACGTGCAATTCCA
>JANPJL010000058.1:0-14651 GCA_031425495.1 Acidobacteriota bacterium
CCTGGAGATGCTCGTTGATGATGCGGCGGTTTTCTTCAAGCAACTTGACCGGAATGTTTCGAAAGCTTGTCGCAGTCGGAACCGTAAGGCTCTGCTCCATGTTCTCGACGATCTTTTTGGAGGCTCCGGTAAGCGGCTTTGTATCCGCATCGGCCGCCACAGGTGCGGCCTTCTTCTCCGGCACGACCGGCGCCGGACTTGTCTCTGGTGTAACCGTTTTGGGCGTCGCCGTAGGAGCCTCGGCCTTCGGAGCCGTCGCAACAGCGCCATTGGTGCTGCCAAGCAGCTCACCAAAATAACTCTGCCAGGATTCGTCGACGGAATTAGGATCGGCCTGATAACGTGCAAGTAACGCCTCCACGTAAGTGGCGTTTGCCCCGAAATTGTCCGCAATAAAAGCCGATATGTTAGTAGTTTTCTCGCTCACAGGGAATTAAAACCTCATTCGAAATTAGGAGTGCAAGGCTGTATTTTAGCGTAATAGCCGTGAAATAAGTAGTTGGATTTCTTTGCGACTTTGCGGCTTCGCGGGAACTATAACTCAAGGCGATCCGCTCTGATGTTCCCGCAAAGTCGCAAAGTCGCAAAGTCGCAAAGAAATCGCGAAGGGAATTCAGCGATTACAGACCTAGGACGGATCCGCCAGAAGCGGGTTTTTGATCTTGAGGATGACATCCACTGGAATGACCCTCTTGTGATACATCCCGAACTTCCGGAAGCGACCGAAAACGAATACCCGACCCGTGACGAGCCATTCCTTTCGCGATTCACGCATTTCCGTCCAGGCACCCTTTAGAAGTCCGGAGGTCGGAAGACATATAGTCGCGGGCTCCGGCAGCGTGATCGTTTCGTTCTTTCGGAAAGAGAAGGGGTGTTTGTACTCTTCGATCACAACCGAAACCCCATTCACACGAAAATCGTGGAATGTCAGGAAGTCGACCTTTCCGCTTTGAGCAAGAGATGTCACCTCGGCTGGTAATTCGAACGTCACACCATTAAGCGAGACGTCGATGATCTCGGGTTCGCCGACTTTCACGTCCGCCTTGGCACTAGATTCCGCATCAGCGCCGGTGCGATCGACGACCACAGGCTCCGGGTGCACAGAATATCCGCGAATTTTCTTTGGTAGATCTTGCGAAACAGAAGGCAGGACGAAGAGAAGTATTAGGATCGGAGCAACAAGCGAGCGCATTTTTAGGAACCGGTCGACTTTCCATCGGCCTTCGGCACTTCCGCCGGATTGGCCTTTTCCAGATCGAGCTTTATCGCGTCGAGAATGCCGTTGATGAACTGTGTGGCTTCAAAGGTGGAGAACCGGCGCGCTATCTCGAGTGCTTCGTTAATGACGACGGTATGAGGAGTGTCTTCGTGCAGAAATTCGTAGACCGCGAGGCGAAGAACGTTACGATCGACGACCGCCATACGCTCGATACGCCAGTGCTCGGCCCGTGTGCGAATCGTATCATCGATCGCCGCGCTGTGATCCAGCGTTCCCTGGACGAGATTGTTTGCGAAGTCGCGAGTCTTGTCGTCAAATTCCGTATCGCCTAGCTCGTGCCAGTAATCGTCGATCGAGAACAGCCCGCTGTTCTTGACGAAGTCGGCCGCAAAGAGCATTTGCAGCGCACATTCGCGCGCTTTACGGCGAGTTCCGGAACTCTTTCCTTCCTTTTCAAACGACATGCGGAAAAACCTTGTCTTGACCCTTGCTGACTTCCTGGCGGTCCGCCATCTCGCGATAGAGATTTACAACCTCGACCGCAGACATAGCCGCCTCGTAACCCTTGTTCCCCGATTTTACACCTGATCGATTTATCGCTTGTTCGACCGTGTCCGTCGTCACCACGCCAAAGACGACTGGTATTCCCGTCTGCAATCCGGCCTGTGTAATACCGCTTGCAGCTTGTCCAGCCACGTAGTCGAAATGCGGTGTCTCACCGCGAATCACAACACCGATCGCAATGACGGCGTCAAAGTCACCGGTCTGTGCTGCCTTCAAAGCTGTCAATGGTAATTCGAATGAACCGGGCACTTTGAAGACCTCGATCGCAGTCTCTTCCGCACCCGTACTTTCCAGTGCGTCAAGCGCACCGTCCAGGAGCTTCGATGTAAGAAAATCGTTCCACCGGCTGACGACTATCGCGAATCGAAAGCCCTTTGAACTGATCTGTCCTCTATGCACTTTTGGCTGAAGCATTTTTCTTGGCAACGGCTACCCGCTATCTCGAACCAGTATAGGAACCCGAACGAGCGTTGACAAGGCAAAAACAACTTTGCAATTCGCACCGCCCATACGAATAATTAAACTGCCAAAGCGTCGAAATGTCCGAATCCATAATCGAAACCGAAGAGACCCTTGTCATCGAAACGCCCGAGCGGGTACCGCTCGCGTTTGCGCTTGCGTCGATCGGTAATCGTTTTCTTGCAGCCGCTATCGACCATTTCATTCAGTACTTTTCGATCGGAGTCGTAGTTTACATCTTCCTGACGGCGGCAGGGTTTGGAAGCGAACTCGGGATAGTGGAAGAGGTCCAGAATGAAATGCCGAAATGGACGATCGCGATCATGATCTTCGTCCTTTTCCTGCTTTTCACGGGGTACTTTATTTTTTTCGAATGGTTATGGGATGGCCAGACGCCGGGCAAGCGTCTGCTGAAACTTCGCGTTATTCGCGACGACGGTCGGCCGATAACTCTCTGGGAAGCCATCGCTCGCAATCTCCTGCGTGTTTTCGACGCTGCTCCCGGATTCTTTGTGCCGATCTACTCCGTCGGCCTGATCGTGATATTTCTGTCGGGCCGCGACCAGCGCGTGGGCGACATCTTCGCCGGCACGGTCGTTATACGAGAACGAAGCGACGAAGCACCGACGTTTGCGGAAACTTTCTCGAACCCGGTCGCCGACGCGGCCTTTCGTCGCGTACAACCGCGAACCGACTTCGTCGCGAACGTAACTGTTCTCACGTCGCCTGAGATCGAGGTCGTCGAAAGTTTTCTGCGGCGGCGTTGGGACCTCACCGAGCGCCAGCGTCTGTGGATGGCGTGGCGTATAGCCCTGCCGCTGATGTTCAAGCTGAAACCCGAATACGATCTTGCGACGTTTTCGTATGAAGGTTTTTTGGAAGAAGTGCTTCATCAATTTCACGCCCGGCAGCGATTCTTGAACTAGCCTTTTTGCAGACACGTCGCGGTCATGGTAATTTTCGTCAGTACTGATTTTCCTCTGCGATCGAGATCAAGCCAACGTTAAAATAGTGAGTAAGAATATCTTAGTAACAGGCGGCGCCGGCTTTATCGGCTCGCACTTGGTGGATCACTTGCTGGGCGAAGGCGGCTGGCACGTGACGGTCGTCGATGATCTCAACGACTTCTATTCACCAGACATAAAGCGCGCTAATCTCGACGCGGCGAAGGCCAGCCCGGAGTTTGAGTTCATCGAACTCGACATACGCGACGGCGAAAAGTTGCGCGAGATATTCGACCGACTTGAATTTGAATGTATCGTTCACCTCGCAGCCCGCGCCGGCGTGCGACCATCTCTGTGCTATCCGAAACTCTACGCCGGAACAAACATCGACGGCACGCTGAATCTGCTCGAGCTTGCCCGCGACTTCGAAGTAAAGCAATTCGTTTTCGGATCATCGAGTTCGGTTTATGGCATCAATTCGAGTTTGCCGTTTTCCGAGGACGATAGGATCAATCAACCGATCTCGCCCTACGCTTCGACGAAGGCAGCCGGTGAACTCCTCTGTCACACTTACTCGCACCTTTTCGATATACGCACGGTGTGTCTCCGGTTCTTCACCGTGTACGGAGCTCGGCAGCGCCCCGACCTGGCAATTCACAAATTTTCGCGTCTGATTTCCGAAGGCAAGCCGATCCAGATCTTTGGTGACGGCACCACGCGTCGCGACTACACATACGTTGACGACATCATTCAAGGCGTCCGCGCGTCGATCGATTACGACGGCTCGATGCATGAAATATTCAATCTCGGCGAATCGGAAACGACTGAGCTGAGGCGTCTGGTCGAACTGCTTGAAGACAATCTCGGAATGAAAGCCGAGATCGATCGACAGCCAATGCAACCCGGCGACGTGCCCGTCACGTTTGCAGATATATCAAAGGCTAAGCGGCTGTTGAACTACGATCCGAGGACGAAGATCGAGGACGGCATTCCCAAGTTTGTGGAGTGGTTCAAGAAACGCGCGGAGAGTTAACGTGAAATCTTTCCAATCTCAAATTTCAAATTTCAAATCTCAAATCTCAAATGTGAAATCTCAAATCTCAAATCTCAAATCTCAAATCTCAAATCTGAAATCCGAAATCTCACATCTCACTCTCAAATGTGAAATCTGAATTCGTAATTCGTAATTCGTAATTCGCAATTCGTAATTGATCTAGCTCCACCGAAAAACGCGCTTCATCAGGGGTAGCAGCTGATGACCGGTCACCATCTCTCGGAAGAAAACCTCATGTTCGAGCTCGACGCGAGCCATGTCGAGGAGGTCTTCGATGCACTGGTCCATTTCAAGTTGCCGGGCAAATTCCGCCGCGTCTTCGTATTCGACCGAGTTCTGACTTTCCAAACGTCCGGCGAAATACATGGGCATGAACCAGCCCGAGATATGACATGACAATCCGAGTGTTCGCCCGATCGTCCAGAAAACTTTCTCACGCATTACTTTGGGCTTCGCTCCGAGCTTTTCAAGCCACTCGCCAACGCGGCGTCGATGGTCCCATTCCTCGGCCTCGATCTTTATGATCTCCGTTCTTTCCGGTGATTCCTTTAGCGATTTCCAATGACCTCGATAGGCGTAGGCTGCCGCTACCTCTCCCCAGTAGGCGTTCTGCAGGATGCGTATGAGTTTTTGACGGGCGGAATTCAAAATTAAGTCGGACGATACATCTGTTCAGGTATATCGATCACAATGCCCTGCAAACGTCGGTTCCCCACGGCGTCGATGTCACCTTCTCGACCGCCGCTTTGACGTCTGCGTACTTCCAATCGTTTCGCTGTAGGATGTTGCCGTCCGAAAGCTCAATGCGATTTATGAGAACCTTTTCATGGAATAGCTTGTTCGCCGGTTTTGCCAAGCTTGCGATGTCGAGTACATCGCTCGGGGCCCGGAGAGTGAAGGCCGACAATTCCTTCTTTTCTCCATTCTTCAGTTTCACGCCGCACAGGAATTGTCGACGGACCTCGTTCGCCGGCCGGGCGGTCTCGATGAACCGGTATTCCCAAAAGATGACCGTTACCGTCTTGCCGGTATCGTTGCGCACTTCGACTTCGTACGAGTAGCCTTCGGCATCGTCGACGTGTGGTGTTCGCGATTGTTGGACGACTTTGTCGATCGCGGCGCTCCGGCCCTCGATGCTGTCGTCGTAGGGATCTCTGGGGTTGTCCGTCCGTTGTTCGCGTGCCTTACGCTGAAAATGTTTCTCGTTCGGGTTTACGGGCTTGGCAGGACTTGTAGATGGAAGTGTAGTTTCCGGCGCCTGCCTTACAGTTCGAAACCAACGCGAACTTATAACGGAAACCGGTTCCTGAGAAAAATAGTGCGACGACAGTAGAAGAACGACAATCGATGTTCTGAGTAAAGCTTTCATCACTGTCCTCCCAACTGCTGTCTCAATTCTTCTCGGTAATGCTTGTCGCACATCTATCTCTGGTTCGGTTTTGAAATGCCTACATCATACCAGACGTGCGCGAGCGAGGTGACAAACGAAAAACCCCGCTACACATCCGTCGGAGATAGCGAGGTTTATCAAATGACTTTGGCTTCTAGTTCAGTTTCGATGCAACCGACTTCACCCACTTCCATGGTTTGAAGGTGGGTCCGGCCTTGGCGACAAGCACGCGTTCTTTCGGCTTCGAAATTTCGTGAGTATCGCAGGCCTGCGTATCAGGGTTTCGATTGTAACGTATGACGACGCTCTTGAACTCACCCGGCCGCACGGCTTGCACAGGAGCTGGGTCGAAGGCAGGACCCGATGACGAACGTTTTAACGGTCGCCCGACCCGTGACGCGGGGGGGTGGCGAGGCGCTGGAACAGCGGCGGTCTCGGCAGACGGAGGCTCAGCGCTTGAGACCTCGGTTTCCGGTTCCGACGGTTCATCTAGTGGAGCCTCGGTGACCTGAATCGGCTGTCGATGAATCGGATTTGGTTCAGATACAGTCAGTTCCACAGGCGATTGCAGCACCATCATGTAGGTCACGAAGGCGAACTGAACCGAGAGTAAAGCAATGATTCCAAGTATTATCTTTCGCATTGGGGGCATGTTGAACCGCTAAAGCTATGTTCAACACAGTTGTTAGTATAGACCGCGACCCTAAAGGTTGGAAAGGAATTTTGCGAAAAAGTGAAGAAAATATTGTGATGCAGGCGTCCGGTCTGTCTTTCTTAGGATGCAACGGCGTCCTTCGAATCCTGGACAAGCACTCTCGTCTTCCCAAGACCTGCGATCTCTCCAATGTCTTTGCCAATATTCGAACTACTGCCAAAGGCACAGACGATCTCCGCACCCTTCTCGATAACGTACCGCATCGTATAGGCGGACATCTTTCCGCATCCGTACTGGGCGATCCTTAGTTTTTTCATATCTCGTGTTGGATACGACCGAGTAACTGTCTGTCAGCGTACCTGGGTTTTCAATTTACCGCCGATGATCGTCATTGGAATTAGCATCGCCGTAAAGATGACGTGATACCAAATCGGAACATACGGCCACGACATAACCACCTTCAGTAAACCAATGGCCAACAGCACAAAGCCTAGGATCAGCGGGGCGCGTTTGTTTTCGCCCGCGATGAGCGCCGCCAGAAATCCGGATATCATAGAAACGATTGCACCGAGGACAATATGCGTGAGAAGCATCGTCGAACCAGCAGTGAACGGACCGCCATTCTCGATGGCTGCCTGAAACTGGGCTTGTTGTACTCCGAACGCCGGCCAGATCGATGAAAGGACTTTTTCGCCTCCGAACCACACGATCATCCAAGCAAAAAATCCGAGGATAACGCCCAGGACGATTCGTAGCATAAAGTTCTCCTATCTATTTTTTGAGTTGCCCCGGCCGACGGCGATATCACGGCGCCATCTCGCCGGATCTCATATCAGAATCAGGGCGCATAAGCGCGATCAAGAGAGTTATCCCGGCGAGAGCTCCGGTCGACCATACCGCCCAGTCGAGGTAGTACCACGTTGCCGCCCGGCTTTGTAACTCGGGGTCTATTTCGTCGCGGTAACCGATCGCCTTCATCTCATCGAAAACCGGCTCGAGATAAAGCCCTGCCGCGAGCCCGCCGATGATGAACAGGGAAAGAGCCAGGAGCAGAAGTTTTCGTCGCGGCGTCTTCCAGTTAGCTACCAAGGCGATCACGAACACCACGAAAGTTATCGTGGGCATCGTACTCCAAAATGCGCTGCTGTCGTAGCGGTATTCACCCTGGAGGATCGCAAACGAACGCGGTGGAGCTGCCGACACCGTGCTGGCAACTACCGACAGAGCATACAACTGCGCCCCGACCTGCATCAAGCAACCGGCGACCAGCGCCATCATTGTGATGTTCCTTAGGTTCAGCTCCTTCATAGTGTCGATATTAATTACGGATCGGCCGTCATGATGGGCGGAAAGACTCCGCCCTTTCCATGCGTCGCTCTCTTTCGGATGGCATACCTCCAAGGCAACGCGTCTAGCTAATCCCAATCCTTCTTCAGCAGCAACTCTTCGATCCGATATGCATGCAGCATCTCGTGATTCAGTAGATGCCGGAACATGATCCATACCGAATAATGATCGAACGCTTCGTGCACGGCTGTTTTGTGCCACTCGTCCGGCGACAGATACTTTAATCTTTCGACGAGTGCGGAGCGCTCGCGTGCGTACCGCTCCAGACTCTTCTCCAGATCTATTTCGAGCATCGCGCCTGCTTCGTCCTCGGGAGAATTTTCTATCGTCTCAATATACGGTTCCGGCGTAGACAAGATCAGATCGAGCCGCGCGAGAAACGGCGCGCCCGTTTGCGACAAGTGACAAGCGTGCTCATAAGCCGACCATTTCGCCGGACTCGGACGACGCTTCAGAATATGCGGCGGCACTTCACGGATGAGAGGGACGATGACGCCGGGCGCGGTCTCTAATGCGGAGATCAGGATGGTGGTGTTGCTTACGGAGTTCTTGCTCATGGAAATCGCTCCTCTCGCGGCTCTGCCGACCGATGAGCGGAAAGGCTTCGCCTTTCCGTAAAGCTACCTACCCGTACGGAGGCTAGGCCTCTACAGCGAGGCGCAGCCTCGAAGGTTTTTGGGGACGACTCCGGAAGGGCATAGCCCTTCCGCTCATCGGGCGGCATAGCCGCGGTTGCTGGCGAACGGAAGTAAGGGTTTCGAACCTTAACCTCGCCGCGCGGCTTCAATCGCCGCGATGTCGATCTTCTTCATCGTCATCATCGCGTCGAACACCCGTTTCGCGACCGCCGGATCAGGATCAGTAACGCCCTCGCTTAGTGCGATCGGTGTGATCTGCCACGACAATCCCCATTTGTCTTTGCACCAGCCGCATGCGCTCTCTTCACCACCGTTGCCGATGATCGCGTTCCAGTAACGATCGGTTTCTTCTTGATCTTTCGTCGCGACCTGAAAGGAGAACGCTTCGTTGTGTTTGAACATCGGTCCGCCGTTGAGACCGAGGCAGGGAATTCCCATCACGGTAAAGTCAACGGTTAAAACGTCTCCTTTCTTCCCAGACGGAAAATCGCCCGGCGCCTTATGCACCGCGCCGACTGACGAATCGGGAAAGGTCTCCGCATAAAATCGCGCCGCGTCCTCCGCGCCGCCGTCGTACCAAAGGCAGATCGTGTTCTTCGCTTGCGTCATAATGTCTGTTCTCCGTTTATATGCAGTTCTCTAGTTTTCGACCGGCCTCAGTGATCATTCGGCGCGCCCGAGCAGCTGTAGTTTTTGGCGAGCTTCCTCAATCGGCGTGTCGTACGATGGATACATCGGTTCTAACGCCAATACTTCGAGCCACTGTTGTTCGGCCTCGGATATCATCTGAGCGCCTTCGAATGCCTCTGCCAGGAATAGCTTTGCATCAGCAAGGCCGTAGTGCGGATGCAATCCGATACCCAGTTGGAGTAGTTCGATCGCATCATTAAAACACCGTTGCCGGGACCGAAGCACTCCTAGAGAGATCAGGGGGCGGCTGTCATTTGGATCGAGGCTGCACGCGGTTTGCCATTCTCTCGCGGCGCCATCGTCATCGCCGAGTGCCTCGTACACTGATCCGAGCCATTGATGGCCTTCCACCCAGTCCGGCGTGAGTTCGATGACTTTTTCGAAGAGAGTGGCCGCGCCGCGGTAATCGGGCGGATCTGCGAAGAACAAATCATGTCCCTCACTTAGGATTTTGGATGGATCACCAGTGTCGACCGTCATAGCCAGACCCTCAGACTGCAACTCGGTCCACGCAGTTGTAGACCGTATCCCTTTCCACGGCCTCGAAGCCGGCGCGTTCGATCATCGAGATGATCTCTTGCTTGGTCATTTTTACTTCGCCGCCCGATTCGACGGAGTAGCTGTGCGTGAGCTCCCCGCCGGTATTAGTGCTGAGGGCTATTGGCGGTATTGCTGTCCGATTTGGCGCTATTGCTTATTGGCTTGAGCTCAGATAGCTGTGCCGAGACTAACTGCCAGCCTCGTTCGTTTTTCACCAAAACTGCGCCGATGGTCATCTTCCCGCTGTGGGGCTTGCCCTCAAGTATTGCCTTTTGAGTAACTTTTAGGATCGCGACCGCAGTGCTGCCGTAAATTCGCACGTCCGTCGTATTTGCACTCGGATCGGCTTCCTCGATCTTCTCAGTCCCGGAACTCAGCAGATCCATCCACTGCTTCTTGGTAAGGGTTGTTCCGTCATGATCGATGAGCACAAGGTCGTCGGCCCACATCTTGTCTAGCGTCGCCGTGTCAGCTTTCACCAGTGCGGCCCCATGGTCGTCGAAGAATTTCCGGACCTCCGCCTTGTCTGCTTCGGGGTTGGCTGGTTGGGGAGTGGGAGTCGTCTTGACAATCGAGTTGGCCGGAGCTACCTGCGTGCAGGACGCGGCAAACATAATCAAGGACGCCGATAGGGCAAACAGCAGGAGAGCGTGTCTTTTCGTGGCCGGTGTATTTGTTTGTCTCATCGTTTTACAGGAACGTCTCATGCTAACTACTCCTATTGTGTGGTCGTGAACGTGAGTTAACTCGCTTTCGGGGTCCGGACCGATAAATACCCTAGGCTCTGCGAGAAGAGTGATGTGCCGGTCTTCTGCTCGCCTTCAAATACTTCAGAAGAATACGCGAGGGAGTTTAGACATTTCGTGAAGACTTGGCAATGTTAGTTGCCGTTAGAGATAGCAAAACCCCGCCGCCATTTCACTCGACTTAACTGACGACAAACTTTAGACTGCGGCGACGCGGTTATACACGGTGTCGCGTTCGACGGCTTCGAACCCGGCGCGCTCGATCATTTCGATGATCTCCTGCTTCGTCATTTTTACTTCGCCTTCGTTCGAGTAGCTGTGCGTCAGTTCGCCGCCGTCGGTGATGGTGCCGTCTAGGTCGTTCGCGCCGAAGTGGAGTGCTGTCTGTGCCGTCGCTTTGCCGAGCATGACCCAGTAGGCCTTGATGTGATCGAAGTTGTCGAGCATCAGGCGTGAGACGGCGATCGTCTTGAGGTTGTCGATCGCGTCTGGACCAGGAAGCGATTCGAGCGCAGTCCCCGGTGGATAGAACGCGAGAGCGATGAAGCATTGGAAGCCGCCCGACTTATCTTGCTGTTCGCGAAGCTGGACGAAATGATCGATGCGGTCTTCGATCGATTCGATGTGGCCGTAGAGCATCGTCGCGTTTGTCTTCAATCCGGCCTTGTGAACTTTTCCCGCAAGCTCGAGCCATCGGGCACCATCGCACTTGTGATCGCAGATTCGCGAACGCGTCGGCTCGGCGAAGATCTCGGCACCGCCGCCGGGGCAGGAATCCATGCCCGCTGCCTTCAGTTTCTCGATCACCTCTTCGTCCGACATTTTGTAGAACCGCGCGAAGAAATCAAGCTCGACCATCGTCAGCGCTTTGAGATGCAGTTTTGGGAACTCGCGCTTTAGCGAGGAGAAAAGATCGGTGTAATACTCGAACGGAAGTTTGCTGTTGAGGCCGCCGACGATGTGGAGCTCGGTCGCACCTTCAGCGACGGCCGCCCGCGCGATGTCGATACCTTCCTGGACTGAGTGCGTATACGCATCTTCTTGTCGGGGCCGTCGATAAAAACCGCAGAACTTGCAGTCGGCGACGCAGATATTCGTGTGATTGAAATGGCGGTTGACGTTGTAATAGGTCGTCAGCCCGTGCCTCTTCCGGCGGACGTGATCGGCGAGTTTGCCGATAGCGTTGAGATCGGATGAGTTATAAAGAGCGACGCCTTCGTCGAACGTCAGCCGCTCGCCGTCTTCTACTTTGTCTGCGATATCGCGGAGATTGGAATCGAATGAAAAGTGCATCAGCTTCATTCTAAACCCATTCGTGGTGGTTGCGCATCCTGGTCCCAGCTCGCGAAGCGAGCGAGAGCATAAAGGCCCGGGCGTAAGCCCGGGTTAAATGACACACACCGGGAGCCGTCGTAGACGGCGATAGCATTCAACGCCACAGAAACTGCTCGTCAAAGTCGATCTCGTTAATGTGCAGCATCTCGACAAACTCGTCCCGGAAAGACCTGTTTCGGTGGTGGCTCTCTTGATTCAAGATATATTTTTCGACGTATGGAATCTGCGAGCCGCTTACGGTAAACGCTCCATAGCCGTTCTGCCACGAAAAGTCCCTGGCCTCCGGAAAAACATCGTGCATCCATCCGGACGAATTTGCTTTGAGATCGCGTAGGACAGATGAGAGAGCCTTGTCCGGGCGAAGTTTAGCGAGTAGGTGCATGTGATCTTCTATTCCGCCGATTGCAAGCGAAATCCCTCCTAGTCCGCGAACGATGCCGCCTACATATTCGTAAAGACGCGGACGTCTGTCACCGGTAATCAATGGCCTACGCTCGCGCGTGGAAAAAACGATGTGGTAGATAAGGTTTGTGTATGTTTTGGGCATGGGAGGTTGTCCGTCTGTCGCTCGCGTACGCGAGTTCTATTGTCTACGTCGCTAACCCGGGCTTACGCCCGAGCCTTTATGCTTTCACCGTCTACGACGGCTAAGAGCGCTCCATAGATGCATTGGGCCGCTACCTATTTAACCGATCACCATTCCCAAAAGTCCTTAACAAATATAAAATTTCCTTCTATGAAATTCGGAAAGGTTAACAGCATCGACGAGGTGGATTTCTCGATACCGCCGGATCATCCCGATACCGACCGGATCCTCGCAAAATCAAAAGCTAGAGACATGGATGTGGCGGAGCGGAATGTTTGTAGAATTCGGCCGACACAATAAATAAGCTCCGTAGGAGCGGCACCGTCATGATGCCGCTCCGACGGAGCTGTTTCCATTTTCAACATCCAATTCTACAAACATGTCGCCCCTAACGGAGCTAGGATCGAAACCGCCTTGCGCTACCGCAGCCGGCGGCCGCCCTTGAATGTCGTCCCATAACAGTAGGGCTTACCACTCCGCGTTTCCGACATATCGATTTCAGGGAAGAATTTAAATCCCGTTGATTCGACAAGATCCGGATATTTCTGCTGCAGATGTCTGATAACCACTCTCGGGCTTTTGAACGTGTGGAATGCCTTGAAAAGCAGCAGCTCAAACGACGACGATTCGATCCAGTCGACGTCGCGTGTGAAGCCCGTGACCATCGCAACCCCGGTCTGCTCCACGAAGTCCCGAACAGCGGTCGGCTTCCGGAGTGTGCTGCATGTTCCGAAGTGGATTATCCAGTTCGTGAACCTGTGATTCATCATACCGGCGAGCTCGGGTAGCTTGACGCGGTCGCGGTGCAGGTGGATACGGCCGGGCGAGCCGTGAAACGCGAAATAGAGCACACCATAATTTCTCTTGCAGAGCAGATTTAGGTTGTACTGCAGTTCCTCCCGCGTGTTGCAGGTGAGGTGGCTGAACTTAGACTCCATCGTCTTGGAGATCAGCTCGAGTGTCGGTAAAACGTTGAGTTTATTCTCGATATGGCCATTCCACATCGATTCGACACAAGCAATATTCCGCTTCCTATACGACATAAGCGACTACTTTGCGGTAAAAACCGCCACCGAAAAGGATATGAGCAATATTACGCTAACAAAGGCATTTGTTGTAAAGAAGGCAGCGTTCATTCGACTTAAATCTTTTGCCGATACGAGGGTATGTTGGTAGAGAAGTAGTGCTCCGACCAGCATCACGCCCAGCAACGACGGCCACGCCAAGCCAGTCGCGAAATATAGCAACACCAACGCAATAAAAGCCTGAGCATGAAACAAACGCGCAATCAGGAGCGCATTCTTGATCCCGAACCTCGCGGGAATGGATCTCAGCCCAGCTTTTCGATCAAATTCAAAATCCTGGCAGGCGTACATCACATCAAATCCGGCGGTCCACATCAGGACCACCAGCGACAACAGCAATGGAATCTCGGAATCAATGGTCCCACGGACCGCGATCCAGGCCGCTGTCGGCGAGATCGCGAGAGCCCACCCCAGGACCAGATGTGAGAGGGAAGTAAAGCGTTTTGCGTAGGAATAACCGAGCACGCTGAGAAGGGCGATGGGCGAGAGTGCAAATGTGAGCCAGTTCAGCGAGTATGCCGCCACCAGAAAAACGGCGATAGATATAAACAGAAACGCCCAGGCGAAACCGGTCGAAAGCTTGCCTGACGGCAACTCGCGTCCGGCGGTCCTTGGGTTCGCAGCGTCAAAATCGACGTCGATTATCCGGTTGAAGGTCATTGCCGCCGAGCGTGCCCCGATCATCGCAACGGTTATCCACAGTATCTGTCGCCATGTCGGTAATCCGTTGGCCGCAAGAATAGCCCCGAGAAACGCAAATGGAAGTGCGAAGAGCGTGTGCTCGAACTTGATCATTTCGAGCGTCGTGCGAAGTTTTAGCCAGAAGTCTGCCATGCAAAGCGCTCGGGTAATACCCGTGGGACCTATCTCGTGTACTGGTGGAACGTCGATTCTACCAGAACACCATGATTTATCCAGAGGTGCTGTGGAAAACGGCGGCACTAACTGGCACAATACCTTAACTTCACCGGTTAACTGTTCTTAGAGCGAGCCTTAAATGCCCAGCGGAAATACTCATGATGCGATAACCATGATCCTTGCGCTTCCCGTGCTGGTGGTCGGTTACTTTGCATCAGGCGACCCAAAGCTTGCCGCCGTCGTTGCGGTCGGATTCATCTTTGGCGGGCTAATGTTCGGTCCGGATCTCGACACTGTGTCAAAGCAATATTCCCGCTGGAGCTTCCTCAAACTCCTCTGGTTTCCATATCGAAATTTCTTCAGGCACCGCTCCCGATGGTCGCACGGGCTGATCTTTGGCACCTTACTTCGGGTCGTCTACTTCATGGGTATCGCTACGTGTGCGGTGTTTCTCGTGACTTACGTCTATACGGCTTACACGGGCGGCGAGCTTCCGGGGATCTGGGATTTTGCCCGCGTCTGGGCGCACGTCCGGACTTAC
>JANPJL010000059.1:0-7332 GCA_031425495.1 Acidobacteriota bacterium
TTGATGTCGATCACATACTTTACAGCCGAAGGTTCCAATGCCCGCGTCTCGGCGTTATTTCCCCCGACACCCGCGTTCGCGATGAGAATATCGATGTGATCGAACTCGTTTCGAAATGCATCCGCCGCGCTCTGGACCGCACCGTCGTCCGTGACATCGCATGCAAAGACCCGAGCCGTCCCACCCGCGTCTTCACATCGATTTGCCAGATCGTGCAGCATCTCCTCACGTCTCGCAACAAGCCCGAGCGTCGCACCGCGCTTGGCGAGCGCGATCGCCAGGGCTTCCCCGATTCCGCTCGATGCGCCGGTAAGGAAGACTACCTGGTCTGTCCAGTCCATCTGTTTCTTAGGGAATGATACAAATCTAAAATGAGACTTCTCACCGTGAGGACTTAGCCTTAAGCGAGAGCCTTGCGGCTTCGACTTCTTTGAGAAGAGCCCGCGACCGTGACCGATCTGAGGCGGCCAGCTCCGGCTTCTTTGCCTTTATATAAGCTTTCGCTCGGGCTTCGAATGCGAGGCGAAGGCCCGGCTTCAACCCTATCGCCTTTGAGAAATCCTGGATCGCTCGCTCAGTGTCGCCTTGCCGAAGGTAGATCGTTCCGCGATTGAGATACGCTTCGGGCAGCTCTGGATCGAGCTCTATCACACGAGCAACATCGGTCAACGCCGATTCATATCTGCGCCGCTTGATC
This sequence comes from Acidobacteriota bacterium, assembly GCA_031425495.1. Lineage (GTDB taxonomy): Bacteria > Acidobacteriota > Blastocatellia > Pyrinomonadales > Pyrinomonadaceae > OLB17. Next base: position 698 of record JANPJL010000059.1, read on the forward strand.
TTGAGAAGAACTCGGTTATTCGTAGCCAAGACGTGATTGGGGTCTAACTGGAGCGCCTTATTTATGTCCTTTTCGGCGTCGCGGAGGTCGCCTTGAACGAGTCGTCCGTAGCCCCGGTTGTTGTACGCCATAGCATTCGACGGATCGATCGTGATGGCCTTTGCTGCTTGCTTTACAACTCCATCGTAATCCTCAACATAAAACAATATATAGGACATAACAACATCTGCTCCAGTATACTTCGGATCGAGCAAGCGGGCTTGGTCAATGTCGTTTTTAGCATCCAGGTAGCGTCCTACATCAGCGAGTTCAGCTGCTCGCTCTACATAGGTTCTTGCGCTCTTAGGATCGCGTGCGATTACGGTGTCAAAATCGGCTATCGCCTCGCGATGGTGATTGAGGTACCTATGGGCTATCCCACGGAGCAAGTATCCATCCGTGAGCTGCGGATCCAGCTCCAAAGTCTTTGAAAGATCGGCAATAGCCGAATCGTAATTCTTTGCTTCCAGTTTTGCTCGGCCCCGCCCGAAGAATCCTCCGGGGAATGTTGGATTCTTCTCGATGACAACATCGAAATCCTTTATTGCTGCGTCAGATTGTTCCAGATAATTCAGCGTCAGGCCACGGTAGTAGTACGCGAAGGCCGCGCCCTTCTGGTCGATCGCCTTCGTAAAATCTGGTAGTGCGGCTGTATATTGGCCGAGCTCGAAATTAGCAAGGCCGCGGTCAAAATATACTCCGTCGTAGCTTGGTTCCAACTTGATGACAACATCGAAGTCATTCTTTGCTAAAACGAACTGCTTCAAAAATCCGTACGTCTGGCCGCGCGAGTGGTGAGCAGCCAAGTGATTCGGTTGTAACTCGATTGCCTTGGTGAAGTCTGAGATCGCAAGCCCTCCTTGTCCTCCGAGCTGATAAGTCATGCCACGCAACACATGAAACTCCGCAGAATTTGGCTTTAGCTCAATAACCTTACTCAGGTCGGCAATAGCCGGAGCATATTTTTTCAAGTGAATCTGGGCAATGCCGCGCCCCAGGTATCCAATAACATTGTCCGGAGCTAGCCCGATGAGTTGGGTATTGATCTGGACGGCTTTGTCGTACTCGCCGGCATTCGTTGCCTTCGAGGCTGAGGTCGTGAGTTGCTCGATTCGAGCAACGTCTTGCGGAAGGCGCGAACTTTGGGCAGTCACATAGTTGGAGCTGCAGAAGGTAACTAGAAACAGCAATATAAGCGCACAAGGCGGGGTGTGATATGTGGGCATAAGCACTCCGAACAATCTAGACTTCAACGATCGTCGTCACGATCACCGGCTTCGATCGAATCTTCTTCTGCACAAACCGCTTCAGATGGATCCGTAGATTTTCCTTGAAAACCACTTTGTCGGCGATCTGGGTGTGTTTCATTTCACCGATCGCATCGGAGATCGCCTTCCGCGCATCGGCGGCAAAGCCGTTTGTTGGTTCGAGTCCGGCGACGCCTTGAAAGGTTATCTGCGGTTCGCCGGCGATCTGGTGCGTCTTCTTATCCACCATCACAACTAGCGAGATCGCTCCGCCGTACGCCAGTTTCTTTCGTTCGCGTACTACAGCGTATTCGATCTCACCCATCGATTCCTCATCGATGAATGTTTTGTGAAGTTCGTGTTTCGCGACAACCCTCGCACCGAACTCATCAAGCTCAAGCACGTCGCCATTCTCGATAAGAACAATGTTGTCGTCGGAATAACCGGCGACGTGATTCTTCACATACTCTTTGTGGCGGAACAGCATCCGATATTCTCCATGGATCGGGACAAGATACTTCGGCCGAGCGGTCTCGACCATGATCTTGATATCTTCCTGCGACGCGTGACCGGACACGTGGACAAGCCGGCGTCTCTCTTCGATGATGTTGGCTCCGCGTTTGTAGAGATGCCCGATCAGACGGCTGATGTTCTTTTCGTTGCCGGGAATAATACGGGCCGAAAGAATGACTGTGTCTCCCGCGGCCACTTCGAGTCCTTTATAGGTCGACGTCGCCATATTCCACAAGGCCGCCCTATTCTCACCTTGAGATCCTGTCACGAGATAACACACCTCGTCATCATCGAGCGAACGGGCTTCGCCCATTGAGATCATGCCACCGTGGACGATCTTGAGTAGCCCTTGTTCATCGGCGATCTCGACGTTCTTCTGCATCGACCGCCCCAGCACACAAACCTTTCGACCGTATTCGTGAGCTATGTCGAAAACGATCTGCAGGCGGTGAAGCGATGAGGAGAACGTCGCGACGAACAAACGACCGGTGGTCTCTTCAAAGATCTCGCGAAACGCCGGTATTACCGCTTGTTCGGACGGTGTGCGCCCAGGCACCGTGGCGTTAGTCGAATCCCCAAGCAGTGCCAGAACCCCTTCGTCGCCGTATCGGCCGAGGGTTTTCAGATCGTACGGTTTCCCGATCACGGGTGTGTCGTCGATCTTGTAATCACCCGTATGAATGACCGTCCCGATCGGGGTCGTGATCGCAAGCGAAAAACACTCGACTAGGGAATGTGAGGCGTGGATGAACTCGATCTTGAAGTTTCCGATCGTGATCACATCGTTTGCCTGCACACGGTGCAGCAAAACGTCGTCAAGCATTCGAAACTCTTCGAGGCGCTTTTCCGCCAGGGCCAGCGTGAAGCGGGATCCGTATACCGGCAAGTTGAATTTTTTAAGTATGTAGGCGAGAGCTCCGACATGGTCTTCGTGTCCGTGCGTCAAGATCAGCGCCGTGAGATCGTCCCGGTACTCTTCGAGAAAATCGAAGTTGGGGATCGAGATGTCCACGCCGAATGGCGTCTCTTCGGGGAATCCCATCCCGGCATCGACGATGATCATCTCGTCACCGTACCGGATCCCCATACAGTTCATTCCAAATTCGCCGATTCCACCCAGCGGAATTATTTCTATTTTTTTACTCACTTGGATAGATGATAACACACGGAAGTTATGTATTTACTTGAGTTTCGCGGATGATATAGGCGAGACGGATCCATTCTTCCAGCAGTAGCGTCTCGGCTCGGCGGCGCGGGTCGATGCCTGCGGCTTCGAGACTCGCGGCGGCTTCAGCGTATCTGGGCTTGAGATTATTTAGAATTGTCTTTCGCTTTTGAGAGAAGCCAGTGGCGATCACCTGCAGAAACATCGGTTCGTCTTCGATATGATTCTCAGCCGGAGTGAGCCTGACGACCGAGCTCCATACTTTCGGAACGGGCCAGAACGCTTCGGGAGGAACATCGAACAGCCGTACTACATCAAAGTTGGCTTCGGTACGGAGCGTCAGATAACCGCGGTCCTTAGTTCCGGGCGCGGCCGTGATCCTGTCGGCTACCTCGCGCTGGAACATCAAAGTGCAATCCGAGAAGAGCGGGCCAAACTCACAGAGACGCTGGAGTATCGCGGTGGAAATGTTATACGGCAAGTTCGCGAGAAGCCTCAATTTTTGCCCCTCGTCTACAAGTTGGCGAAAATCGAATGTCAAAGCGTCGCCCTCGATTGCGGTAAGACTCGAATCCGGGGCGAACCGTTCGGTAAGGGCGGCGGTCAGACGGGTGTCGAATTCCAGTGCATGGATGGCAGCAACATGCCCGATCAGCTTTTCGGTGAGGGCTCCTCGACCGGGCCCGATCTCGATGACTATGTCGGCGGTCTTTGGAGCGAACTCCCGGATGATCCTCTGGACAACGCCGGTATCGACGAGAAAGTTCTGCCCGAGCGAGCGCTTCGCGGTGAATCGCTTGCCGTCGTCTTTCCCGGTCCTTGAGTTAGAAGCCACTCGGATATCCTTCATTATGCTTATTAATTGCTACCGGGTCTGGCGTATTAGGCGGAATTGTCATATAAAGTCCGTGTTTGCGCTTTAGACCCATCCTTCCATAGACAACATTCGTGGCGTCCCCACCGACGTGCATTACATTAGGAGTAAGTTTATGAAATCGCTGTTTCGTAAGTGGCCTCTCTTTATCGCGATCCTGGCGGTTGCCGCGTTGGGGGTAATTACAGTTTCTACAAAATCGCGATCCTGGCTCTTGGCGCGTTCGGGGTAATTACAGTTTCTACAAACATTTCGCTCCCAGCGGAGCGAAGAATTTCCGGACCAAGTCAAAAGTATCCCGTGATCTCGATATCGTCGCCGCGCCGCTCGACGGAAACGTCACGAAGCGGCGCGGCTTCTTTTATGCTCGCGGCACCACGACCGCCGAATGCAAACGGAGCATCTACTCCACCGATTATCCTCGGCGACATCATAAGCGAAACCTTGTCGACTAAACTCGCATCGCGGAAAGCTCCGGCCACCTCGGTTCCACCTTCGACCAGCACGCTCTGAAGTTCGCGTTCGCGAAGCGCCTCAAGAACGCCCACCAAGTCTCGGGCATCTTGTCGCACGACATCAACACCTCGATTTCGCAATGCATCTACCTTCCCCACGTCGGAAGAATTCGAGATCACAATGGTCGGAAACTCGCTCGATGTCGTCGATAGGGTCGAATCTATTGGGATGCGGAGTCGATTGTCGAGCACGATCCGCACCAGCGGACGTCGTCGCGACCGGCCGCTGCGATCGGTCAGACTGGGATTGTCCACGAACGCCGTGTTTCCTCCGACAAGGATCGCATCGTGCTCATGCCGGAATTGATGAACGCGTGCGAGAGTTTCTTTACCGGAGAGGGCGGTCGACATACTTCGTCCGAGTGAGATCCGTCCATCGAGTGACATCGCCAGTTTGACGTGGACGAATGGCCGGCCCTTCTCATGCCAGCAGATAAACTTTTCGTTTTGCTTTGACGCTTCTTCGGCAAGAATACCGGTCAGGACTTCGATCCCGCTTACGCGCAGCCGTTGAAAACCTATCCCCGAGACGCGTGGATTCGGATCCTCTATCGGCGCGACGACACGTTTGATCCCGGCATTGATAAGAGCCTCCGTACAGGGCGGGGTCTTTCCGTGATGTGCGTGGGGTTCAAGCGAGACGTAAGCTGTCCCGCCGCGTGCCCGCTCGCCCGCGTGTTCGAGAGCGATGAGCTCAGCATGAGTTACCCGATCATAAACATAATTCCCCTCACCAACGATCTCACCGGTGGCGGAAACAATTACGCAGCCTACGAGCGGATTAGGCGAGACGAGGCCGATAGCTTCCGCGGCAAGTGCCAAGCTCCGCTTCGACATCTCAGTGTCCCTGGTGAAAGTATCGGTGATCGTCGGCGTTTCCAATTTATGAATTTAGTTGAACAGTCCAGTAACGTAGCTTTCCGGATCAAAAACCATCAGATCATTGACCTGCTCGCCGATGCCGACATAGCGGATCGGCAGATTTAATTCCTTCGCGATCGCGACTGCGATTCCGCCCTTTGCAGTACCGTCAAGCTTCGTCAGGACAATGCCCGTTACGTCAGCAACTTTTGTAAACTGTCGCGCTTGTTCGAGACCGTTCTGTCCAGTAACAGCATCGATCACGAGCAGCGTCTCATGTGGAGCCTGTTCTACCTCGCGTGCTGCAATGCGCTTCATCTTTTCTAGCTCGGCCATCAGATTCGCTTTGTTATGCAAGCGGCCCGCGGTGTCGACAATAAGAACATCTGCGTTCCGGGCCTTCGCCGACTGGAGAGCGTCGAACAAAACCGCCGCCGGATCGGTTCCCTGCTTTTGCTGAATGATGGGAACGCCGGCTCGATCGGCCCAAATTTCGAGCTGGTCGGACGCCGCTGCGCGAAACGTGTCCGCCGCACAGATCAGAACTTCATTCCCCTCATTCTTGATCCGCTGTGCGAGTTTACCGATCGTCGTCGTCTTGCCGACACCATTGACGCCGACCACCATCAGGACATAGGGCTTGATCGTATCGGCGACAGACGTCTCCGACGCCACGCCCGTTTCGCGCGAGTGTTCGAGAATTCCGAGCAGCTCGCGCTTCATCACGCTCTTGAGTGCGGCAAGGTCGTTTATCTCTTGCCGCGAAACACCGCGACGCACCGCATCGAGGACCTGCATCGTCGTCTGTACGCCGATGTCGGTGGAGATCAGAAGCTCCTCCAACTCGTCGAGCAAAACATCGTCGATCTGCTTTCTTCCTTCAAATACCGTGTCGAGACGGGTATTGATCGAATCACGCGTCTTTTCGATCGCCTTCGAAAAGCGAACGCTCAACTCTCTCTCGACCGCGGCTTCCTGAGCCTTCAGTTCCTCGATCGACTTGTCCAGCCCAAGTATAGAGCTCGAGAACTTGTCCTCTTTATTTCGCCGCCAAAACGCCATAGATACCAATCCCGTCTAAATCGCAATTTATCGCAAGCTACCGAGTATAAAAAAATATCGCACGTCAAACAACGTGCGATACAAAAGCGTAATTGCTCATCGCCGCTTCTGTTTCGTTGCTTCTTTGCTTCTTTTCGTCTTTGCGACTTTGCGGGAACCCCTGTCTCGTGGTCCCAAACGCTGGGTTCCCGCAAAGTCGCAAAGTCGCAAAGAAGGGATCAAGAGCGATATCGGATGGCTACTAGCTGAAATCCCCAAGCCTGTCGACATTCTTAAAGATCGTGTATCCGAGCACGCACGTAAATACGATCCATAGGCAGAAGCCAGACAGAACTCCGATTGCCACAGCACGCAGGTTT
>JANPJL010000060.1:0-7709 GCA_031425495.1 Acidobacteriota bacterium
TATGCGGAGGTCGAGAAGATCAACGGTGCATTGAGCGAAGAAGAACTGATGAAGGCCGTCAAGGGCGTTCATCTTCTTGGCATCCGTTCGAAGACGAAGATCACGAAGAATGTAATCGACGCCGCCGACAAACTGTTAGCGATCGGCGCGTTCTGTATCGGCGTGAACCAGGTCGATCTAAAAGCAGCGACCGAAAACGGCATCGCGGTTTTTAATGCGCCGTATTCGAATACGCGTTCGGTCGCCGAACTTATCATCGGACTTTCTGTGATGCTGATCCGCAAGATCTCGGATAAGAACGCGGCCGCGCATCGGGGTGAGTGGATGAAGGAAGCGAGCGGAAGCTTCGAGCTCCGCGGCAAGACGCTAGGGATCATCGGCTACGGCAACATCGGTTCGCAGGTTTCGAACATGGCCGAGGCGATGGGGCTGCACGTCATCTATTACGATGTCTCGACAAAGCTGCCGCACGGAAATGCGAAACAGATCCGCGATCTGAAAGAGTTGCTCAAACAATCAAACATCGTCACGCTTCACGTACCGTCTGATTCGACGACGCGCGATATGATCAATGGCGATACGATCAAGCTGATGCGAAAAGGCGCGATCCTGATCAACCATAGTCGCGGCGACGTCGTCGATCTCGACGCAGTGAAACGAGCGCTGAGATCCGGCAAGCTGGGCGGTGCAGCGATCGACGTCTTCCCCGAAGAGCCGGAAAAGAACGGCGACGCGTTCGCATGTGCACTCCAGAATTTGCCGAACGTCATCCTGACCCCGCACATCGGTGGATCGACAGAAGAGGCGCAGGCGAACATCGGATTAGATGTCACAGCCAAGCTAGTAAAATATCTCGAGCTTGGATTTACCGAAGGCTCGCACACCGTCCCCCCGGTTTCCCTGCCGCCGCAGGCAGGGACGCATCGAATCCTCCACATCCACCGGAACATTCCCGGCGTACTCGGCGACATCAACTCGCGGCTCTCCAAACGCGGCATCAACATCGTGGGACAGTACCTGAACACGAATCCGGATATCGGCTACGTGATCCTCGACGTCGAAACCAAGATCTCGAAAGAAGCGTTTGAGATATTGAAAGGTATCAAGGGAACGTTAAGGGCGAGGATGGTTTACTGATTTTTTGCCCGCGAAATACGCGAATTTACGCGAATAAAGAAATTCTATGCGCGTCCTTTCGCGTTATTCGCGGGCCAAAACTCTTTCTGATATTTGCCGCCGTTGGAAGAGCTGCCGTCCGTCTTTGCGAACTTTGCGAGCTTTGCGTGAGAAAAGATTTTTCACGCAGAGCTCGCGAAGGTCGCAAAGGAGTTATCGGTCTTGCGAGGTTCGCTGCGAAGATGGTTGAGACGATATGAAATTATTTTATATTTTGCTTTTGGTCGCGAGCCTATCGTCCGCAGCAAATTCGCAGTGGGTCAAGCAGCCGGTCACCACGACGGCGGGCTTGCGCGGACTTTCGGTCGTCGATCGAAAAGTTATCTGGGCGAGTGGCACCGGCGGGACCGTGATCAAGACGATCGACGCCGGAAAGACATGGAAAGTGATGACGATTCCCGGCGCAGATAAACTCGACTTCCGTGACATCGAAGCATTCGACGCGAATACGGCGTACATTCTCAGTATCGGTAACGGTGATTCGTCGCGGATCTACAAGACGACGGATGGCGGAGCTACATGGAAGTTGCAATTCACGAACAAGAATGAAAAGGCGTTCTTCGACGCCATCGCTTGCTGGGACCCACAGAATTGCATTGCTATGAGCGACCCGGTGGATGGGCATTATCTGCTTATCTCAACATCGGACGGCGGAACGAATTGGAAGCCGATCGTGAGCAACCAGATGCCCGCGGCAAAAGGTGGTGAGGCGGCTTTCGCGGCGAGTGGGACATGCTTGATCACGCAGGGGAAGAACAACGTATTTCTCGTTTCGGGCGGAACCGACGCTCGCGTTTTTCGTTCGAGTGATCGAGGGGTCACGTGGCTCGTGTCAGACACGCCGATAGTAAAGGGGACGCCCGGAAGCGGAATCTTTTCGATCGCTATCTATGGCGACCGGTATGGCGTGATCGTAGGTGGAGATTACGAGAAGCCCGCCGAAGCGACAGACAATCTAGCGTTCACATCCGATCTTGGAAATTCCTCGCAACCGGGTAGCGGTCTGAGCGGCTATCGCTCCGCCGTCTCCTACATCGATACGAAAACTTTGATCGCCGTCGGCACGAACGGCACCGATATTTCTCGCGATGGCGGCAGGACATGGAAGAATATGGGCAGTGAGAATTTAAACTCGGTCGCAGCGAAAGGAAAGAAGTCTGTCTGGGCAGTGGGGCCGAAAGGCTTGGTCGCAAAACTCAAATGAGGTGGTATGACATCGTCGGCACCCTTGGCGTTGCCGTGATCATCATCACGTACGTGCTGCTGCAAATCGAGCGCGTCCGTAGTGACCAGCTTATCTATTCCCTACTGAATGCGATCGGTGCGTCCCTCATCCTTGTCTCACTATATTTTGATTTCAATTTCCCATCGCTCGTAGTTGAGTTTTTCTGGCTTTTGATTAGTCTATTCGGTGTCGGAAAGTATTTGTGGCGGCGTTAGTGATTTGTCATTAGTCATTTGTCCTTTGTCCTTTGTCATTGGCTGTCGGTACCTAGCCTGTTTAGGACAAGGACAAAGGACAAAGGACAATGACCAAGGACAAATGACCAAGATATGCAGAATTTTAAGAGCGTTCCATTCAAGACAGAAAGTGCACACGGCTTTAAGACAGTGAACGGTGTCGCCAAGTTTTCGGGCGCGGGTATCGTGCTCGAATTCGAATCGAAGCTCTTCGGCATTATCGGTGGCGGCGTAAAAGAGGTCCGGCTGGCAAAAGACGAGATCCGCGATATCAAGTTTCGCAAAGGCCTTTTCAAACATGGTGCAAAGATAGAGATCCGGACAATGACGGTGGCAAAACTCGTCGAGCTTCCGAATCAAGACGGAAAGCTCACCCTAAAACTTATACGCGACGATTTTGATCGCGGTCAGGCGGCGGTAGAACAACTTCAAAGAGATCTCACGGCGCACGCTGAATCACTTCCACCTCCACAAACGCCGGTAGGCAGTCTGTTCATCGACGATTCCGAGGAAGAAACTCGAGATTTGTCGGATAACAAGACCGGATGAGCCTGGATTTCTCTGTGCTATTATTTCCCGATTCAAATATAAATTTCTGAGGTGAACTGAAAATGCCAAAATATGTAATCGAGCGTGACATTCCGGGAGCTGGAAATATGTCTGCGGATGACTTGAGCGGAGCGTCCGCAAAATCTTGCAGCGTTCTCGACGGACTCGGTAACGAGATCCAGTGGATCCACAGCTATGTTACCGGCGACAAGATCTACTGCGTTTATACTGCACCGAGCGAAGCGCTCATCGAGCAACACGCCCGTGAAAGCGGTTTCCCGGCAAATCGTATTTCCGAGGTCAAGGCGATCATCGACCCGACCCGGGCGAACGCGTAGGACGGGCTGTTAGCCCGTCCTTCTCTAGATGCCTCAGACTCAACCGACCCTCGGCAAGCTCGTCAAAGCCTACCCGACATCGCCGGCGTATCTACAGCGAGCGGCGATCATCGCATTCCTGTCCTTTGTATTCTTCCTGGCTACGCTGGTGATTTTCTACATACAACAGTCGTTCGTGTACTTCATCCTCTCGACTGCCTTTCTCGTCGTCTATATCTTTACGCTGATCGGCTGGATGATGCAGAAACGCAACGTCGTTTCGATCCACGAGAACGGGATCGCATATCGCAAATTTATTTCGACCTGGGATCAGATAAAGGCGATCACAGCCGATCCGAAATCGGGGATCACAATTGTCAGGTCAGGCGGGGATTCGATCATGATCGGTCGGTCGATCACCGGGCTCAGCGAGATTGCGGCGACGATAAAGGAGCGTCTAACTTAGTACGGGGTTGTTTGTCATTGAATCGGTTGTTAGTCCCGGCAAAACTCCCCTCCTTGTTTAGGAGGGGTGGCAGCCGCTTCTGCTGACGGGGTGGTAGTCAGAAAGAATCTGATTCTTACTCAAAACTCCCCTCCTTGTTTAGGAGGGGTGGCAGCCGCTTCGGCTGACGGGGTGGTAGTTAAATAAGAATCAGATTCTTCTGAACTACCACCCCTCCTCCGCAAAGCCTCCGGCACCCCTCCTAAACAAGGAGGGGAGTTTGCCTGACTTCGATAAGCGGCCATTTAACGTTTTCTCGCGGAATCGGGTATCCTAATTTCTTGATTTTGAACTATCCGGAGAGCATATGAGCGTAGAGATCGTGATGCCGCAGATGGGCGAGTCGATAACCGAAGGAACGGTTTCGAAGTGGTTGAAGAGTGTGGGCGATAAGATCGAAAAGGACGAACCGATCCTCGAGATCTCGACCGATAAAGTCGACGCCGAAGTTCCGAGTCCCGCTGCAGGCACGCTGCTCGAGATCCGACATCAGGAAGGTGAAACTGTCGAAGTCGGCACCGCGCTCGCGATAATCGGAGCCGAAGGCGAAGCCGGAGCGGCAGCCCCCAATGGGGAGTCCAAGGTCCCAAGTCCCGAGTCCCAAGCGGCGGCGGCGAAGTCCGAGGTCCCAAGTCCCCGGTCTCAAGAGGAATCTCGGACGCCGAATGTTCATGTGGCTGCTGCTACAATTGCGGCCGACCCGCTGCCCGAAAATTCCAAATCCCAAATCCCAAATCCCAAATCCGACGCGGCTACGCCCATCGTTATGCCACAAATGGGTGAGTCGATAACGGAGGGTACGGTTTCGAAATGGCTGAAGGCAGTAGGCGACACGATCGAGAAAGACGAGCCGCTGCTGGAGATCTCGACCGATAAAGTCGATGCGGAAGTTCCATCACCGGTCGCTGGAAAACTGCTTGAGATCAAAGTCAACGAAGGCGAGACCGTCGAAGTAGGCGCCGTGCTCGCACTAGTTGGAGCCGAAGGCGCAGCCTCAGTCCCAAGTCCCAAGTCCCAAGTCCCAAACTCGACGCCCGATCCAGCAAAACCTGATTCGCCCAAACAAGAGGCGCCCCTCGCTGCCATCGGAGCGTCGGCCGCCGCAATTCCGCACTCCGTACTCCGCACTCCGCATTCTGGAAATGGGGACGTCTCGGTCGAAGATCTGCGTCGTACGAAATCGAGTCCGCTGGTTCGTAACATTGCGAAAGAGCATGGGATCGATATCACGCGCATCGACGGGTCCGGCATGAGCGGTCGTGTTACTAAGCAAGACATCATGTCGTTTATCGAAACGGGTGCAGCGTTGCGTCCACAGGATCTGCTTCGCAAGGACGCCCCGGTCGCTCCGGCCATATTCGCCCCGAAGGCGGCTATCGAATATAAACCTGCGTCGGTTACGGCGTCTGCCGAAGATCGGGTCGAAAAGATGTCGGTGATGCGCAAGAAGATCGCGGAGCACATGACGTTCTCGAAACAGACGTCGGCGCACGTGACAAGCGTGTATGAGATCGACATGACCAACGTCGCGAAGTTCCGCGACAAGAACAAGGCTGAATTCCAATCTCGCTACGGCACAAAACTCACGTTCATGCCGTTCATCTTCCAGGCGGTCAACACCGCGATCCGTAAGCATCCGGTCGTTAACGCACAGGTCGATGGCGACAACATTGTGTATAAAGGCGAGATCAATCTCGGAATGGCGGTCGCGCTTGATTGGGGGCTTATCGTTCCCGTCATTAAGAAGGCCGACACGCTTTCGCTTTCCGGGCTTGCCCTCGCGGCAAACGATCTTGCCGACCGCGCTCGGATGAAGAAGTTGAGCCCCGACGAAGTTGGCGGGGGTACATTCACGATCACCAACCCCGGAGTTTTCGGCGGTCTATACGGCACGCCCATCATCAATCAACCACAAGTCGCGATCCTATGTGTCGGCACTATCGAGAAGCGTCCGAAGGTCTTTACCTCGCCGGAAGGTGACGATTATATTGCCATTCGCCAGATGGCTTACTTTGCCCTCACGTACGATCACCGGATTGTCGACGGTGCCGAAGCTGAGAGATTTCTGTCCCATATGAAAGAATTTCTCGAGAATGCAGGTTTCGCCCTCTGATTCGTGCCGTACAAAATTTATTGGCAAGAGTGTCGGGTTCGTGTATCCTGCCGATGTGCTGCATTGAAATAGAACACGATTTAAGATCTTCCCCAAAAGTGTACAAATTACAGACACCGCCTCAAGAGGGCTACGAAAGTAACTCGATGCCGGTGTTTACTACTGATTAGTGCCAGTTTGACCGAATTGTCGTCTAGATGGCATAGGAGTTGTTGGTCAGTTGTCGTACTAGGCGCATAATCGGACACTTGAAAAACAGCTAATAGTTTTATTACGGGCGTCGTCCGTCTCTTAGTTTTTTCCCCCGTAAAGGCCGATTGGCCGCCTTCAAATTATTTACGCAATCACTTTCGATAAGGAGTTAAAAATTTATGTTCAAGAAACTAACTGGTTTGTTTTTGGCAGTATTACTCGGTGCTTCAGCCGTATTTGCACAAGACGCGCAGGTTCGCTCGCTGACAAGCGGTCAGAAGTACAAGATCAAGGGCGCAGTTGTATCAAAAGACGACGACAATACATTCGTCGTACGCGACACGACCGGTGTCGATACCCGCGTCGTGATCTCGCCGGAAGCCAGCATCAAAACAAATGGCGGCTTCTTCGGTGGCGGCGACCGAATTGCCGGCAACCAGATCGTTCGTGGACTCTATCTCGAAGTTGAAGGACGCGGCGACAATTCGGGCAGTCTTGCAGCAAATAAAGTTCGCTTCGACAAAGACGATTTTCGAGTCGCTCAGTCGATCGATACCAGAGTCGGACCGGCCGAAGCTCGGCTGACGGCTGCTGAAGAAAACGCACAGCGTGTTTCGGGACAGATCGATGAACTCCTGGCTATCTCGAATGCTGCACGCGGCGGTGCGAAGGCCGCTCAGGAAACGGCGGATGCCGCTGTCGAAGGCGTTAATGCGACGAACTCGCGCATCACCGCAATGGACGATTATGTTGTTCAGTCGACGGCGACCGTGAACTTCCGAGTCAACAGTGCGGTCCTTTCGTCGGAAGGCAAAAGCCAGCTTGACGAGGTCGCAACTGCGGCCGCGACGATGAAGGGTTATGTTATCGAGGTTACCGGTTTTGCTTCCGCTGAAGGCGGCACCGCAAAAAACAAAGCACTCAGCCAGCGTCGTGCACAGGCTGTGATCAATTACCTTGTCGAGAATCACAACGTCCCGCTTCGCCGTATCGGTCAGTCATATGGTTTCGGCGAATTGCAGGCAGTTGCCGACAACACCACCCGCGAGGGTCGTGAGCAGAATCGACGCGTTGAGGTCAAGCTGCTCGTGAGCCGCGGTCTTAACCAGAATGTTGAGGTCCGTCCGATCGCGACAGACGACAACGAATAGGATTTTTTCCATAGTGAGGGCAGACAGGCGAAAGAGGTGAAAACCTTTTGAGCTTTTCTGCCCTCTAATTTTGTATAGGCACTCATCGCCTCGGACGTGCTGAAAAAATTATGAAATTCTTCACCCTCCACGTCGCAAGTCTTTTTTTACTTCTAATCATTTCATCCGTCGAAGCCCAAACCCCTGCACCAACGTCAACGCCGCGTATTGCTGAAGAAGATCAGGTCATAAAGGTCGATTCGCGT
>JANPJL010000061.1:0-10630 GCA_031425495.1 Acidobacteriota bacterium
GAAACCTCACGAGTATTCTCACGGGCCGCTGCTAGCGCGTTAGTTATCTTGCGTTCGCGGAGTTCGCTATTGCTCACGACCTCCGTTATCGCCGCAGCGAATTTATCACCTTCCGGCTCGACGAGCCACGCGTTCTCATTCGTCGCGTATGAAAGTATTCCGCCTGAGTTCGGTGCTACGGTCGGCACCCCGGACGCCATTGCCTCAAGCGGTGCGATCCCGAAAGGCTCTTTCGGATTGGGATGCACAAACACATCGGCGTTCGCATAATAGTCGGCAAGGGTCTCCTTTTCCAAGTGGCCGAGCAGGACGATCTTTCCGGCTCCAATCGTTTCGGCTTCCGCTCTAAGCCACTCGGCTTTTGGTCCGGCACCAGCGACCAATAATCGAAAGTCGCGTTGTGTGTCGTTCGCAAGGATCTTCATGAGATCCCCCAGTAAACCAATGTTCTTTTCGGGCGAGATACGCCCCGCGTAGAGAAGCACGATCGAGTCGCGAGGAATTCCAGCGCGCTCTCGCATCGTCTGTCTCACGCCCGCTGATCTCCTTTCCGGCGAAAACAGAATGGAATCGACACCGCGAGGGCAAACAAATACGCGCTCATTTACATCGATGCGCGGAGCTTTGAAGTAACGCCAGCACCAGTTCAGGAATGCATCGCTCCTATTCTTGTTCTTTTCGGCGTCCAACGACTCGTAAAACTCTTCGGCCGTGTACGTCGAATTCGCGATGTGATAATCGAAGCTCGGCATGGTGTAGTTTCCGATAACACGCCGAGCGAGCCATTTTCCGAACTTGCCCCCTGATACGAAGGACCCGATATTGTCATCCATTCGCTCGCATGAAAAGTGGACCATGATCGGTCGATCAAGCTGCTTAAAATGGCCGCCACGGATCATAGTGCCCAACATACTGAGGGTGTACTTGTCCGTCACTTCGATCAAGTCGGGCCGCTCTTCCAGTAATATCCTTCGGATTATCGACTCGCCCGGCATGTACTGCCATGGGAGGATGATCCGATATCGTTTGTCGAAAACCGGGGAGTACTTGGCGGGGACGTAATAGATCTTTGCGAATTCATTGACGTCTTCGATCGATTCAATTTCTCCGGGAACTATCAAGCGTACGTAACGGCGATGGCGCCCGGCTGCGGCAAGGAGATTGTTGTAAGAGGTACTTATCCCGCCCGAATTCTTGTGATAGTAATTGGTGATGTGGACTGATTTCATTAACGAGCGCTTGGGATCACGACTTGGCGGGATCGGGGTTTGGCGTCGGAGGTTTGCCGGCGGCGGCCTTCTTTGCGCGGTTCCGCTTCCATAGCCAGATCAGTGGATAGAACATGAATTCGCCGACGATCTTCGGCATCCTAGCGAGATCCTGTCCCAGTGATTGAGCTCCGTCATCCTTGACGAGCAACGCTCCCCGACGCATCGCGAAGAGGTTGAAAAACGCTGAGACGATCGAAAAGCTGATGGAGATGATGATCGCCTTGCCCTTGTTACGATCGCCATTAAGGCTATGGAGAGTGAACTCGATCATATGGCTGAACGCCGGTAGCATGATCATTACGCAGAGGGTAGCGAGCCAAACCGGTGAAGCGTTCCGAAACGCCTGGACCAGTGATCCGCTCGAGCCGGAAACGACGAGCCGGAAAATGAACTCAACGGACATCGCACCCAGCGCAGCACGCCAACCCGCCTTCAGGTGCGTGAAAAAATAGATCAGGCCTCGTATCAGGCCGCTCATAAACGCCGCCTTCCAGTTCCACCGCCAGACAAGCATTTCAACCGGATGCCGAACAAGATAACGAAAGACATCGACGACGCGGTGAGGTGATGGCGAAACCTCGACCACCTCAGCTACACCGTCGTGATGTTCGATCGTCTGAGGGGTGGAGCAGACACCGCACACGATCTCCACAGCGGTCGGAGTGATCTCCATGTCCCCCTCGCAGTTCGCGCATTTCAGTATCTGTGTTTCCGGCATCTAGGTTTGGGAAGTTGCCTCGAGTTTTGCCGCCTTGTTTCGACGTCGAATTTCCGCCAGATGATCTTTTGCCTCGCGGTAGGTGATATAAACGTTTTCGAAAACAGAATCCCACGATCTGGTCAATGCAAAGTCCAGCGACGTCTTTTTCATCTTCGCCAACTTTTCAGGATCGTCGAGGAGTTCGACGGCATACTTCACAAATCCATCAATGTCCTTGGCCACGAAACCAGTCACGCCCTCCTGCACAATAAATTTAGGCCCGCCTTGATCGGTGACGAGGCACGGTACTCCCGACGCATTCGCTTCCTGAACAACGTTTCCGAAGGCATCGGTATCGGACGGGAAAATGAAAACGTCCATGTTGGCATAGGCCTCGGATAATTCGTCGCCTTCGAGAAAACCGGGGACGTCCGCCGTCGACATATTCTCTTCGAGGAAACGACGTTCGTTGCCTTCTCCGACTATGAGAAAACGAAAGTTTCTCTTACCTGCCGCTAGAAGGCGCTTCTCCAGTTCCGCAAGCATTCGGACATTCTTTTCCACCCGCAGTCGCCCGACAAACCCGAAACGAAATACACCGTCCTTCACGGTGCGCTTCGTTGGCGAGAACATCTCGGTATCGACGCCGCGGATCATGAGGTGCGCCGTGCGGCCGGTACCCGATTCGAGCATGTCGATCAATTCCTGATTAGGGGCGAGAAGCCGCTGAGGCATCTTGTAATAAAGTTTGGCTCCGACAAGGATCTGGCGCTCAATGAAATCCGTAAATCCATGTAGTGCTTTCTCGGGCAAGAAAGAGAGGCGAGAGCGGAGACGACGGGCCGCATACTCGTGCAAGTTGGTATGCCACGATCCGACTAGGGCAACGTCCATTTTCCATGAAAGATAGGCGCCCAATATGCTCACATCGTTTAGCCCAGTGATGTGAAAAACATCGGGTCGGAATTTTCCCAATTCCTTTCGGACGAATCCGGTATATCTCTGAAAGAAGGGGTCGTAGTGAAGGCCCTCGTCCATCTCAAAAGATGCCACCGAGCGCTTCAGAGCGAGCGACGTAAAGTTTCCCTCGGTTGTGACTTCGGTCCGAGGTCCGGCGTGAACGTTCACGAACGGGAGTCCACGACTTTTGACGAAGGCGACCAGGCGGTTGCTTGTCATCGCGACGCCGTTAACTTCCAGAAACGAATCGGGAAAGTAAGCGACGCGTAAAGTATCTTCCACAAATATATCCTGCAACTAAAAAATGGCGGGAAGATCCCGCCGCGAACTCTAAAGATTCTAAACTTCCTTACGAAGCACTCTCTTGCGGGAAAACCCGAGAGATCTCGTCGAGATCCGGGATCTCGAACTTCGTCGTCGCGGCATCGATGGGTACGCGATCACGCTTCTTTCTCGATGCACGGAACATCGGGCGCATTCTCGGGCTTCCCAAGAAACCAAGCGTCCAGATCGCCACTCGTAACCATGCCGGCCCGCCATAGACCCATCCATACGTGGATAGATCTCGTGCACCCTGTCCATCGCCTGAATCGAAAAACACCCGCTCGAACCAGCGCCGCCTTCCTTCCACAAACTCCGGGTAGTGACTAAGGATCTCCGAGAACGACTGGAGCTGGCGCCAATGGAGAGGATGTTCATACTCCGGCATCAACACGACTTCGCTCCGTCGCTCGACACGTATTTCGTTGGCGAACTCCTCGAAGGTGTCTGCGTTTGTAAGGTTGATCACCGTGTTCGGCTTACAGCCGTGACGGTCACCGCCAGTCGCGATGGGTACACCGAGAGCTTCGGCCATCTCGATAACGGCCTTGTTCTCCGACCAAGAGCGAAACCCATTGATCTCGAATGCATGGATCCAGCGACCGTGGCGTTTGATAAAGTCTGTAAGTAGCGCCTCGTGACGTTCTCTACCGACCATCTCAATGTCCCACAGGGGATGGTTGAGAACCACAAGTACGCCCGGCAGCTCACTCAACATCGCAAACATCTCGCGGAGATTCGCGTCGGAGTGATTCTCTTTAACAAAGGTGTAATCAAGAAGAGTCTTAGTTATTTCAACTGCACGGTCGTTGGGGAGGTTGTGAACGCCAACATGGAAAAATCCATAGTCGAAAGGGACCGTCCATTCCAACGAGATCGGTGCAGGGGAATCCCCGTTTTTCTGATTGATCTGGAGATTAGCGTCGATCCTGTCGTGATCGGTTATAGAAACTATTGCGTTAAGACCGGCGTCGTTGATCTGCTTTTTCTCAATGTCGTAGACTTCATTCGCTGTCAGCGGAGGTGACCAAAATGAAGTTGAGAAGTCGATAGGTTTGCCCGATCCCGCCTCGTAATTCCTGCGCTCTCGTCGCCAAAAGGAAGCGATGATCGGAAGTTTCTCGGCATAGGTCGGAACAAAGTCGAGGAGCTCCTTCGAGTGCTCCGTGTGACAGTGCAGGGACACGCCTGTCTTTGCGCCAGCGGATAAGCTTTTCGCTTCCCGCATAATGTGCAGTCGTGTTTTCTTTAATTCCATCACTATTTATTGGGCCGACACCCGGGGACCGAATGAAGGCTATACGTTATCAAAAGGGCTATAAGATGTAAACTTCTCTCACCCTGAGCGGCAGGAGCTCCGGTCGTACTGTCGAATATAGATCTTGAGCATCAAAGTCGTTGGTTGACTGTGACAGTTCTTGAGATGCTCAGGTTGCCGAATTAAGTGCAAAAAACTTGTCATAAACGTTATGGAGGTGGTGTTTTACCTATAGAAAGTAAACGCCAGAGGCATTTTTCGCCGTCCAAGGAGAAACATTTATGAGTTGGTTGTATTCGATAGTTTTCGCGGGATTGTTGTTTGGATCAAACGGTGACAATGCAATTACCACAACGCGGAGCACCGAAAGGAGTATTCCCGCCGCCGAGATCGTGGTCGGTGATGAAACCGAGAAGTTCGAACAGACCTATCCGCTGGCCAGAAACGGAAACGTCCGGGTATCGAATATCAATGGCTCGGTCACGGTCGAGGCGTGGGATCGGGATGAAGTGCGGCTCGAGGCAACGAAGATAGCCGACAGCAAAGAAACGTTGGCTGATGTTGATCTAAAGATCAACGCAACGGCGGACTCGTTCAGTGTGGAAGCCGATTACAAGGCATGGAAGTGGAACGATAAGCGTGTTGAGAATAGATATCGAAAGCTTGAAGTCGAATTTCGTCTTTCGGTTCCGCGAGGAGCAGTCCTTAATGAGATCGAAACGGTAAACGGCTCGGTCACCGTCTCGAATTTCACGAACGTGACAAAGGTATCAGCCGTCAACGGAAGCGTCATCGCCACGAATTTGCGGGGGACAGCGAGCCTCTCAACCGTAAACGGCCAGGTTACCGCCGACTTTGACCGCGTTGAAGGCAGCAGCAAAATAAATCTAACCACCGTGAATGGCCAGGTGAATCTGACTCTTCCTTCGGACGTTAACGCGACTGTCAAAGCGGATTCGTTGAACGGTAATATTTCGAACGACTTCGGTCTCCCGGTAAAGAAAGGCCAGTATGTCGGCCGAGACCTCTATGGTCGAATTGGAACGGGGGAAGCGCAGATAAAGCTGAACAGCGTTAACGGTGGTCTTTCGATCACCCGCAAGAATGACGGACGCTCCCCAAATCCGGCGACAAACCTTCTTCCAAACAAAAAGGCGGATGACGACTTGGACGGAGACATCGACGAGCTAAGCAGTGCGAGGAGCGCTGCTCAGATCGATCGCGAAGTCGCACGTGCTGTGAGGGATTCGCAGCGCGTGATGGCCCAGTCGATGAAGGAGGCGGAGAAGGAGCTGGAGTCGATGGGGCCGAAGCTTGAGCGGATGAAAATTAATGAGCTCAAGAATCTCGAAAAAATGAAGGTTGATGTCGATACGATGGAGCTGCAAAAAAAGCTGAAGGAAAACATCTACCCGCAAGGTTGGAGTTCAGCTGTATGGTTTTCCGGGAGCCCGGGGATCGAGAAAAAGCGAAACTCGTTTAAGGTTTCCGGAATCCCGAATGTCAGCGTTGAAGGCAAGGGATGCGCTGTTAGCATCCGGGGTTGGGATGGCTCGGAAGTGCGATACGTTGTGACGGAACTGGCCGGCAGACGCGGTCGTCCATCGACGATCACGGAGGTTCATAATGGGTCGACCGTTACGTTAAAGGTCGTAAATAATGTCGAGGTTTTTGGTAACCCTGATTTCCAGTTCAATCCCGAACGCGTCCGCATCGAAGTGCTCGTACCGCGCAAATCGAATCTCAAAATAGTATCGGACGGAGAGATCCGGCTCGACGGCGTTTCGGGCGATATTGAATTGCAAGGCGACGACGAAGCTATCAACATTCGAGATGTCAACGGGGATCTGAATATCAACGCTGATGAAGCTCAGGTCCGGGTGATCGGGTTTAAAGGCAATCTCGATTCTGAGACCGTTTGCGGCGATGTTTTTCTCGAGGGAGATTTTAAAAGCCTATCAGCAAAAGCGACGGATGGAACTGTTACGCTTACGGTGCCTGATGGCGCGAATGCGACGGTTACATCGAATACCGAGGTTGAAGCGGACGGAGTGACGGTTGTCCGAGAAGACGAGCGGACCTGGAAACTTGGCCGAGGAGGTTCGAAATATAATTTCGACTTCAACGAAGGAAAACTAGTCGTGCGAAGCAGTACGGCTATAAGTTCTTACTAAACCCACGCTGATCGAATTCATTTTTCCCTCTAGCAGTTATTTTGAAACAAATTGACCAGATGTGCGTTTTAGTCAGAAGAGAGATTCCATTCTTTCTACTTCTCTCGTATCAGGTGCAGTAATGAATAAGGTTTACCCGGTTCTCCTGTTTTTTCTTTTCGCCACTTTCGCGGTTGCACAGCCAGCCGCAAACGTCGTCGAGGTTGCGGCAAGTGACAATTCTACTGCCGCTCCGAAAGACGATCCTAAAGCCCCTCCCCCAAAAAAGTCTGGGATTGAGATTCCGGCTGAGAAAGCTCGACCGATGCCGGTTCCGAAGATCGAACTCGCAATGACGATCGACGGTCGCCCCGATGAAGACGCGTGGAAGAACGCGGCGGTGTTCAAGGATTTCTATCAGACAAGTCCCGGCGACAACATCGCACCTTCGAAACCAACGGAGGTGTTGATGATGTATGACGAGAAACACCTCTACGTAGCTTTCAAATGTTGGGATGAGAAGGATAAGATCCGGGCGACCGTTGCCAGGCGCGACAATGTGTTCGGCGAGGATAATGTACGTATCTGGCTCGACACATACAACGATCAGCGGCGGGCTTACATTCTCGGCTTCAATCCATTCGGAATCCAACAGGACGGTATTTTTACCGAAGGTCGCGGTTCCGATTTCTCGGTCGATATTGTAATGGAGTCGAACGGCGTTATCGAAGACTGGGGTTGGTCGGTCGAGGTAAAGATCCCGTTCAAATCGCTTCGGTACGCTGCCGGCAAAGGCAAGATGTGGGGCTTCAATGCTGCCCGAAATATTGACCGGCTCAATGACGAGTTCAATCAGTGGTTGCCCGACGATCGCGGGATCTCGGGCTTTCTGATCAAACACGGAAAGATCACCGGACTCGACGAGATCAAGTACGAACGCACGCTGGAGATCGTACCGAGCATCACCATATCTGAAACGGGCCAACGGTTTGCCGCCAGCGATCCGATAACGGGGCGCTTCGTAAACCAGTCGGTAAAGCCGGAGATCGGTGTGAATCTGAAGTATTCGATCTCGCCTAACATCACACTCGACGCTGCGATCAATCCCGACTTCGCAGAGATCGAGGCTGACGCGCCCGTTGTTACAGCGAACCAGCGCTTTCCGATCTTTTTCCAGGAGAAGCGCCCGTTCTTTCTCGAGGGTGCTGACATATTTCAGACGCCGCTCGCGATCTACGATTCGCGATCGATTGTCGATCCTGATTTCGCGACAAAGCTAACCGGCAAGATCGGAAAGAACTCGTTCGGCTTCATGGTGGCGTCCGACAATGGCCCAGGAAATTTCTCGGAAGATGAGAGTGCGCAGGCCCCTAACCAGGAGTTCTTAAAAAAGAATGCGCTTTTCGGTGTGCTACGTGTGAAGCGAGACTTTGGGAAAGAGAATCACGTCGGCTTTTTCGCGACGTATCGCAGCTTTCCCGAACAGAAAAACTTTCTGGGAAGTATCGATTCTCGGATAAAGATAAATCCAAACCTGACCGGCCAGTTTCAGGTTGTCGGCACAAGCTCGAGGCGCTGCTTTTTCGAAAATGAGTTCGAGCCGATCGTCAACCCGTTGCAAGCGGGGCGTAATCGTGGGATCTGCGGGACGGGAAGGACAAGTCCGAACGAGCTTAGCAACGGTACCTACAACCAATACCGAACGGGTAATGCGATCGGGTACTACGCTAATCTAGACTACTCGGAGGACAGGCGCGGGTGGTTTCTCGAGGCCGGCGGCCGGACGAAAGATTTCCGAGCCGATGTCGGATTTACACGACGGACCGATACAAATTTTGCTTTTGCGATGTACCGATGGAGCACGAAGTCTGAGCCGAAGAACACAATCATTCGCGCTGACGTGCGACATTTTACGGGCGTCGATTACGATTGGTCCGGTCGCCTTCAAAGTTGGCGTGCCGGTGCAAACTTACGAATGTCGCTCCAGCGAGCTGTGTTTCTCTTTTTCGACGGAGGCGTGTCGCATGAACGGCTATACGAAGAAGAATTCGGGCTGAAGCGGGCACCGACTCGGCTCGGGCGTTTTGCGGGAGACCCAACACGCTCTGCGTGGCAGCAATTTGTGTTTGCCGAGATCGGCCAAAACCTGAACAAACAGATTTCTTATTCCACCCGGTTCAATTACCGCCGCAATGCGTTCGACTTCTTTTTCCCGGCGGGCAACGGCCAGATCAATCCCGGGCCCGGGCAGACGCTTGATGCCGAGATCTCAGTCGAATACAAGCCCATCGATCCGCTGCGAATGTCGGCGAGTTATCGAAAGAGCCGCCTGGTGCGAAACGACAACCGTGTCCGAACGTTCGACGCTGATCTCGTGAGTATCCGTTCGACCTACCAGTTCTCGCGCTTTGTCTTCACCCGCCTGCGCCTCGACTACAATTCGCTCAGCAGCAACTACGCCGGCCAGCTTCTGTTCGGTTGGACCCCGAGTCCTGGAAAAGCGTTTTATGTCGGCTATAACGACAACTTCAATTACAACGGCGTAAATCCGTTCACTCGGCAGATCGACCAGGGATTTGAGCGTAATAGCAGGACCTTTTTTATCCGAGCGTCGTATTTGTTTCAAAAGAGTCTCTAATTTCGTTTGCTCCTCCTAAAGGCAAACTTCGGGCGATGGACAATGTGCCTGTCCATTGCCTTTTTTATGTTTAAACTCGCACTGTGAGATAGCATGCGGCCGATCCTAAGCACCAACACGACCATAGAACCGTGACTTTTGCTGCACAAAAACATATCGTTTTAAGCGGCTGATTAAAGTCTTGAACTTTCTTAAGCACTGGTGTATAAGTTTAGCCGGACATTCTTTCCCTTGTCACGAAAATCGCTGCAAGTTCCATGGAGGCCCAATGAAGCTGACCCGAATTTTATTAGCTCTTGCCCTAACGAGTTCCCTTAGTTTGCTATCTTTCCTCGCAATTCCTTTCACGACCGTGACCGCTCAGGAAGTAAATCCTGCACTTCAGCGGGGCTACCGGACCGGCTATTCGGATGGCTACATGGCCGGGTACCGCGATGTGATCGATAATGCCGCGAAAGACTACGTGCGGCATCAGGAATACACTGACGCGAACCGGGCGTATAACAAGGACTACGGAACAATAGAAGACTATCGGGACGGCTACAAACAAGGGTTCGAGTCGGGATACGGAACAGGATTCGAGAAGCGCTCGTTCGATTCGGGGATTCCCAACGGCTTGAACAAACGCGGCGAGTTCGCTGCTCCGGTTACGCCGGTCGAGTCTGCAGTAGTTTCGACATCAAATGAACCGCCCCCCTCGACCACGCAGGCTGAATCGGTTCCAACCACCGCTGCCGTAACCGAAGAACCCGCCCACCAGATATCCGTCGCACCAGCTGCGGTGGAAACGATTCCGGCGGAAAGTAGTGTGGCAATTCAGAAAGTCAGTTTTCAGCGAAGCGATGACGCCGTCATTATCATCCCGCGCGATACCGAGCTTATTTTAGAACTTCAGGAGCCGCTCGATACGAACCGCACCCGGGAAGGCGATAAATTTACTGCGAAGGTCGTCGCTCCGCATGAGATCGTTGGTGCGATTATCGAGGGCAGGGTCGACAAGATCGAGAAACCAGGGCGCATCAAGAAGCGGTCGGCGATGCTGTTGTCCTTCGACAAGATAATTATCTCGGATACACGATGGAGTAACTTCGATGCGATCATGACCGAGGTCTTACCGGCGAAAGGCGATAACGTAAAACGAGTAGATGTTGAAGGAACCGCGGTCGGCAAAAGCACATTCAAACCGGACGCCGCCAAGGTTGGAGTCGCCACCGGAGCGGGAGCCGGAATCGGCGCGATCGCAGGCGGACCTGTTGGAGCTGCCGTCGGAGCCGGAGTCGGAGCGGCATTTGGTGTGGGTGCGGTAATAATCGAACGAGGCAAGCACAT
>JANPJL010000062.1:0-7131 GCA_031425495.1 Acidobacteriota bacterium
GGAGACTCATGATGGAGTGATAGTTTCGGATCGAGACGCGTCGCGAAAATCTCCTCCACGCGAAGAAGAAAAGTGGCAACATTCTCACGCGACCCGCAGACCGTCGAATTGAAACCTTCGCTTGCGAGAATGATCGTCCCCTTTATCGATCCATCATTCATCGCGTCGCGCAGAGATGTAGCTATCGATTCCAACTGCCCGGGCTCGAGCAATTTGAATCCGTAGAAAGCGGCTATCTGAAAACTTGGTTCTTCGCTCATCCTTGATACCCAGTGAGTTTCTCGGCCTTCCCACCTATTCCTCTTTTCCTATTGTTCTTCTTCTTGTTCCTCTTGTTCCTCTTGTTCCGTGGTCGATCAGACTTTGACCACGGAACAAGATGAAAAAGGAGTGGAGACTTCTTCCTGGTCTTCCGGTCGATCAAACTTTGACCACGGAACAAGATGAATAAGAGGAACGAAGACGGAAAGAGAAACAAAAGCTCGGGACCATCAACTACCCAATATTTCTCCGACAGTCAGTTTAAATCCGTTAATAAAATCACGAGCGGTTGTCCGGCGTTTGCCTTCCATTTGCAATTCGTCGATCTGCAATACCGAATCGCGACCGCATGCGATCAGCAGACGATCCTGTCCCGCCTCGAGTATTTCACCTGGTCGTGCACTGACTGGCTCAGCTGTCGTCGGCGACGCGTTCCAGATAGTGAGCTTCTTTTCGCGGAAAAGCGTGAACGCGGTCGGGAACGGTTGAAAGCCACGCACCCGTTGTGAGATCTCACCGGGCGTCAAAGTCCAGTCGATCAAACCGTCGTTCTTCTTCATCAACGGAGCAAACGATGCGTCGCCTTCGTCCTGAGGACGAAACGTCAGCGAAGAATATTCGCTCAACGTTTCGGAAAGAAGGTCGGCACCCAGCAGTGACAGACGCTGCAACAATTCGACGGCCGTTTCTTTACTGCCGATGGCCGTCTCCCTTTGCATTAGGATCGGTCCAGTATCGAGTCCGACGTCCATCTGCATCGTCGTTACACCGGTCTTACGTTCGCCGTTGACGATCGCCCAATTTACCGGGGCAGCACCGCGATACTTCGGCAACAGAGAAAAATGAACGTTGATCGCGCCCATCGGGAACGCTTCGAGAAAGGTCCCGGGCAAGATTCGTCCATAGGCTACGACAACTGCGACGTCCGCGTCGTGCTCCTTAAACTGGCTCAAAGCTTCCGGCGTTTTGACCTTCGCCGGTTGTTGGATATCAAGACCGTTGTCGATAGCAAACTGTTTTACCGGCGAGTATGCGATCTTGTTTCCGCGCCCAGACGGCCGGTCAGGCTGCGTGTAGACCGCCGCGACGGCGTGTCCGTCATTCACGATCCGCTCCAAACTTGTAGCCGCGGCCTGCGGCGTTCCCATAAATACGATCTTCATAGCTAGGACAAACTCACAATCATAAAGAAAAAAGGCAAAGGCGTAAAACTCTACCTTTGCCCATGCTGATCTTATTCGCTGCCGTCAATAACCGCAGCGATAGCTGTAGCTCTCGTGTACGTTCGTCCACTTTCCGGCAATGCGTTTATAGACGTAATAATTGTTTCCCTCAAACGCTTGCCCAATGGTGAAGATCTCTTTCACGCCGTCATTGTCTAGATCCAGCATGTCGAGAAGGAGTTCATGCCCAACTCCGTTATCGAGATCTTTGACGTCGCCGCTCATCACGTCATCCGGTTTGATGGCCGAGTACTCGCTGTGCGGGAGTTTAATCTGCCCTTTAGAATTCTGTTCGGCGATGAAGAATAGTAATCGTCGCTGATCCTGCGACGGTGCGATCCAGTACGAACCGACAAACTCCGCCACGTTGTCACCATCCACATCGAGTGCTGTCAGATTTTGATAGCGAAGGTTTTTCAATGCCGCCTCCGAAACGCCGTTCTTTGCGAATTCGGCGCGAACAAGCTTCTCGATTTCGGCCCGCTCGACTGCAGTCGGTTTGCGTCGGTAGCCAGGAGCCGCACTTCCGATCTTCGCATTCGTCGCGAGGGCCATCACGAGTCCGGTGATCTTTGCTTTCAATGGCGTTGCGGATGTTTCCGCCGACATGCCACCGCATTCCGTTCCGATGTTCGACTTTAATATCGCAAGTTTACCGTCGGCAGCGCCTCCGAAGACGAGCGAGTATGAAGATCCGGTTTTGTAATGAGATGCTGCAAAAGCTTTTGCTTCCGCTTCTTCGGCAGCGGGTTCGACAAGCTTACCGGCCGCGATCGCGCCAATGGGTTCGACCCGCTTTCCGCCTTGCAATACGGCAAAAACGATCGGCCTAGCGATCGCCTTCGGTTTCGCCGCCGGCTTCTGCGCGACACTTGAAGATGCGAGGAAAAGCGCCCCGATCATTAGCCACGGTGTACTCGATAGAAAGATCTTCGTCATTTTTGCTGATGCCTTTCTATCAAACCCGCTGCGAGACCAGCTTCCCTTGCATGAACTGGAGCAAGTACTCGCGGCCGCCGGCCTTCGAATCGGTGCCACTCATATTAAAACCGCCAAACGGATGGACCCCGACGAGAGCACCGGTGCATTTTCGATTCAGATAAAGATTCCCGACGTGGAAATCGCGACGCGCCTTTTCGAGATTGGCCTGGGTCGTCGAATAGACAGCTCCGGTCAAGCCGAATTCCGTATCGTTCGCGATCTCAAGTGCGTGATCGAAATCCCTCGCTTTGATCACCGCGAGAACGGGAGCAAAGATTTCCTCTTGCTCGATCGTCGCTCCGGGCTCAACATTCGCGATAACCGTCGGCTCGATAAAAAAGCCATCATCATCGACGCCGCTGCCGCCGGCAACTATCTTGCCGCCGTCGCTCTCACCTTTTTTGATGTAATCCAGCGTCTTGTCGAACGAACGCTTGTTGATAACGGCTGCGACATTCGTATCAGCCTCAGTAGCCAATCCTACTTTCAGGTTCTTTGTCAGCTCGACGACCTTCTCGACCACCGAATCGTAAACTTTCTCGTCAACGATCAGCCGCGAGCACGCCGAGCACTTCTGTCCCTGGTAACCGAACGCAGCTTGCACCGCACCGATCGCTGCCGAATCCAGGTCCGCATCCGCCGCCACCACGATCGCGTCCTTTCCACCCATTTCAGCGATCACACGCTTGATCCAGATCTGTCCGTCGCGAGGCTTTGCCGCAACTTCGTTAATGTGCAGCCCGACCTGCTTCGAACCAGTGAACGAAATGAATCGCGTTTTCGGACTCGTCGTCATTGCTTCGCCGGTGGCAGCACTGCCTGTTAGAAAATTAACTACGCCTGCAGGCAAGCCGACTTCTTCGACTATCTCCATAAACTTCGCAGCGATCGTCGGCGAATCGGATGACGGTTTCAGTACAACAGTATTTCCAGTGACGACCGCGGCCATCGTCATACCGGCCATGATCGCCAACGGGAAGTTCCACGGCGGTATCACTGCGCCAACTCCGAGTGGAATATATTCGATCGAATTATTCTCGCCCTCGACCTTTATGATCGGCTGCTTCTCCGACCAGCGCAGCATCTCGCGCCCGTAAAACTCAAGGAAGTCGATCGCCTCGGCCGTGTCGCCATCTGCCTCGGCCCACGTCTTAGCAACCTCGAAAACCATCCATGCCGAAAGCTCATGCTTTCGCGTGCGCATCACGTCCGCGATCTTGAACAGATATTCGGCGCGCTCGGCAGGCGGCACGTTTCGCCAGAGCTTGAACGCGGCGGTCGCTGCATCGATCGCCTTGTCGACCAGCGAAGTATCCGTGTCACCTTCAGAGAATCGACCGACGACCTCGTGCTTATTCGCCGGGTTGATGCTCTCAAATTTACTCGGCAAAGTGATCTTCTCGCCGTTAATGACGACCGGATATTCCCGGCCAAGTTCGCTTCGAACCTTCTCGATCGCCGATCTCATTGCTTCGGCGTTCTCAGGCGTCGAATAATCGGTAAACGGTTCGTTTTTAAATTCGTCCATTACTTTCTGTGTTTGCATGATCTCTCTTTTCTAACGTCAAGCCGCCTCGAGAACGCCCCGCTTGGGCTCGGGCAGCGGGCGGCTGTCCTTGTCGAAAATCGCCACCCATTCGTCCACAACTTCTAGCAGCTCTTTGAAAACGTCATTTGGATCGTCCCCGTGTACACCACCGGAAAACAATTCCGGGCATATTCCGACAAAGCACTTGTCCTCGTCGCTCCAATAGACGATCTTTTCGTATTGGTCAGCAATACTTCTCATTTCCGTTCAGCAACTTTCCTAACATTCTCGCGGACGAGCCTTTCCTGATATTTTCTGGCGTCGTCGCCCGCTTTTCCCGAGATCGTAATCCGGAGACCGAGAGGGTGCTCGAAATTCCGGTGACTTCCCTTCCCACTTCGATTCACAAATCCGTGTCGTTCCAATTCGGCGATCAGCTCGCGTATCTTGGGAGGCATACGCGTTTAGGTATATTTCTGTCGATCTATCTCGTGAAGCTCCCACTCATCAAGCAGCTCCGGCCGCACTGCGTCCGTTTCCTGCTGCCAGCCGATGACGAACCGCGGTTCCTGCGTGTCGTGGGTGTGCTTTATGTAGCTGAGGAGCAATACCCAGCCCTGGTCGAGATATTTATTAAGCTCCCTCCAGGACGATGCTTCGGCTGTAGTTCGGGTTTTTTCGATGTTCATTCCCATTTCCCCGTCTTTTGTAATGCTTTGATTTTACGCTTTGCGAGCTGGCGTTTCAACGTACTCATCCGATCGAGAAAAACGATCCCGTCGCAATGGTCAGTCTCGTGCAAAACACAACGTGCGGCCAGATTGGTCAGGTCCATCTCGAACTGCTCGCCCTTAACATCCATCGCCCGCACGATAACGCGCATTTCTCGCTGCACGGACTGAAACACGCCCGGAAACGAAAGACACCCTTCCTCGCCTATCTGCTCACCCTCGACGGTAACGATCTCGGGATTGATAAAAGTTAGCTGGTTTGATTCCCCGTCTTCGGTCGGGACATCCATCACAAACAGGCGACGCGAATCGAAGACCTGAGGTGCCGCTAATCCGACGCCTCCGGCTTCGTACATCGTCTCGAACATTTCGGCGACACGCCGTTTGAGTTGCGGGCCAAACTCCTCTTCCGCGACCGGTTTACCGATCGTGAGCAAGACAGGTTCGGGATAATGGGCGATCTTCAGAAGCGACATCTGACGCTAGTTTACCGTAAATACACTCCATTCTCGAAGGTCAGCCTCCGAACCGCCGAACCCGCCCTCGAACATTTAGCCAGACGCCGAATGCCCTTTCCCGCCTGGGTAATCCCTCGCCCGTCCGGTATCTGGCGGTGACGAGAAGCAAACGTCGGCGTCCTCGGAAAAACTCCAACTTCTTTCCTTCAAATCTTGCGGCTTCGCGGGTGGCGGCGGGTATTCCGGCGTTTCCGGCCAGATACTCTGTAAATTCAATCGCGTCGGTGCTGTGCTTATCGCCGCCTCCCGCTTCTAAGGCGGAGCAGAAGTTTCGAAACTGGGTTTGAAAATCGTTTTGAAGAAACCGGACGGTCAGCGGCAACAGTTTTTGGACTTCATTAACGCGTTTCCAAAACAGCGATTCGGAAAAGACATCGATCTCCTTGCCCGAGACAGAAGACATTTGCTCGATCTCGTCTGTAGACAGTCCGGCTTCGCCGCCGACCCGAGCCGGGTCGGCGGCAAAGCCCGACCTATATTCTTGATCCGTGAAAAGTCGGGCGAGAAAGTTTTGTTGCTCTTGCAGGCCCATCAGAGCTCCCGCGTTGTAGATCTCCGGTTCGGCGTGAGCAGTTCAGTGGTATTCTCAACAACGCTCGCGGCCGGCTCGAATTCAACTTCGGGCAGGAGTCGCCCGGTTGCGGGAGTTTCTAAGCCGGGAGCAGGTGAGGCCTGAGGGTTCAGTTTGGCCCGCTTCTCCTGAAGCGTCTCGTTCAGCATCACGTAGGCAAGCGTCAGGCCGGCAAAAAGAATAAATGCGACGAGAAGGATCCCGCCCCAAAAGTTGGCACCCGTTAACACCAACTTTGTGATTATCAGATAGATGATCGCAAGGACGGCCGTGGCGATCACCACTCCAAATCCACCGAAGGCAATACGTCCAAAGCTCTCCAGCATTCGCTCTTGCTTCTGCAAGTTTGCGCGGTCGGCGGTTGGAAATTGTTCGAGGAGCGATGTCGCCGTCTGCTCGAGGTTCATCCCGCACGAGCGGCAAAATTTTTGTTCGGTGGAATTGTTTGCTCCGCAGCTAGGACAGAACATACGTCGTTCAAATTCTGACGCGATCCGGGCTGATCATCGAACGAGCCGTTTCAAGCTCGCTGGCGAGTTCGCCAAAGTCTGGAAAATCCTCGTCGCGCTCCAAAACCGCCCCCTTTATATCACATCTTACGCAGACCTCGCGGAACACGTTCCAGATTTCGCTCTGAGTCCGGTCGCCGTGCGCGTCGATCAGGCGACTACCGTGCTTACGACTACCGACAAAGTGCACTTGGACGATCCGCTCTGCCGGAATCGCGTCTAGGAAGTCGCGCCAATCGATTCCGAAATTTACAGAGTTGACGTAAAGATTCGTGACATCGAGCAGCATCCCGCAATCCGTTTCCTCGAGTAGTATGCGTATGAACTCGGCTTCGCTCATTTCAGCAAAAGGAAAGTGTATGTCGTATGTGATGTTCTCGAGGATCAGCGGGGTATGGATCACCTCCCTCACCCGGACAATGTTCCGGATTAGCACATCCAATGCCTCTCTCGTGAAAGGTAGCGGAGCAAGGTGACCGATCGAAATCCCGCCCGATCTCGTAAACGCGATATGATCGGTAAACCACGGCGGCTTGACGCGATAGAGGAGACCGGCGAGTTTCTCCAGGTACGCTTCGTCGACACCCTCCGCACTTCCCAGCGAAAGATCAAGTGAATGAGGTATAAGGGTGAAATGGTCGCGTAGCAAGTTGAGTTCGTCGAGCTTGGCTGGTGTCGCGTCGAGAAAGTGGTCCGATGTGATCTCTAGAAAATCTATCGAACGCTGATTGAGAAATATATCGGCTTTCAACGGCTCTCGGAAGCCAAGTCCGACACCGAGTCTGGGCAGGTCGTTCATTTCTAACTTC
>JANPJL010000063.1:0-2118 GCA_031425495.1 Acidobacteriota bacterium
AGTCCGAGTGGATTCTTTTCGCTCATAAAACTTCTCTGACGGTGTTTGCAATATTCAGATAATAACTTAACGAGCACTCCGGTGCGAGATGCTAACCGCCTCCTCCTCAACCGATTTGGCGACCATTACTTAACGACGGGATCTGCCTGTGCATTTCAGCTTGCGGAATGGCTGATTGTGATATAGTTTTTTTTACCATTCCGGCCCTATAGTTTTCAAAATTGAAGAGGTTGACCCATGCATGACGCAAGCGATTCACGTCATCCGATCCACAACCGACTCCTGTCCGTCCTGCCACCGGACGAGTTTGGTCTGATAAGGCGGCATCTTGTACCCGCAGAGTACGCTCCCGGAACAATGCTGGCACGAGCGGGCGATCAGGTCCGGACCTGCTTTTTCCCAAACACAGGTATGGTCTCGCTGCTCTGCGTTACCGAACAGGGACGCTCCA
The DNA here is from genome assembly GCA_031425495.1 of Acidobacteriota bacterium. Lineage (GTDB taxonomy): Bacteria > Acidobacteriota > Blastocatellia > Pyrinomonadales > Pyrinomonadaceae > OLB17. The sequence goes on from JANPJL010000063.1 coordinate 452, forward strand.
TCGAAGCCGGATTCGCCGGAATCGAAGGGATGATCGGGATCCCCGTCCTCCTCGGAAAAAACGAGATGCCGTACGACGCGCTTGTTCAGGCTCCTACCGAGGGGTTCACGGCCGATGCACGCGAAGTCCTCTCACTCTTCAAACTAAACGGAGTATTCCACGACGTCGTGCTGCGGTTTGCTTACGTCATCCTGAAACAGATGGCACAGACATGTGTTTGCAATCACTTTCACTCCATCGAGGCCAGGTTATGCCGATGGCTGACCGTGATGTGCGAACGCTCGGGCGACCGTCACCTCAGAGTTACGCAAGAGTTTCTCGCTCACATGCTCGGCGTACAGCGGACCAGTATCGGGCTGATAGCCAACTCTATGCAGAAAACCGGAAGCATCCGTTACGCTCGAGGACGCGTGGAGATAATCGATCTAGACCGCCTCCGCGCTTCTGCCTGCGATTGCTATCGGCTTGTAAGTGAAGAGTTCGAAAACTTTCGGGAAGATAATAGTCAGCAAGCTATGTCGGGAGTCCGACAGACGCCCGCGACTGTATAAGTCACAATGTTCGCATTCATCCCCCCGAGAAAAACTGTGACAGAAGAAAGTGCAACATCTATTCCGAGGAAGGTTCTGTGTGTCGAAGACGACCGCGATACCTGCGAAGTGCTGCATTTCGTGATGACGGATTACGAATTCACGGCGGTGCATTCGGTCGAAGAAGCAGAACCGTTTATCGAATCGCAGTCCTACGATCTCTATGTTCTCGATAACTGGCTCCCCGATGGGTCAGGCGTCGACCTCTGCAAAAAGATCAGGGAAAAGCACCCGGCGGCGCCGATCATATTTACATCTGCGATCGGCCAGCCGAAGGAAATAGATCTGGCGATGAAAGCCGGTGCGGATAGGTATCTGGTAAAACCCTACGAACCCGAAACACTAGTAAAGACTGTCAAAGAACTGCTCCATGATCCGAGCATCAACCTAGACACTGAATCGTGAGGTATACTCTCGCGTGACTTCCTTCAACTCAGCATACGATGGAATAACGTACAGGACAGGCTGCATGTCGCTGTATGTGAATTCGTGTTGAATAACCTTCTCTAGATCAAAAGGACGCCGCTCGACATTGTCTGAGAATGCATGCTCGAGTTCGCCAAAGCTTGAGAGCAAACCAGCGCCATAAGCCTTAACTTCGCCACCATCCTCCACTAGCCCGAATTCGACCGTGAACCAGTAAAGACGACCAAGTTCGTCGATCTGCTCATCGGTCGCGATGCGAGCGCCGTGACCGATGAACTGAGAGTAATCCGCAAAGTTCGTGTTCGTGAACATCGGGATATGTCCGATCGCTTCGTGGACGATGTCCGGTTCGGGTGTATATTCCGGTCGCGAATGGTGGCGTATGTATTGGGTTGAAAGCATTGTCCGCCACGACAGCCAGCTTAAAAATGCGCGAGTGTCGACCAGACCTTCGATCGGTGCCAGGCGAAAGTTTGTCAGCTCCTTTAGCCGCCGGCTCATTTCGGAGAGCTGCGGGATCCGGTCATTCGAGATACCGAGGTCGCGTTTTGCTTTCAGATAGAACGGGCTCGCGTGCTTGTTATGGAGTTCCTCGAGACGTGCCGACACATGCCGCCATATTCCTTGCTCGTGATCGTTGTAATCGACGTC
>JANPJL010000064.1:0-7790 GCA_031425495.1 Acidobacteriota bacterium
GGTGCGGATGACTCGCAGATCTGGGGGAATCAGTACGTAAGCACTCTGACGGATGTTATCGCCGCGCAAAACGAGATAGCACAGGCAGTGGCCCGGAACTTGAAAGTAAAATTGACGCCATCGGATACGGCTCAGCTCAACAAGCGGTACACCGAGAATGTCGAGGCCTATCAGCTGTATCTTCGCGGTCAATTCCATGCCTTCAAACTTCTGCCGGATGAGATCCGGCAGGGAATTGGATATTTTCAGCAGGCGATCGATCTCGATCCAAATTATGCACTTGCACACGCCGGGATGGCTGGCGCTTACCGAGGGCTCGCTATCGGGTCGGAGATATCGCCGGCGGAGTCTTTCGCAAAGTCGAAGGCGGCTGCAAACCGTGCCATCGCTTTAGACGACACCGTTTCCGATGGACACACGGCCCTCGGAATGACAATGTTTTGGGCGGACTGGGACTGGGCGGGAGCCGAACAGCACTTACGTCGGGCGATCGAGCTGAATCCAAACGAGGTCAACGCACATCTCTTTTATGCGCACGTACTGTCGAACACCGGTAGGCACCAAGAGGCTCTCAGCGAAGTGAAGATAGCTCGCGAGCTCGACCCGCTGTTCCCGTTTGCAGGTGCGCTCGAGGGGCAGTTTCTGTTTCACGCAGGAAAACACGATGAGGCATTGGACAGGTTGAAGAAAACATTTGAACTGGCGCCGAACTTCTGGATGCCTCATTTGTTCGCCTCCATGGTCTACATAGAAAAGGGGATGTTGCCGGAAGCGCTTGTAGAGGCGCGCAAAGCGCGTGCACTGTCGGCCGCGTCGACTTACTCGATGGCATTGGAAAGCTATGTATTAGCGAAGATGGGGAATCGCGAAGAAGCTGAAAAGGTGCTCGGCGAAATGATGGAGCTCAGTAAAAAGCGTGGTATGCCGCCCACCCATATTGCTGTTGCCTACAACGGTCTCGGCGATACCGAGCGTGCGCTCGAGTGGCTAGAGCGGGGTTATACTGAACATGACCCCAAAATGGCTTTTCTCAAGGTGAATCCCACATGGAATAATCTGCGTTCGGCACCGCGGTTCATTGAGCTGATGAAGCGGATGCGTTTCTAATGCGTGTTTTTCTTTTCGTGTGTTCGTGGTTCGGTTTTGAAGACACGTTGACTATCTCTAAACGAGTTTTCTTTTCGTGTGCTTTCGTGAGAGCTCGTGGTTTCAGTCTTGCTTCGTGTCGTTCGTGTGATCCGTGGTTCGGTATTAAGACGGAAACCACGAAATCACACGAAATCACACGAAAAGAAAGCACACGAAACAAGAAGATCAGGCCAGGTCAAATCGGTCGAGATCCATCACCTTGATCCAAGCGTCGATAAAATCGCTCACGAACTTCTCGCCGGAATCGCTGCTTCCATAAACTTCCGCCAACGCCCGGAGCTCCGAGTGAGAACCGAAGATCAGATCCACGCGGGTGGCTGTCCATTTGGCTTCGCCGGTTACGCGATCGTTTCCGGTGAACGTCTGTTCTGAATCATCGGTTGCCTTCCACGTCGTGTCGTGGTCGAGCAGGTTGACGAAGAAGTCATTCGTAAGCGTTCCTGGTTTATTCGTGAAGACGCCATGCTGCGATCCGTCGAAATTTGTACCAAGGACCCGCATACCGCCGATGAGAACTGTCATCTCGGGGGCGGTCAGCGTCAACTGCTGTGCTTTGTCCACGAGCAATAGCTCCGCCGACGTGATGTGATGACTCTTTTTGTAATTGCGAAAGCCATCCGCCTGCGGTTCGAGGTATCTGAATGACTCCACCTCGGTCTGCTCTTGCGAGGCATCCGCGCGTCCGGGTGTAAACGGAACCTTCACGTTATAGCCTGCATCTTTCGCCGCCTTTTCAACAGCGGCACAACCAGCGAGAACGATCATATCGGCGATCGAGACCGGCTTCCCGAAATCCTTTCGGATACCTTCGAGCGTCGTCAGAACCGTTGCGAGTTGGAACGGATTGTTGACCTCCCAATTCCTCTGCGGCTCGAGTCGGATCCGAGCTCCATTCGCGCCACCGCGCTTGTCGCCGCCGCGGAACGTCGATGCAGAAGCCCAGGCAGCCGATACATACTCGGACACCGAAAGTCCGGAATCTCTGATCTTCGATTTAAGTGAAGCGATGTCGCTATCGTTGATCAGATCATGATCGACAACGGGGATCGGATCCTGCCAGATCAACACTTCCTCCGGGACATCCGGTCCGAGATAGCGCGCCCGCGGCCCCATGTCGCGATGCGTGAGCTTGAACCAGGCCCGTGCAAATGCATCGGCGAATTGGTCCGGATTTTCGAGGAAGCGACGCGAGATCTTTTCGTAGGCCGGATCCATACGCATCGAGAGGTCGGTCGTCAGCATTGTCGGCAATTGCTTTTTCGACGGATCATGCGCATCTGGAATACTCGCGTCGGCTCCGACGGCGACCCACTGCTGTGCACCGCCCGGACTTTTCGAAAGCTCCCATTCGAAACCGAAAAGGTTTTCGAAATAGTTGTTACTCCATTCTGTCGGAGTGTTGGTCCAGGTTACTTCGAGCCCGCTCGTGATCGTATCGGGCCCCTTGCCCGTGCCAAAACTGTTATGCCACCCGAAACCCTGTGCCGCGAGGCCGGCTGCTTCCGGTTCGACATCCACGTGCGACGAATCAGCCGCACCGTGTGTCTTGCCAAAGCTATGGCCGCCGGCGATCAATGCGACGGTCTCCTCGTCGTTCATCGCCATCCGGCCGAACGTTTCGCGAATGTCGCGTGCTGCGGCGATCGGATCGGGATTACCATCCGGACCTTCGGGGTTAACGTAGATCAACCCCATTTGCACCGCACCCAGCGGATTCTCGAGATTTCGATCGTGAATCTGGCCATCGGCATCGTCATCCGAAACCAAAACGCCGCCCGCTTTCTCGACGCCTTCGGACCCGCGTCCGTAGCGGATATCGCCCGCGAGCCACGTCAACTCCGCACCCCAGTAGACGTCCTGATCCGGTTCCCACACATCCTCTCGGCCTCCGCCAAAGCCGAACGTCTTAAAGCCCATCGTTTCCAGTGCGACGTTTCCGGTGAGGATCATCAGGTCTGCCCATGAGATCTTCCGGCCATATTTCTGTTTGATCGGCCACAACAGCCGGCGAGCTTTGTCCAGACTCACGTTGTCGGGCCAACTGTTCAGAGGAGCAAACCGCTGCTGCCCGCGACCACCGCCTCCGCGGCCGTCGCCGATGCGATAAGTTCCGGCGCTATGCCAGGTCATGCGAATGAACAACGGTCCGTAATGGCCAAAGTCCGCCGGCCACCAATCTTGCGAGTCGGTCATCAATGCCGCTAGATCCTTCTTTAGGGCTGCGAGATCCAGAGACTGAAATTCCTTTGCGTAGTCGAATCCCTCGCCCATCGGATCGGACAATGAAGAGTGTTGACGAAGGATGTGCAGGTTCAACGCATTGGGCCACCAGTCACGGTTAGACCTCGTGCTGGAGGTGGTGAACTTGATAGCTCCGCCAGTGAACGGGCATTTGCCCGAACCATTTTGATCTGTGTCATTTCCCATTTTTGATTTACCTTTCCTTATCTGATGTAGAACAACTTCGGTTATTTCGTGCACTCGGGACACACGCCCCTCAGGATCAGTTCGATAGACTCGGGTTGGAATTTCGAGCGGTGGGCCGCCTCATCAATCAGGCTGTCCGGAATTATCACCTCGATGTCGACCAATTTTCCGCACTTGTTGCAGATCGCGTGGTCGTGCCGGCTCAGTGTGCGGTCGTAACGCGTAGCACCCGTCAAGAACCGGATCTCGCCGATCTGGCCGTCCAGCTTCAGGTAGCGCAAAGAGTTGTAGACGGTTGCGAACGAGATGCCCGGCAGAATGCGACGGGCATTCTCAAATACCTCGTTGGCGGTCAGATGCTCCTCCGATTCTCGGATAGCTTGGAGAACAGCTTTGCGCTGCCTGGTTAATCCAGAGCCTTCGATTCCTTTCATTGCAGTTTAGTACCTCGAGTACTCTTAGAATAGTTCTAATTGTAAAAATGTCAATCGAAACATTACGGGTGGGCGCGAAATGATGCGTCGAAGATGCGGTTAGTGGGTTGCCCGCTCTAGTGCGCCACCGCACAAACACCGATCCGCGAGTGAAGCATGCTATAAGCAATACGTTGACCAAAGTCCGTGTATGACACCAGCCTGCAGACTCCGTTGAGATTTTGCCCTGCAAGTCGAGATAGACCACGAAATGCACTTTCGACTTTAGCGTCACTACTTGCCGTCGTCCGCCTCAACAGATTATTCGACTACTTTCAGTTCAGGTATCAAAACAGTTTTGCCTTCGTGAATGATCAGTCCCTGTTGCTGGGGACGAATCAGCGTGCTTATGAGGCAGCGACGCGTGTTAAGCGTTTTGCAGAACGGCAATTCCGGAACAAACTTCCGTCCACGTATTGTGTGTAAAAGCAAAGTGAACGTGGAGGTCGAATGCCGGTCGAACCAGAAGTTTACGTCGAGGAGATTCCAACGGGTGCGCGGACGATCTCCGGGGTGGATACATCAATAACCGCATTTGCCGGCTGGGCTCCGATGGGTCCAACCGACCGTGCTGAACCTGTTTCAAGCTGGAGTGATTTCGAGACCAAGTTCGGCGGACTAGATTCGCGCGGTTTGCTGGGCTATTCGGTCTATCACTTCTTCGATAACGGCGGGGGCAAAGCTTATATTGTTCGACTCGCCGGAACCGACAACGAGCCGGAAGATGGGATCGTAATCGGGCCGAATCAATCCGATTTCGCAAATGCCCTGTTACCGGCAGACGAATCGGGCGGTCTGTATCATCTCGATCGCATCGAGAACTTTAGCCTGCTCTGCGTGCCAGGTGAGACAAACTCGGTAACGGTGATCGCGCTGCAAAAGTTTTGCCGCGATCGACGAGCATTTCTTATTCTCGACTGTCCCGAGCACGCCCTGTTCGACGATGTCAAAACTCTCCCGGGATTTATTTCGGGCGACGATTCAATAAATTCTGCATTCTATTTTCCCTGGGTACTCGCTCCGGACAAGCTGCGAGAAAATCGTCCGCGCGAGTTTCCGCCGTGCGGCTTTGTCGCCGGACTTTACGCACGCATGGACGCATCTCACGGCGTGTGGAAAGCACCCGCAGGAACCCATGCTTCATTGACCGGAGTTTTCGGCGTCGCCTCGAATAAAAACCTGACCGCCACCCAGAATAGCGTTCTAAATCAAAAAGCAGTCAACTGCATTCGGACACTTCCTGATCGCGGTACGGTAGTCTGGGGTGCCCGCACGCTGAAAGGCGCCGATGAAGTCGGTTCCGAGTGGAAGTATATTTCGATACGACGATTCTCGCTCTTTATCGAAGAGTCGCTCTTTCGTGGCTTGGGATGGGTTGTCTTCGAGCCGAACGATGAACCGCTCTGGGCACGGATCAGGCTAACCATCGAGAACTTTATGTATGATCTGTTTCGACGCGGAGCTCTGCAAGGTTCGACAACTCGAGAAGCTTACTTTGTGAAGTGTGATCAAACGACGACAACACAGAATGATATCGACGACGGAATCGTAAACATCGTCGTAGGTTTTGCGCCGATCAAGCCGGCCGAGTTTGTCATTATCAGGTTGCAACATAAGACAGCCGGGAAAGAATCCTAATGCCGGCCGAGATGAAAGGAGAACGATATGGCTGACCTCAATGTGAATGCGAACCGATCCGACCCGTATAAGAATTTCAAATTTCGAGTAGAGCTTATCGCGCCGCGAACGACGCGCGACGACGTTGACCTTTCGGTAGAATCGGTGGCTCTTTTGGACATGATCGTCGAGCAGGTCAAATATCCGGACAAGGCAGATAACGGATCGGAACGCGGCATTGGCGCGCTTTTTTCCGGCGAGAAGGGAACCGGTAGATCAAAGGCCGCGGAAGTGATAGCTGATCAACTCGCTCTCGACCTGTATCGAATTCATCTCTCGCCGGTTGTCAGCAAATACATTGGCGAGACCGAGAAGAATCTGAGAAAGATATTCGACTCATCGACGAATGGAAGGGCCGTCCTCTTCTTTGACGAGGCCGACGCTCTGTTCGGAAAACGCAGCGAGGTAAAAGACAGCCACGATCGATATGCGAACATCGAGATTGATTATCTGCTGAAGCTCCTGGAAAACTACGAGGGGATCGTAATCCTTGCGACGAACAGAAAGAACAATATCGATGATGCATTCGTCCGTCGGCTTCGCTTCGTGATCGATTTCCCCTCGCCGAGTCCTAACAAGAGAAAGGTCGAGGACTCTGATAGGTGAAGCGACGTGATGCCGGGACACGCAACAATGGAAGGGTCGGTTGAGGTCTAAATATTGCTGCAATTCTCGCAGCGATCAGATTTGTAGACAATTGATACACGACGGGAGGGAATATGCGTAAGACGATTCTCATTGTTGACGACGACGTGGACGGCCGGAATATGCTGAAAGCATATTTGGAACGAGATGGATTTGAGGTGAGGGAGGCGTCCGACGGTTACGAGGCCGTCGAAAGAGCCTTAGAGAGGCGTCCCGACTTAATCATTATGGACATGGCGATGCCTTTGGTGGATGGCGTCAACTCGGTACGAACTATGAAGCTCCACGATTCGCTGCAAGATGTCCCGATATTCGCCCTCACGGCCTTTGGCGGTTTCTATGATCCCCGTGCACTAGAAGCCGGATGCGACAACGTGCTGCACAAGCCGGTGGATTTTGAAGTGCTTAAACCCATGATGGAAAAATACATGCAATGAAAGCCCGCTTCGCCCCCTCATTGTCTTGCCGCTACTGGCAGGGCCTTTTAACTTTAGGAGTTTCTCCAGAACTTTTGACCCACTAACCATCGAAAAGCAAGACACGATGCCACCCTCTTAGCGTGCCCGTGGCCCCGTGTCTTTATCAGCGCTTTCCCTGTATTCCGTAGTTATCTTGCGCATATAAGCACGAAATACACGGAAAGTACTGAATAAAGCCGAACAAATAAGCCAGTTTTCAACGTGAACCAGAGTTCAATTTCAGGGCAAACGAGACCGGGCGATATGTTCAAGCCTCCGGCCGTCGCAGGATTTCAGCTAACGCCGTTAGCCGAGCTGAATCCGCTGAGTTCTTCGCCTGACCCGCGTCTTTCGCAAGCGACGAGCCGAGGCGTTTAAGCTTTTTCATTTCACTGCGCGAGCCTTCTGCTTTCTTGATCGCCTCTCGCAGACTTGCGATCTGCCCTAACGACAAGCCGCCTGAGCGCTCGAGTTGATCAATGTACGCCTTCGCCACGACCAGCTTTCTTGGCCATACGATCCTCTGCTGGTTTTGAACATTCAGCTCAGCCACCTGAACAGCTTTCGCAGCGTCGATCTCGTTCTGCGTGAGATTCTCCGTCGGTGTTAACTCAAGGATGTCGAGACCGCGTGCCATCTCAGCCGAATAAATGCGACCGTTGTACCAGTAGGCGGACCACGTGCCGCCCGAAACCAGCTCCTTCCCATCGACCGGGCCACGGTCGAAGTAGGCGATCTCCACCGGACGCTCCGCTTCGGTGAAATCCATGACGGAGATCCCGCCTTGGTACCAGGCTTGAACCAGGATGTCGCGACCGGGAACCGGAATAAGCGAACCGTTGTGGGCGACACAGTTCTCAGTCTCGCCTTGTGCGGCCGGCAGCTTGTAATAACCGGCAAACTGAAGCTTTCTATCGGTCACACGAAAAACGGAATCAGCTCCCCAAATGTTCGGATCGAT
>JANPJL010000065.1:0-39503 GCA_031425495.1 Acidobacteriota bacterium
GGATCCCGTATGGGAACAAGCCGTGTGTGCGATCCAAGCAGTTCGATCGCTCCTTGCGTCGCGGTCGAAACGACGGGCGTTGCCCGGATCATCGATTCGAGTATCGCAAAACCAAAGCTCTCCGAGTGAGACGGCGAGACAGACACATCCAAAGCGGCATAAAAGCCGGCGGTGTCATCCAGCCAATCAAGCCACAGAAAATGGTCGTCGTGGCCGAATATTTTGACGAGCCTTTTTAGCTCGCGCCGAAAGGATTTGTCGCGGGAATGATCGAGACCGGTTATGACGAACCTACAGTCTGGGAATTGCTTCAACACCTCGTTCGCCGCCAGAACGAGATCACGCTGTCCTTTTGGTTCCTTAAGCTCTCCGAGCGTTCCGACAAGCTTAACGTCCATCGGAATATCGTGCGAGGTTCGAAACTCGCGGCGCAGTACATCCCGGTCCGACCGATTATCGAGATCGAGACCGTTCAAAACGACCGCGACTTTGTGTGCCGGAAAAACTGCACGAAGCTCGCCTCCGACAAAATCGGAAACTCCGATGGCCTTGGTAAGATTTTTGAGCGCGAATTTATTGAACGGCTTGAGCGGCGAAAGCATATGACGCGTCAGCACAAACCGCGCCGACTTGGCCGCCAGACACGCTATGCTCACCGGCACATAATCGCGCGGTACATGGGCATGAATAATGTCGATGTCATTGTCTCGTGCGAATTCAGCGATCTTCATCGCGCTTAGAACACCGAACGAGTTTCGGATCGAGACATGGAACAGATTTTCCTCCGGAAGAAAGTCGAGCCGCCGCTGCCAGTCGCTCGTCGGACGCAGCGCCACGAAGATGTCATGCCCACGCGCGGCAAGCCCTCGGCATAGATCGACGATGTGTCTTTCCGTACCGCTGTAGTGCCTGGCCGATGAAACGTGCAAGATCTTCACGGGTCTTAATTCTTAACTCTAACCCCGCGCCGGTCAATTCGAAACCGGCAGCGGGTGACAACAAAAAAAGGCACGCTCCCGAAGGAGCGTGCCGAAGTTTCGAATCGGTTTCGATCCAGGTTAGAACTGGAATCGAGTCGCGAACTGGATCTGACGTTCGCGATAAAGAGTACTGTCCGTGCCGGTGATTTCATTGGCAAAACGCGGCTCATAATTCAGCGTATTCCCGACGCGGTTATAAAGCGTGCTGAACACACTAAACACGTGCGTACGGTTGGCCACGTTGAATGCCTCTGCCAAAAATTCCAGCGACATCGTCTCGCTGAACTTGAAACGCTTCGACAATCTTACGTCGAGATTCATCAACTTCGGGAGGCGGTACGCGTTTCGCCCCGCGAGCGGAAAGAACGTGTCTCCGAAGGTATTATTTAGGCTGGTTCCGTTAACATTGCCGCTAAAGGGTCGTCCTGAATAATAGTTAAAGTTTGGCGAGATCGACCAGCCGTTGAGGGCATAGTTCCCGATCGAATTTTTGCTTCCTTTGTAAAACGTCGGCGCCCATACACCGCTGATCACGACCTTATGACGGGTGTCGAAACTGCTCGGTCCCCGATCGTAGTCTCCGTTGAAAATATCGTACGGACTGTTTCCTTCTGTAAACGTCGCGGAGTTTTGATCAGTATCCGTCGACTTAGCCAGCGTATAGCTTGCCAGGACCTGAAGTCCCTTAGTAAATCTCCGGTTAAATTGAAAGACCAACGCGTTGTACTCAGACTTAACCGTGCTCTGGATACGGGTCATGGCCTGGTTTCCCGTGTTCGGCACACGTCGATAAAGCGGTAGCGAAAAGACTCGACCGTCGAACGGCCCGCCGGCGACGGTATAAGTCGTCGAGGGCGTAGCCGGGTTGATCTCATTGTTCATATCGAAGAACGTCGGGAGACTGCGTCCCAAGCTTCCAATATATGAAACCGATACCGAAGTGTTTCTCAGGATCTCGCGCTCGAATACGATGTCGTACTGGTTAATGAGCGGAGCCTGGAAATCCCTTTCGAAGAACTGGATCGCAGTCGCCGTCGATCCTAATACCAGCGAAGAGGTATTAAGGACATTCGGGAAAATTGGTGCCGCAACAGGATTGGCCGGGGTCGGCACAAAGACTGTCGGACCAACCACGTACTGACCCTGGCCGCTCGGATTACCCGTATTGACAAGGGAATTGTAGATCGTCGAGCTCTGAATGCGTCCGTAATAAATTCCGTATCCGGCGCGGAGGCTGGTCTTGCCATCGCCCGTAAGATCGTAAGCAAATCCGACGCGGGGTCCAAAGTTATTCTTGTCGTCCGGAAGTGTGGAGGTAGCCTCTGTTATTGTCCTGCCATCGTTCGGGATGATCGCGCTACCCAGCAGGGCGCCCGTCGTATTGGTATTGGTCAACTGATTACTCGGCATCGAGATGTATTCGTATCTCAGTCCGAGATTGAGCGTGAAACGCGGAGTTATACGGAAGTCGTCCTGAAGAAAGAAATTATAGTCCCAAGTACCAAGTTTAAGTCCGGCAGTTCCTATACCCTGCTGATAGTTACCGTTATAGCAGCGTCCGACCCTTCGAGCCGCCGAACCGGGGCAAACAGTCGTGCCCGCGAAGACGCCCGGATTTCTCCAGTTGGTGTAGTCAAGAATGAAGTCGGCCAATGGCTGAGCGCCGGTATAGGAGTAAGCTCCCGCTTCAAACCTAAGGTTTGCGATGTCATCAGTAACTTTATTAATATCCGCGCCGAACTTCAGTGTGTGGCGACCCCTGACATACGTCACCGTATCAGCAAACTGGAAGCGCCGTTCGTCGGGAAATCGTCCACGTTCCAGGAACGTAGGCGTACCCATTTCCAGACCGCCCGTAATAAATACGTTCGGGGATCGCGTACCGCCCAGTGCCGTCATCGGCTCGCCTGCAAGGGGCGCTGAGCTTCTCTGGCTCTCGAAATCGCGTCCATATTGAAAGCGAAATTCGTTTATCAAGCTCGAGCTTATTGTCGATTGCAGCCTGGCATTGAGTGAATCTATCTCGACGAAATCGTCACCGAAATTGCTTCTACCTCGCGTACTCGTCGCTTGTGTCTGAATACCATTTACCGATTCCCAGCGTAACCGGTTATAACTCACCGTAAATACATTCTGGTCGTTAATGTGCCAATCGATCTTTGGGAAGAAAAGCTTCTGATCGCCGCTTCGCGGCGTTTCACCTGTCTGGTTGACCAAATACGCAAGGGCAGCCTGGATCTGGGGTTCGGTGACGCCGGCCGCGGTCAACCCTGTCCGACCCAAGGCTGGAATTGTCAGGAAATTCGTGGTAGAGAATCGCGATACACCGGGGAAATTTCGTATCTGCTGATCGTAGTTGAAAAAGAAGAACAGTTTGTCTTTAACGATCGGACCACCGATATTTCCGCCAAACTGTTGCCGCAGATCCACGGGTTTAATAGCGACCTGAGCTCCCGTAATCGTCGGGATAAACTGGAGCGGGTTGCGAGCACCGTTGCGGTTATTGCGATTGTAGTAAAACGCTTCGCCGTGAAACTGGTTGGTACCGCTCTTGGTTACTGCGTTTGTTACGCCGCCGGCCGATCGGCCGTACTCAGCTGAGTAGTTCGACGTGTTCACCTGAAACTCACGGATCGACGCCTGACTTACCGAATAGTTGATGCGGGTGCGGCCGCGTTCTTCGGAAAAGAAGGCCTGGTTGTTATCACCGCCGTCGATGGTGTTGTTATTAAGCAACCCCGATATACCGCGGAAACTGATCAGGCCGAAGGTTCCGTCCGGTACCGCGCTCGGCGAGAGCAGCGCGAAGTTGGACCAGCGACGTCCGTTGATGGGAAGCTCGTTGATCTGGGTCTGATCGAAGTTTGTCGCGTTGGCGTTATCGGAGGTGTTAACCACCGGAGCCTCGGCCGTGACGTCGACCTGGGCAGTAGCCGTTCCTATCGTCAGGGGAATATCGACCGGTGTCGATCTGCCGACTTCAACGGTGACATTGTCCGCAAGAGCAGGTGCAAATCCGCTCACCGTCGTCTCAACCTTATATATCCCCGGCTGCAGATTGGTGACACGAAATCCACCGTTATTGTCTGCCGTAGCCGTAACGGTGCTGTTCGTTCCAAGGTTGGTTACTGTGATCGTGGCGTTGGGTACCGCAAGGCCCTGCGGATCCGTCACTGTGCCGTTTATAGCACCGGTAACGGTCGACTGAGCCAATATCTGGCCTACGCTGAGCATTAGGCCCAGGATCAGGAGGGTAAAAAATCTTGTCGAAAGGTTTCTAGTCATTGTTTTTGTTGACCTCAAGCTTAAATGTAAAAAGTTCTAAAATTGCTTTAATCGAAATTCCCAAAATTTTGAATTTTGGATATTTATCTGGCTTTTCGGATAGTGTAATCAGTTGCGATCGTTATCCGCTACCGCCTTGAAATGTCCTGTACGCCTTGGATTATTATTAAGTGTCGCTTTTGCAAACTTTACAAATTTCACAATTTAACCCTGGGGGACGGTCGAATGGAAGATGTGAATTTGCAAAATTAGGGTCACGACAATAACGCAAGTTAGGTTCCGAAAGCGAAGGGTCGGAGCCCAGGTCGCATCTTCAACCAATATCACGTCCACCAACCCGATAATAAACGCTGGTCTCGAGTTCGCACCCGTTTCCGCAGAGATTTGTAATGGCACCGTAATACCGCTCGAAGTTCGATCAATGTCACCTGGCGGACGGACGCGGCTCCTATTGACGTGTACTGTTGACGCACGAAAACCAGTTGAAAATGAATGGCTTGCAGACTTTTTGGGATACTTGACTTTTTTGTAAGACTGGTTTAGATTGTTCGGGCGTTAAGTAGATTTTCTGCAAAGAAAAGCTATTTGACTCATTAAACCAAGCGAGAAAGGGGGGATTATGGCTCAGGTAGATTATTCTACATCATCATACAAAACGCCGATGCATCATCGCATACTTGCGAATATGCCGGTAAAGGCGAGTTGGGTTGATGGGGAAAGCGGCAAACGGATCAGCGTCAACGGGACTACCGAAAACGTTGGAGAGACGGGCACACTGGTGAATCTCGAACAGCTGCCGCCGGTCGGAAGCGAGATCAGACTTAAGATCCTTGAAGATGACAAGCCTATTATCGAAGTTTCAGCCCAGGTTATTCGGGTTGAGCGCGATCCCAGCAAGCCCCTTGCGGCGCTAACCATTTCCGAGAATCTCAAAAAGTGGAAAAACGTCGCAATGGATGCGGCCCAAAAGTGGGTGACCAGGCATTGGCAATTGAATTACGAAGAAGAATGGGTTAACTAGTTTTCGTCTTCATTCGTTATTTTACTGGGCGGGAAGGTCTTCACAGAGCTTCCCGCTTTTGTCTTGCTACGACAACGAAACGGCATGCCGCGGCATCTTCAATACAATGAGAACAGCGTTCGTTTTTATAATCCTTCTCGCCTTTTCAATTTCAGTTCTTCCGCAGGATAAGCCTTTAACCCAAGCTGAGTACGTGAAGATGCTCTACGCTTTGCAGAAGGCTCCGGCCGGGAAAGCGGATGTGATCGAGGCACTGCGACGGCGGGGTATCGGGTTCGCCCTGACCGACGGGGTCCGCGGCCTGACTCGCTCGAAGGGCGGTAACGACGAAGAGCTTAAACGATCTCTCGAAGAGGCGGAGAGGCGTCGACGCGATCCTGAAGGATTCAAACTGCCTCCGGCCGCTGAGACTGCCGGTTTCATTGAAAAGGCACGGATAAAAGCTCTGGAAACGGTCGAGGAGATGCCGGACTTCGTGGTGAAACAGCTCATTGCTCGTTCCGAGGCTTACGCGGGAACCGGTAACTGGAGACCGCTTGATACCCTCGTGATAGCCGTCAGCTACAGTACCGAGCGTGGCGAACAGTACCGCGTCCTCGCGAAGAACGGCGCACCGGTTCAGAACTCGACGACCACGGGTAGCTACAGCGGACTCGACGGAGCCACATCCGGCGGTGAGTTTGTCGAGGACTTGGCGAAAATCTTCAAACCCGACAGCAAGACCTATTTCGAACTCCTCACAACCGATACTGTTCGCGGTCGACGCACTCTCGTATACGAATACACGATCAACATCGAGAACAATAAGAACGGAGGGGTGGGCTTGAAGGGCCCGGTCTTCCAGTCGTCACCCGCGGGCGAGAAGGGCAAAATATGGATCGATCGCGACAGTTTCCGCGTGCTCAGGATCGAGTATCGACTTACCGATATCGCCCCGACGTTTGCGGTAAAGGCCGTCACCAAATCCATCGACTACGAGATGGTTGAAATAGCCGGCGACAAGTATCTGCTGCCGATCATCTCCGACTTCCGCGGGACCGTGCAGAGCGGCGAGAGACGGTTCGAGAGTCGAAATGTTATCCGTTTCAGGAATTACAATAAATACGGAAGCGATGTAACGATCGTCGAAGAGGATTCGGAACCGGTGCCGGATGAAAAGCCTTAAAAGAGCGTTCTTATGATGACAAAACGGGCTTCCAGATTTACCGTATCGCTCGTTTACTTTATTCTTGTCTCCAGCATTTGGGCGCAGAACGCGCCTCCGAGGGAAGGGGATAAACGCGAGGCTCATTTGGTTGAACTCATCACGCTCGATAAAACAATAAAGTTAGATATTCGATATGCCACGGCCGATAATTTTGTCGGTCGCGCGGTTTATCCGGAGGCCCGCGCCTTTTTGCAAAAGCCGGCGGCGAAGGCAGTAGTTCGTGTACACCGGACGCTCAAGAAACGCGGGCTCGGATTGATCATTTTTGACGGATACCGGCCCTGGAGTATCACAAAGCTTTTCTGGGAAGTCGTGCCCGAAGACAAACGAAAGTTTGTTGCCGACCCTGCGAAAGGATCAAAGCACAATCGTGGCTGTGCGGTCGATCTAAGTATTTACGACCTGACTACCGGGAAATTGGTTGACATGCCCTCAGGATACGACGAGTTCACGGAACGAGCATCACCCGATTATCAAGGGGCGACCCCCGAGCAGCGAGCGAATCGTGAGCTGCTTCGGAAGCTGATGGAAGATGAAGGCTTTACGGTAAATCCGAACGAGTGGTGGCACTTCGATTACAAGAACTGGCGGAACTACGGGATTTACGACATCTCTTTTACCGAAGCAGGGGGAAAGAGTTAAAAGCTAAAAGTTAAAAGTTAAAAGTGGAAGAATAAGAGCGCGCTGTCGCTCCGCTTATTCTTCCACTTTTAACTTTTAACTTTTAGCTTTTAACTTTCTATTCTGCTTTCGGAGCTTCCTTCGCCTTACCGGCTTCGATCTGGAGCACGACTTTCACTTCATCAGACAAGGCAGCGATCCCGCTCGGGAGCGTGTTGCCGTAGTTGACGCCGTAGTCGCGGCGGTTGAGCGTCGTCTCGCCAACTATTCCCATCTTCATTCCGGAGCGCTCGGTTGCCGGCAGCCAGCCCGAGATCTCGAAAGGAATAGCGACCGATTTAGTAACTCCCCTCATCGTGAGGTCCCCGGTCACGAGCCAGCCTTTTCCTTTCTTCTCGACCTTCGTGCTCTTGAATGTCATCTCAGGAAACTTTTCGACATCAAAAAAATCGGCCCTTCGTAAGTGTGCGTCGCGACCCGCTACTCCAGTATCTACACTGGTGACCATCGCTTTGAAAGCTACAGACGACTTACTAATATCGTCCGCGTCGAAATTTACGGCGCCCGTGAAATCCCGGAAGAATCCGGGCACCTCGATCAGGCCCATATGCTTCACCTTAAAGCCGATAAAACTATGAGCCTTATCAAAGTCATACGTTCCCGACTCGCCTTTGTCTTTCGCCGAAAAGCGATCCGCAAAGGAACCTTCGGCTTTCGCCGGAGCACTCCACGCGATCATTCCGACCGCAAACACGAACGCAACAAAGTAAACGAACTTTCTCATCACAATCTCCTTTAACTTGATCAGTATCCTATGTAAATTATCCGGCAAAGTTGTTTGATGCAAGTGCTCGCCCGTGCGTTCGGTCGCCTGCGGATTTCTGATAAACTCGCTTACATGAACCGACCTGATAAAAGCGAATACGCCCCCTATTACGAAGGTTATGTAGCGCGTGTCGCCAATGACGACATATTTGATACGCTGGCTGCCCAACCGACAATACTTCACGACCTGTTGACCGTGATTCCTGATGAGAAGGGCGAATACAGATACGCCGAGGGGAAGTGGAGTGTGAAAGAACTGCTAGGGCATCTGATCGACGGCGAGCGAATGTTTGCTTACCGTCTTTTTCGTATTTCACGCGGCGACCAAACTCCCATCGAAGGGTTTGAGCAGGACGGCTATATCGAGAATGCGTTCTCCAACGAGCGGAGCTTTGCCGACCTGGTCGAGGAATTTTCGTTACTCCGTCGCGCAAACATGATCTTCTTTAACAACGTGACCGATGACGGATGGAATCGAGTCGGAACGGCCAATAACGTTAGTGTTTCCGTTCGAGCGCTGGCCTACATCATGGCGGGTCACATCGACCATCACTTAAACATTCTAAAAGAGCGCTACCTCGCTTAGATGGACAGCCTGAAATTTGACGTTGTTATTGTAGGCGGCGGAGCAGCGGGACTCTTCTGCGCGATAGAGGCGGGAAAACGCGGGCGAAAGGTCCTCGTGATCGAGCGCAACTCCCAGCTCGGTCGGAAGATCATCATATCGGGTGGTGGGCGCTGTAATTTCACGAACCGACACACCACGTCGGAGAACTTCGTTTCGCAGAATCCTCACTTCTCCAAATCTGCTCTCGCTCGCTACACACCGGCCCACTTTGTCGATCTGGTTAAGAAACACCGTATCGAATTCTACGAGAAAAAACTCGGGCAGTTGTTCTGCCGCGAAAGCGCACGCCAGATCGTGGAGATGCTCTTGAAGGAATGCGACCGGGCGCGAGTCGTGATCCGTACCGGCTGCTCCGTCAGTGACGTCGAGATCGACAACGGTTTTCATTTGACTTCAAACGCCGGAAAGGTCGAATGTGATCGCCTTGTCATCGCCACCGGCGGCCTTTCGTTCCCAAAGATCGGTGCGACGGATTTCGGATACAGACTCGCGCGTCAATTTGGACTGAAGATCGTCGAGACACGTCCCTCACTGGTGGCCCTCATCCTGGAGAAGGGAGCGTCATCAAGTCTTGCGGGCATATCTGCCGATTCAATCGTTTCAACCGGTGCTGCCAGCTTTCGTGAGAATCTCCTATTTACTCACCGGGGATTATCGGGTCCGGCAATACTGCAGATCTCGAATTACTGGAAAAAGAACGCGGGCGTGACCATCGATCTTTTACCGGATAAAGATGTTCTCTCGTATCTTCAGGACCAGGACCATAGTCGTCAAACTTTGAACAATGTCCTCTCAAAAGCAATCCCGGCGCGGCTCGCTGCAGCGCTGTGTCCGCCCGAGCTGGCTGACAAACCGATCGATCAGCTTTCCCGAAAGGCGTTGGCCGAGGTCGCCGAAAAGCTGGGATCCTGGCAGGTCCGATTCGCTGCTACCGAGGGGTACGATAAGGCCGAAGTAACGCTCGGGGGCGTCTCGACGGATGAACTTTCGTCGCAGACGATGGAAGCAAGGAAGATCCCAGGACTTTACTTCATTGGTGAGGTTGTCGACGTTACAGGCTGGCTCGGCGGGTACAACTTTCAGTGGGCCTGGGCTTCGGGCTACGTCGCCGGCCAAGCCGTTTAAAAATCGAAAGGGGAAACGTCTCCCACACCGTCTCCCCCCGTTCGCACCAATTGCGTGGAGCAATCGGTAACGAAACTAAACCTATATAAAATTGAAATATCTTTACAAGCAGTGAACGACCGTGTAGGATATTTGCACAGTCGTTTAACTTTGTCAACACCTTAAATAAGTGGAGAACAGAAATAACAATTTCATAGAACGTTTCGTCGAAGTATGCGGCTCAGCAGAGCCAGTCAAGATTCAACGACTGTTGAATATCTCATACCAAGCCGCCCGCAATTACCTCCAGGGTCGCCTTCCCGATTCCTACGTTCTGCGAACGATCGCCGAACAAACGCCTTATTCGCTCAACTGGCTGCTCACGGGCAACGGAGAGAAATTTGTCGCGTCCCACGTTCCCGAAGACACACCCCTATCCGCCAGCCAAATTCGTGATTTGGTCCGGAAAGAGTGTGGAGAAGTAATCAACGAATTATTGGATGGTCGCGACCTGACTCGACAAAAAGTCGTCGTATTACATTCCGATAGTCTGAGGTCGGAAAAGGTAAAAGAGACTTCAACCATCGCCGACAGAGAAAGCTAGGGAGCTCTCGCCCATTAGATTATCGAATCTACGTAGCCGTAGATCGTATTTAGAACTGCATCCAGGTATCCTGCATTTTCGAATCCGGTACGGCTCAGTCCACCACTGCCCTGGTCCCCTTCCATCGAGGCTCCGATAGATTTGACCTCTGGAGCATCCGTGCTGGCGAACCCACCGCTGCCTTGATCGCCGTCGGCGAAAATGGCTTGGCAAAGAAGGGCTACGATGAACAGGGACTTTGCGGCGTTTAATTTAATGTTTTTCATTTGAGTTTTTCCTCTTATTTTTCAGGTTTCTATTGATACATCGCTGTATCGCCGTTATAATACACCAGCCCTAAAGCCCCTCTTATGAACCCGCGCCGCCCACACACACGCCGCCGCGCCCATGGCGAAGTCCTCCGCGAGGTCTTCGGGTTGGAGCGCCGCGGACAGTTCGACCAGGCTCTCATTGAATTGCGCGGTGTCTGGGACGATACTACGGGCGATCCTGATGTTCGAGACTTAGACACGCGTTCGACCGCCGAAACATTTCTCCGATGCGGAGCACTCATTGGCTTTCTCGGACACATCAGACAGATTCCAACCGCTCAGGACAGATCCAAAAATCTTCTCACCGAGGCCCGACGGCTTTACCTGGAAATTTACGACCTAGAGAAAATTGCTGAGTGTGCAAACTATCTTGCTTTGGCGTACTGGCGGACGGGCGAGAGTAATGAGGCGATGAGCTGGATCGAGGAATCTCAGTCTACGAAGTTGCCGGAAAATTGTAATGCGCGTCTGCACTCGTATGTGATCCGCGATCTCGTATTACTCTCCCAGAAAAAATTCGTCGAAGTGTGCTCGAATTTCGCAGCTCTGGAAGAAGTGTTCGCGGAGCAGACCGACAGTTTCCTGACCGGTAGCCTCCATAACAACTTCGGTATCGCCGCCAAGAACCTGGGAAACAACGTCGATGCGTTGTTGTCGTTGGAGAAAGCTCGCGATCTATTCACATCGTCAGGCAACACACTCCAGATCGCTTTGGCGGAAAATAATCTGTCGCAGCTTTACAAGTCCTTGAGACGCTTTGACCAAGCCCACGCTGCTGTAGATCGCTCTATCAAGCTGTATCGGGAGATCAAGGACCGAACTCGCGAGGGTTTTACCTGGGACACAAAAGCACTGATCTATTTTGACCAGGGAAGGTACGCGGAAGCACGCGATACGGTTGAAACTGCGATCAAACTTCTTGGAAAGAGTGAGAACTACGCGTACCTCGCTGAAACCATCGGAACGAAGGCCCGGATCCAGCTCTATACGGACGACTTTGCAACCGCGACGCTCACGCTTCTCGAAGCAGTCGAGCTTGCGAAGATGCGAATTGGCGAAGGTGCCGCGACGGATCTGGTCCGCGAATTTGAGCGGTCACTCAAGGAACGTAATTCCGAAGACAAAGCTCCTGACCGATCTAAACGATCCGGCATCGCGTCCGGGGATCTGAAGCTGATCTTGCCCTCATCGATCGCCCACTATGACGAGTATCAAGGTGTCTGGATCAACAACGCGGATCTCGAAGCTTACGGTCTTCCGCGTGGATCGCTGGCAGTTGTCGTGCCGTGCCGAGTTCGACGCGGAGATTTGATCGCACTTGTCGAGCTAGAAGGTGACCTGGTTAGCTGCGGGTTCTACGACTCTGATTTTGGGATCGTCTGTCTCGAGGCAGGGAGTTCGGAGCCGCAGTTATTCAGCGAGTCGGACGTCAAAGTCCTTGGCAAGATCGTAGGAGTTTGCGACGCAACCTCCAGCTCCGAGGAGCCGATGAAAGTTCGAGAGCTCAACCTATGACTGCCGGAACGTCGAGATATCCATACCAAAGCGCTCCTTAACATATTCCTCGGCTGCTTCGTTCACGCTCCGTAAATTCTCCAATCGTCGCTCCGATTTTTTTATAAACGTCTTAGTGCGTTCAGCCATTTGCTGCAGCAGGTCACGCCCCTCCGCGAATTCCAACAAGACCCGTTGTTGCAGCTCGAATAGCTCGGAGAGCTCGGCCTTGATTTTCTCTTGTTCCAGCTCCCTAAGCCTTACCTTGATCTGTGCAAGCTGCCGGATCGCACGCACAAGATCGTCGCTGACCGCGTCGCCCGTTATGACATCGGCACTGTTCTTATAATCGTCGACAAGTTTATTCAACTGCTGTTGGTCGCCCGCCGAATAAGCCTCATTCAGTTTGGCCATCAACCCATGACGTTTGATCTTTTCGTCGGGGTCCAGAGCAAGATCTGGATGGATGATCCGTGCGAGGTTGTGATAAGCCTTTTTTGCTTCGGGTGTCGGGCTCCACTTGAATGAGCGTCCGTCCGCATTCTCAGCGTTCGCGGCAGATTCCTCGGCGCGCCTCCTCAGCTCTTCGGCCCGTTTCTTGATCTCCTCATCGTCCGGGACCAGCTTGTATTCTTCTTCTGCGATCTGAGCATCGATCTCGTCGAGATCCGCGTAGAGGCGCCCGACTTCCATTTTATAACGAGCTTCGAATTGCTCGAGTTCGCCTCGCATGTCGGCCATCTCCTCTTCGCGATCCGCGAGCCGGTCTTTCAGCCGATCGAGCAGACGCTGTTTCTTATTGAGTTCGACATGTTCCGGCGTCAGCTCGTTCATGAGTAAAGATTCATCGGTCGCGTAAGCAGATCGATCGGGTCATCGACGTTCAGGGCCTCTCGAACATAAAATGGTTCGCCGGCCTCGACACCGATCAGCGATCCGAAATAGCGAGACCGGATCTCAAGCTCGGCGAGAAAACCTTTATCGGTCAGACGCGTTTCGGGCTCTGAGGAATTCGGATCGTAAAACTGCGAGCTGTGTGCTCGGATCGCCGCCATCTTCTCAGGAAGGTGGTCGGAAATATCGATTACGAACGACGGCCTAACGTTACGTGAAAAAATATTATGGGCGACGATCGGTACCTGGATCTTCTCATCCCCGGTTTCCTCGTCGTACCTCTTCATACTCGAGAGCCGCGCCGATTCGCGCACGAGTTGAGAAATATGATCGTGGTCCGGATGGGGGTCATCAAGCTGATGAGTCAGGATTACTTTCGGTTTTAGTCGCCTGAGAACGCGAACAAGTTTGGCCCTCGATCCGTCATCACAAAACACGTGTCCGTCGCGGAGCCCGAGGTTTTCCCGAATATCCAACTTGAGGATTTTGGCGGCCTCATTCGCCTCTTGTTCGCGTCCTTCGACCGTTCCTCGCGTCCCCATTTCTCCGCGAGTGACGTCGAGCGCACCGGTGCGATAGCCTCGGTCTTTCATCTTCAAAAGCGTACCGCCGACCGTAAGTTCGACGTCGTCCGGATGTGCGAAAATGGCAAGGATGTCGATCTGTTCCATCAAGGTAAATCTAGCATAACTGATACTATTCGCTTATGAAGCTCACGATCCTTGGTTCGGGCACATCGGTGCCGCATCCGCACCGGAGCAGCTCGGGATACTGGCTTGAGACGAGTGTCGGGACCGTCTTGCTAGACTGCTCGGCTTCGGCGATACACCGTATGGCCCAGGAGCATCTCGACTGGCCAAACCTAGACGCGATCTGGATCTCGCATTTCCATCTCGATCACGTCGGCGGACTCCCACCCTTTCTGTTTGGGACAAAGCACGCGCCCGTTACGCAAACGCGAACGAAGCCGATCCGGATCTTTGGTCCGAGCGGATTGCGGAGATTGATCGAAGCTTTTAGTGATGCGAATAAATACGACCTCCTCGATCAGCCATTCCCTGTCGAGATCGTGGAGGTCGAAACTCTTGAGAAGTTCGATCTCATTGCGGGTATCGCGGCGGTCGCATTGTCGACGCCGCATACCGAGGAGAGTCGTGCAATCCATATTCGAGATGGTGAGACGACGCTCGTCTACAGTGCGGATACGGGTTTCAGCGAGCCGCTTGCGGCATTCGCACGGCGCGTCGATCTGCTGTTACTGGAATGTTCTTTCGTAAGTAACAAGCCCGTCGACAAGCATCTCGAGCTGGCGGAAGCGATCCGCCTAATCCGAATGGCAGAACCAGGCAAGGCCGTCCTAACGCATCTCTACCCGGAATGGGACAATGTAGATTTTTTGGAAGAAGTAAGAAAGCTAAGACCCGGAGTTGAGATTGTTGAAGCTATCGACGGTCTGAAGCTGTCATTCGGAGAAAGTGAAAAGTGAAAAGTGAAAAGTGAAAAGTGATGGACGCCCGTTCTAAGGTACTAGTTTTTAGTTTTTAGTTTTTAGTTTTTAGTTTTTAGTTCTTCGTTTGCCGTTTCGCCATCGCCATCAACTCGTCAGGCATCCACTTGTCGATCACTTTGTCTTCGGCTTCAGCGATCGACTTTCTGCGGTTGCGCCATTCTTTTGCCGGATCATCTTCGCGGCCCGACTGGATCGGATAATTCTCAACCTGTTCGAGGCTGATGATAATTCCGTGGATCACATCCTTCCAGTCTTCGTTCTGTATTCCCCGCACCACGATCGGCAGGCCGGCGGTCCAATCTTCCTCGGGCGCGATATTATCGTATTCGGGAATTGTCAGAAACGCTGTCTCTGGGAGCGCCTTGCCGCTAAACTCGGTCATCAGCTGCGACTTTGCGTCAGCGTACGATCCGGTCGGGTTCGACTTGCGAATATCAAGGGCACGGCGAAAAATATCTGAAACTGTCGGCTGGTTGCTCATACTTGATTGACGACAGATTAACACAAACAAGCGGGGATACTTAAGCCGACGTCTGAGTGAAAATCGTGCTAATCTGCACTAATCTCATATGAAAACAGTCGTCTACCAGCTGCACCTTATCCTCGGACTTGTCGTCTCAATTCCGGTCCTTGCCTGGGCACTGAGCGGTTTTCTTTATGCCCTGCCGAATACTGTCGAAGGCGGTAACGTCGAGACGATCGATGTAGGACGAGTGAAGATCTCTCCGGCCGACGCTTTGGCTGAAGCTAACGAGATAACCGGTAAGGCCCTTCCGACGACCGCACTCACACTGCTTATGAAAGACGGCCGCCCGCAGTATCAATCCGTCGGCGGGCTGGGGGCAGACTCGATCTTCATCGATGCCGAGACGGGACTCGCCAGCTTTTCCCCGCCGCCAACGTGGAAAACGAGCTTTTTCCGGCAAGCTCATTTTTATTTCTTTGCCGGGAGTTGGCAGGGCACGCTTCTTATTTTTTTCTCGGCTCTAGCCGCATTGTCGGCCCTGACCGGTATCTACCTAAACATTGTCTATTGGACCAGAAAAATACGGGGCCCTTCGCGTCAGTACGGTCGATACAGGCACTAATGAGCGAGGCAACTGATTCGGCAACTCTTACATTGTCTAAAATCATCTGAACGTCTAGCCTTATTCGTAAGCAGGACTATTCCTATGAAATTCATATTCGCACTGACTGTCATACTTTCGAGCTTCCTTTTCACATACGGACAGAATGAACAGGCACCGATGGTTGAGAAAGACATCGCGTACAAGGACTGGGTGTATAAGAATGTCCAGACCGGTACCGACATGAATCTTCGAAAGTTTACGGTCGGTAAGAAGCTTGTCATGGTCGTCTACTTTGCACCGTGGTGCCCAAACTGGAAACACGACGCTCCGTTCGTACAGGCGATGTATGAAAAGTACAAGCTCAACGGTTTTGATGTTATGGCGATCGCGGAGTACGATCCGGTCGATTCGACGAAGGCACACATCTTACAGAACAAGTTTACATTTCCGGTGGCCTGGGAATCGGACGCACGCACTGCGAAGCAAACTACAACGCACTATGAATATCGTAAGTCGGTAGGCGATACGCGGAACTGGGGTTCACCTTGGTATATTTTCCTGGAAGTAGACAAGCTTGAACCGGCTGGACTGGTGATGACGAAGAAAGCGCGGGTCGTGAATGGTGAGTTGATCCGCCCCGACGCTGAGAAATTTATTCGCGAGAAGTTGGGATTGAGTGCTGAAGCCGGTGCTAAAATTGCGAAGGCCAGCGAGATCGAAGTGTGCGAGACCGAGCAAAAAAAGACGGCACTGGTGAAACCCTAACTAAACGATTAGTAGAAAAGAATCGGCGGGCTCATTCAACGAGACCCGCCGATTCTTTTTATTTGAAGGTTAAATTACAGCTCCGCGTTCGGCATCGCCGAAAGCGTGTCGTTGAGCTTTTGCTGCACCGTGCGTAAGGATGTGTTTGCCGCTACAAACTTCCCTGCTATCGCGGATGTTTCAGCCTGACCGGCTAGATCGGATATGCCCTGTATCGTCGGCAGGTATTTTTTCAGAGCAGGTTTCACGCGAAACTCCGATTCCAGCTTTACCATGCCTTCCCGAAGATTCCGCACCGCATTCGCTACCTTCTGCCGGTCAGTAGCGTTCTTGTCCAGCGTCTGCTTGCTGAGGTTCTTTGATCTGGCCTCAGCATCGACTGCCTCGAGCGCCTGCGCGACCGGTCCGAACTTACCCACGAACTGGCTCACGTTTGCCAACTGGTTCGAAACCTTGACCCTTGCTGCCCGCACATCGAGCGGCGGCATGGTCACCGGCTTAGATGTGGTCGTCGTCCGTTTTACCGGTGTCTTCTTAGCTTGGCCGTATCCTCCCACGGAGAATAAAGCCACGGCCGCGAATGTAAACAGAAAATATCGTGTGATGTTCATCGTCCTACCCACCTGTTCAAAGCGTGCTGAACATTTTATCATATTGGTATGTCGGAGAGATCGTTGGAGGTTCGCAGGCTTGGAAGAGTTGCCTATTCGGACGCTCTCGAGCTGCAGAAGCAGCTTGAAAGTGACGTAATCGGAGGACGGACTAGGGATCACCTCTTACTGCTCGAACACCCCCATACTTTTACGCTGGGACGACGCTCGAAGGACAACGGTGTTCTCGCGACGGCTGAAATGTTGCGAAAGCTGGGCGTCGAAGTGTTCGAGACAAATCGCGGCGGCAAAGTGACCTATCACGGTCTCGGCCAGATCGTCGGTTACCCGATCATATCGCTTTCGCCCGACCGCGAAGATGTTCACAAATATGTTCGCGATATCGAGGAAGTTTTGATCCGCACGATGTCTGATTTCGGTATAGACGCTTTCCGGATCGAGGGCCTGACCGGCGTGCACACCACCGAGGGAAAGATCGCGGCGATCGGCGTGCATATTAAACGCTGGGTGACGACGCACGGCTTCGCATTGAACGTGAATACCGATCTTACTTACTACAACTGGATCATCGCGTGCGAAGGCGAGCCGGTCACGTCGATGAGCCGATTGCTCGACCGCGAGATCGACATGGCGGAGGTAGAGGATCGGCTGGTCGAGAATTTTGAGAACGTGTTTGAATATGGAGTCGGGACGCGGCGACATGAGTCAGAACCGGGAGCGGTAGCGACCGGGCCACACGATTGCAGAATTGGGATTTCGGATTGCGGATTGGCCGTAACGCCGAGTTCAAATCCGCAATCGGCATTCCGCAATCCGCAATCGACTGACCCAGTCACTACCGCTCCCGGATCTGACTCTTGCCGCCCGCTTCCGGAGTATCAAGAGGAGGTTGTTCAATGAGATCAATATGCTTAATCACACTTGCGGCTTTGCTAGGCGCTTGTGGCACTTCACCAACGAGTACCAATAATTCATCGGTCGCGTCGAAAACCGCGAACCCGTCGCCGGCGGCGCAGGTTGTAACAGTCGTGGACACACCGCAACGTATCAAGGACATGATGGCGGCTCGCGGCGAGCAAGACAGTGCAGTTCCGCAGCTGAAGATCGTCGAGCCCGCCGCAAACGCTAACGTGAACAGCTCGACCGTGAAAGTGAAGCTTAGTATCTCGGGCGACTTGAAAGGTTACATCCCGCATAAAGATCCGGCGACCCAGATGGGCAATCACATTCACGTGATCCTGGACAACCAGCCGTACGAAGCCTACTACAATCTCGATGAGGAATTTGAGTTGCGGAATGTCGCAGACGGCGAGCATACGCTGCGCGTTTTTGCGTCGCGACCATGGCACGAGAGCTACAAGAATTCCGGCTCGTTCCAGATGGTGAAATTCTCGGTCAAGAACGGTGGCGGTGACGCGAACAAACCGGCCACAACAAACTCCGGTCAGCAGATGTCGAATGCGAACGTGAACGCCGCACCGGTTCGCGAAGGCAAGGATATGCAGACTTCGACGGCCGGGCCCGTTGACCCGACGAAGCCGTTGCTGACTTATAGTCGTCCGAAGGGTGAATACAAGGCCGTCGAGGCTGATCCGATAATGATCGATTTTTGGCTCGCGAGTGGGCAACTCAAAGGTGACGGCGGGGTATATCGTGTGCGTTATTCGGTGGATGGCGGTGAAGCGAAGTACATCGACAAATGGTCGCCGATTTGGCTATCAGGCTGGACTGCGGGTAAGCACACGATCAAGCTCGAGCTGGTCGACGAGGATGGCGGTCTTGTCGACAACGGCGGATACAATTCGACGACGCGCGAGATAACAGTTGTGAAATAGCCTCGGGCTACGCGGGTGGGCGACGATTTCGTCTTCTTCTTCTTGTTCCGTCTTGTTCCTCTTGTTCCGTGGTTAGGTTCGCTTTAACCACGGAGCAAGAGGAAGAAGACGGAACAAGAGGAACAAGAAGAAGAAGAACAAGACGAAAGCATATCCGGGACAACTCTTTGAACTCCCTTTGGCGGCCCTGACATATATGAGAAGAGACATTACTTCGTGGTACAGCCACAACCTAAACATGGACATGCCGCTCGTGGCCTATGGACACGCAGGCTACCCGGTACTGATGTTCCCGACCGCTGCAGCGGATTACCTGGAATACGAGCGCTTTTACCTTGTCGATTCGATCAAGGACCTGATCGAAACCGGGAAGATTCGCGCGTACTCGATCAACTCGGTTAATAAGTACAGTCTTTTGAACCGCGAATCGCACCCGGCATGGAAGGTCGAAATGCTCGCGCGCTACGATCGGTACATCATGGAAGAAGTGCTGCCGCTTATCCGCAATGAGTGCGGTGAAGACGCGAAACCACTTACCACCGGTGCGTCACTCGGCGCATTCCTCGCCGCGAATACCTATTTCAAACACTCCGATTCTTTTCGCGGCACGATTGCGATGAGCGGGAGCTATGACATTTATAATTATCTCGACAAAGGTTTCTACGACGAGAACGTCTACTTCAACAACCCGGCGATGTATATGAAGAACCTGAACGACGATCATCATCTTCCGAATCTGCAAAAGGCGGATTCGATCGTCATCGTTTCGGGTCAGGGATCATACGAAGCTCCCGACCGGAGCCGAGAGCTTTCGTCGATCCTTAATTCCAAAGGCATACCGCATCTTCTCGAATTATGGGGAAACGATGTCGACCACGACTGGCCTTGGTGGCGGAAGATGCTGCCGTATTATCTCGGTAGGTTTGCCGAAGGATGACCTTCAAAGGATGAAGGCGGAAGGATGAAGGATGAAAACTCTCCCACAGAGTACAGATCGCGATTTAAGAATTCGGTTAAAAAGTTACGGCCTTCGGGTGTTGCGTCTCTATGATTCTCTTCCGCGACAAGGTTCTGTCCAAATTATCGGCCGGCAATTAGCGCGTTCCGGAACGTCGCCCGGCGCTCAGTATCGCGAGGCTTGCCGGGCGAAGTCCAACGCTGATTTCATAAGCAAAATCGAAGGGGCATTGCAGGAGTTCGATGAAAGTAGCTACTGGCTCGAGATACTCGTCGAGGGTAATTACTTCCCGGAACGAAAATTGGCGTCACTACGAAAGGAAACAGATGAACTCATCGCCATACTCGTGACGATCGTCCGAAAGGTAAAGGCCCGTACGTAACTCTGCTCTCTTCCCCTCATTCTTCATCCTTCATCCCTCATCCTTCTGCCTTCACCCATCGCCCTTCTTTCCCTTCCGCTTCTTGCCTTCGGGAACCTCCGCAGGCTTCGGCTCCGGCTCACGATCGGCCGGTTCCCTGATCCCGGGTTTAATGGCCGGCGGATTATCCCCCGATGGATTCGGTTTGATAGGTTCGGTCGCACCGCCGGTTGAATCTGGCCCGGCAGTACTGGTCGGAGCCGCGGGTATCGATCCGGTCGCGGAATTACTGCCTGAGCTCAATGTTGCACCCGACCGGATAGCAGCCTGATCCGCCTTCTCCAATTTTTCCAGCTCTTCACGCTTATTCCGCTCCATGAGCGTCCTGATCTCCGATGGGATCGGAGGCACGGCGGGGAATTTCTCCTTCGGCTTGTCTTTCATGAAAGCGTTCATAAACGCGTTAAAGAAAGGTAATGCTCCGACGCCTCCGGTCATTCCCTTGCCAAGAGACTCTTTCCGTTCGGGATTACCCATCCAAATACCCGTCGTGTAAGTTGGGGTGTATCCGATAAACCAAACGTCAGTGTGATCATTCACGGTCCCGGTCTTGCCGGCCAGCGGTTGTCCGGCCGCCGCGGCACCAGATGCTGTCCCACCATTTACAACGCCGCGCATCATGTCGACCATCGTCAGCGCCACGTACTCGTTCGTTACCTTGGATGTCACGTTCTTCCATTCTTCCAGCAGAGTTCCGTCGCGACTGTACACTTTCCGGATCATGTGGGGATGCACCCTGATACCTTTGTTCGGAAACGCGGAATAGGCTGAGGTCATCTCGAGAAGCGAAGCCTCACTGGCGCCGAGGGCTGAGGGTAAGCTCGGAGCCATCGGATTTGTAATCCCGAATCGCCTGACCATTTGGCCGCCGGCCTGGATACCTACCTGCTCGAGCAAATGAACTGCCGCGAGGTTGTAGGATTTTGCCAACGCTATCTTCATCGGCACATTCGGGTGGCTCGTACTTCCATCGAAATTGTGCGGCATCCATCCGCCGCGCTTGATCGGAGCTCCGCTGACGAGCATGTCGGGCGTCATTCCATCTTCAACCGCGGCCGTGTAGATAAAAGGTTTGTACGCAGATCCGGTCTGCCGCAATCCCTGCGTGGCGTTATTAAATTTACTCGTGTGAAAATCGTATCCACCGACCATCGCCACGACCTCGCCGTCCTTCGCGTTTATAGAAACAAGCGACGCTTCGATCTCGGGCACCTGGGTCAACTCGACCTCCAATATCTGAGATTCGTTATCGACCTTCTTTACGAGAAACTCCGCAAGGAAGCCCGGCTTTAATTCTTCGCGAGGACGTTTGCCGCTGCGCCCCATATTCGCCGCCGTAACGACAGCTTTGTACTTTCCAAATCGGATACCAACTTCATCCGCGGCAGCATTCGCCCGAACGACGAGGCCTTTTATATATTCACCTTCCTCGTACTCGTCCCCGTACCAATCGGCGTGCTTGTACGACGCGAGCTTGTTCGTTATCTCTTTCTCGTCCGTGAGCGGCTGATCTTCGGCGTCGATCAGAATATTCTGGTAATCGGATCGCCAACGCCTTCCGCGATCGAATGTGCGCAGACGCTCGCGGATCACTTTCGTCGCGATCTTTTGAGCTTCGACATTGATCGTCGTATAGACCTTCAATCCGCCTTGTGCGACACGTGTCGTATATTCGTTCTCGAGATAGCGGCGGATCTC
Source organism: Acidobacteriota bacterium (assembly GCA_031425495.1). GTDB lineage: Bacteria > Acidobacteriota > Blastocatellia > Pyrinomonadales > Pyrinomonadaceae > OLB17. The sequence continues at coordinate 21,843 of JANPJL010000065.1, forward strand.
TTCAACCGGATAATCCCACGCCGTCGACTTTGGCAGCGACTGATAGAAGGCGGTGTCCGCGAGTTTGACGGGCTTCGCTTTTGCGACATCAACCGCTGATTGCGAATACCGATCGGGAAAATACTTTGTCATCTGATCGAGGACAATGTCCCGACGCATCTTGGCCTTTTCGAGATTTCGGGTCGGTGAGTATTCCGGCGACTTTGGAATCGCGGCGAGCAGGGCTGCTTCCTCGAGACTTAGCTCCTTCAGACCCTTTCCGAAATACGTTCTCGCTCCGGCCTCAAATCCGTATGCACCGGCCCCGAGAAAAACGTAATTCATATACATCTCGAGGATCTGCCGCTTTGTGTAGAAGCGCTCGATCTGCAGGGCGACTGCCCATTCGTTCACCTTGCGAGAGTAGGTCTGGTCTTTGTAGAGGAACAGATTTTTGGCGAGCTGCTGGGTGATAGTCGATCCGCCCTCGAGACGACCGCCTGTGAGGTTCTTGTAGATCACACCGACGATGCGGTACGGATCGATGCCGATATGATTGTAGTAACGGTTGTCCTCGATCGCGATCAGGGCGTCCTCGACGTTCTGTGGAATGTCCTGTTCCTTGATCGGGATCCGCTTTTCGATGGCGAATTCGGCAAGGACCGTTTCTCCGTCATCGGCATAGATCGTCGTGACTTGCGGCGGCCTGTAGGTGGCGAGGGCCGATACCTCGACCGAATATCGAGAGTTGTTCAGGTAATACGAGAATAGGACACCCGTTAGCGCTCCCGCGGAAAGCGCAAGCAGCAGCGACATCCCGAGCCATACAAGTTTCGAGGCAAAAGGTCGCGATTCAACAGATCGAACTTCCCGTTCAACAATTCTTTTTTCTCTCGCCATAAAAGTAAAACGGGCTGTTAGCCCGTTATCCGGCGGACTAACAGTCCGCCGTACGCTAATTCACAAACCGGCGCATCTTAACGCTGACGACAAACCCGATCGCGATGAACGTCGAGAGAATCGCCGACAAACCCGCGCTCATAAGCGGCAGCGGAACACCGATCACCGGCAGAACACCGAGCGCCATTCCGACGTTCATAAATATCTGAAACGCCATCGCCGTCGCGATCGCCATTATAACAAGCATGCCGGCCCGCTCAGAAGCCGATCGCGCACCTGCGATCAGACGCGAAATGAGCAGTGCGTAGGCTATCAGCAGCGATACGCAACCGATGAAGCCGGTATTCTCGGCCGCCACCGCGAAAATGAAGTCGGTTTGCGGTGCGGGGAGGAATTTCAGGACGCTTTGAGACGTTTCCGTATCACCCCTGATCCCCGACAGACCGCCTTTGCCGACCGTTATGATCGACTGCATTGTGTGATATCCGAAGCCCCGCGGATCGGCACTTTCCGGATCGATGATCGCGTTGATCCGTTCCTGCTGGTATCGCTTGATTACTCCGCTCTGCACACCGACGTAATAGCTCGCCGGAACAAGAACGGCGGCGGCGACCAGACCGATAACTACGTATCGAATCCGCACCGCGGAAAGAAACAATACTGCGGCAAGGATCGGAAAATACGTTATCGCCTGACCTGCGTCCGGCTCGAGAAGGATCAACCCGACCGGGCCGGCGAGGATCGCACACCCGATGAGTACCTCGCGGAGGCTAAGAGATCCGGATCGCTTCGCACCGAAGTACTTCGCGAGCATCAGGACCGTCGGGATCTTGACGAACTCGGATGGCTGGAACTGGCCGATGACCGGAAGCTTAAGCCACGCCTGCTGCCCATTGACTTCGACGCCAAGCGGTGTCAAAACGAGAGCCAATAGGATAAGACCAAAGCCGTAAAAGAATGGAGCGAGCTCGATGATCCGGCGATAGTCGCTAAACGCTACGACTAAAAACGCGACCATTGCGATACACAGTCCGATGATCTGTTTCGACCAATAGCTTTCGGTCGGAAGGGCATTGTGAATCTGCCAGATACCGAATCCGGCGATAGCGACGGCGAGAAAGGTCGTCAGCCAGTCGAAATCCCTCAGATCGCGTTTTTCGATGATTGCTACCATTACTCTAATCGACCGCCCGCGTTGATCCTGTACTTCTTACCCTCACGCCCGCGGAGCTCGGGGTTGCCTCGGGCGTCGGTAGGATTCCCCTGGTCTTCATGTACGCCTCATAAACGCCTTTTGCGGCCGGTGCCGCATGGCTTCCGCCAAATCCAACGTTCTCAACAAGCGCGATCACGGCGATCTCCGGTTTGTTGGCCGGAGCAAAACTGACGAACCACGCGTGGTCCTTGTCGGCTCCGACATCCTTACCAAGTGCCGCGACCTGTGCCGTCCCCGTCTTTCCCGCAATCTCGAATTCCGGGATCCGGATACCAGCACCGGTTCCGCCACCGTTGACCACGGCCCACATCCCTTGAACGACTACCTCTTCCTGCTCGGGGGTCATCGCGATCAACTTAGGTTCGGGATACTCGAAGCCAAAGCCGGCGCGCGGCGGAATATATGTCAGATCACCCTCTTCGCCGACCGCACCGATCGGCCTAAACTCTTTCAGGAAGTGCGGGGTCTGCATCCGGCCGTGAACACCTATACTCGCGACCGCCCGCAACATCGAGATCGGAGTAACGACGACGGTGTCCTGACCGATGGAAGCGAAAACCGTTCGAATGTCGCTCCATCGTCCCTCGCGTTTTTCGACGATCGGTTTCCAACTCTTAGGCGTCTGGCTTACCTTCTCATTCGGAAGGTCGACCCCAGTTCGCTTGTCGTATTCGAAGGTCTCGATCATCTCGATCATGCCCTCGATCTTCATTTTCAAAGCAAGCCGGTAATAGTAGCCGTCGCATGAATGCGTTATGGCGTAAGACAAGGGCGGCGAGCCATGGCTCCCCATACAGCGTGTAAATTTGTTGCCGATCTGGATACCGCCGCCGCAGGCCATGTTCGAATTTTTGACGGTGATCACGCCTTGCTGCAGCGCCCCGACAGATTCGGGGATCTTCCACGTCGATCCGGGCGGATACCGTCCCTGGATCGCACGGTTATAGAGCGGACGTTTTTCATCCTGCCAGTACGCCGCGATCTGTTTTCTGCCTTCCGGCGTTTTGCTGCCCTGGACAAAAATGTTGGGGTCGAATGACGGCAGCGAAGCCATTGCCAGTATCTCACCGTTGTTCGGATCCATCGCGATGATCGTTCCGCGTTTGGTGACCGATTCGGCGAGCTTCTGCTCGGCGGCGAGCTGAATATCGAGGTCGATCGTCGACACCATATCCTGGCCGGCCTGCGCCGGCACGACACCGATCTCGCTTTGCACGCGTCCACGGCTGTCTACGATCACCTTTCGGTAACCGGGTTTTCCGCGAAGAAATTCGTCGTAATACTGTTCGAGACCGCCCTTCCCAATTATGTCGCCGGCTTTTAATCCTTTCTCGTTCCACTCGTCGCTTTCCAATTGCTTCGGGCTTATTTCACCAACGTAACCGAGGAAATGCGCGAGTTGCGTACCGTGCGGATAGAAGCGTTGCGGCTGATTTTCGATTCGGAGTTCGGGAAACTCGAGTGAGTGCGATTCCACCCACGCGATGTCCTGCATCGTCGCGCTCTCTTTCAGCACCATCGTCTCGAACTCGTTTTGTTTCTTGATCAGGTTAAGCCGCTCGACGACAAAGCTGGCTTCCAGATTGAGTCCGTCGGCGTATTCCTCAACGCGCGAGGTAACGTCGATAGTCTTGATCGGCTCGTTCGACAGGACCACGTTCCAGGTCGGACGCGAGTCGACAAGTATCTTTCCGTTGCGGTCGAAAATGACGCCGCGTGGTGCCGGGATCGGAATATGACGGATGCGTTGACTCTCGGCACGTTCGCTGTAATGCTCACCGCGTACGACCTGGAGATAGTAAAGCCGGACCCCGAGCACGGCGAGCAGCACGAAGGCAACGATCTGGATCGCACCGATGCGGAGGCTGACATTCTGTGACTGCTCGTTCAGCTTCATATTCGCTTATTTGCTCAATCGGATCGGATTTCGACGCCGTGTCTGCCGGCGGGACGATAACATTTCACGTCGCCGCGGCCTGACCTTCTCGGTCAACACAAAATCAAGTAAAAGATAGGTGATCGTACCGGCGATCGTTGTCCCGATCAGGGTGTAGGAGACGACGACAAGTAACGGTCCGGTTGGCGGTTGGCCCAGCAGCCAGTGCATTCCCCAATAGACCAGATCGTCGAGCACACAAGCTCCGGCTATGACGGGAATCCGAAGTAAAAGGTTGTCCATGTAGACACGGCGTGCGAGCTCCGAAACCAGGTACGCTATCAAGGTCTTAGAGAAAGCGTTGGCTCCAAGAAGTCCGCCGCTGAGAGCGTCGACGGCGATGCCCGCGACGGTACCGAAAAGTATCGCTTTAATCGAGTTGCGTTGGAGAGCGGCATAGACCACGACGATGAGTGGAAAATCGATGTAGGCGAAGACTTCGGATACATTTCGGAGTGACCACTGGAGAAGTACGGCGGCGATCAAGGCAAGTGTAATTTTAAGATTTTCCATCGGCCGTTACTTCTTCTTCGGATCCTTAACTGCGTTTGGGAGTTTTTGATCGAAGGTGCTACGGTCGGGAGGCTCGTACAGCAGGACAGCGACTTCCTTGATCGAGTTGATGCCGGCGCTCGGTCGGATAAGGATCTGGTGCGGAACAGTAGCCGAACCGGATTTCACTTCGACGATCTCACCGATCTTCAATCCTGCCGGGTAGATTCCGTCCTGTCCGGTTGTGTAAACCATCTGGCCTTGCTGCACGTCGGCGCTGCCGGCAACATATTTCATCTCGACAACGTCGCGCTTGCTGGTGCCCGCCACAACTCCAAGAATATTCGAAGTCCCGATCTCGCCGACCACGCCGCCAACGCCGGATTTGTCGCGGGTCAACAGATCGAACTGTGCCGTTAGAGGGCCAACCGCAGTTATCCGGCCGACAAGTCCACCGTCGCTCACGACGGGCATATTCAGTTTAACGCCGTCGAGACTTCCGCGATTGATGATCGAAGAGTCGAACCAGACGCTCGGGTCGCGCCCGATTATCGTTGCGTACAAAACCTTGTGCTTACTGGTTTCTTTTAAGCTTAGAAGTGCACGGAGCCGGTCGTTCTCGGAAGTCAGATCTTCCTTGCCTTTTTTCTCGAGTTCCAGCTCCTGGACCTTTTCCTTGAGCACGTCGTTGTCGCTCTGCGCCGAGCGAAGGTTGGAGATCGAGCTGAAATAATTGGAGATGCCGGAGCTAAGATTAGTGACGGGCGACTGGACGAAATCTGCCAGAGTTTGAGACCAGACTCGGATGATCCTTTGACCCGAGGTGATCTCACGAGCGTCGAACGCCATCAGCATGAAGTTGCCTAAAAGCAAAATGATCACCAGCCAAGGTGTCATCCGCCATACTTCCTGTTGACTACGCTCAACCATTTGCAGTTGTCAGTGGTCAGTTGTCAGTTGTCAGAAAATCCAGCTGACGACTGGCAACTGTCATCTGGCTACTCTAATTTCCTGTCATGAGTGAATTGTCCCACTTGACTCGTTTCAGAAGTTCGATATCGGAGAGCATCTTGCCGGTGCCGAGCACGACCGACGATAGAGGATCGTCCGCAATGACGACAGGGAGACCGGTCTCGATCATTAAACGCTTGTCGAGATTTTTGAGAAGTGCACCGCCGCCAGTCAGAACGATCCCGCGTTCGACGATATCGGCGGAGAGTTCCGGAGGAGTGCGTTCCAGCGCGACACGGACTGCGTTGATGATGGTCGAGACGGAGTCCGAAAGAGCTTCGCGGATCTCTTCGTCGGTCATCGTGATCGTCTTTGGAATTCCTTCGATCAGGTTTCGCCCGCGAACATCCATCGACAGAGGTTCTTCGAGCGGGAACGCGCTGCCGAGAGCGATCTTGATCGCCTCCGACGTTCGTTCACCGATAAGCAGATTGTATTTACGCTTGATGTATTGCGTGATCGCCTCGTCCATCTCGTTTCCGGCGACCCGCACAGCTCTAGAGTAGACGATGCCCGAAAGCGAGATGACAGCGATGTCGGTCGTTCCTCCGCCGATATCGACGACCATGTTTCCGTGAGGTTCCGTGATAGGCAGACCGGCTCCGATCGCGGCAGCCATGGCTTCCTCGACGAGATAGACTTCCGATGCCTTTGCGCGGTACGCCGAATCCTCGACCGCCCGGCGCTCAACTTGGGTGATCTCGGACGGTATACCGATCACGACCCGCGGCCGAACCCATGACTTTCCGTTGTGGGCCTTGCGGATAAAGTGCTGAAGCATCTTTTCCGTAACCTCAAAATTCGCAATAACGCCGTCTTTCATCGGTCTGATAGCAACGATGTTTCCGGGAGTTCGACCGAGCATTTCCTTTGCATCGCGTCCGACAGCCTCGACTTGGTTGGTAACTTTGTTGATCGCGACGATCGATGGTTCCGAAACGACAATTCCCCGGCCCTTCGCGTATACGAGCGTATTCGCCGTTCCGAGGTCGATAGCGAGGTCGCTCGAAAATAAACTAAACAAGGATTTAAATGCCATTTTGAATGTGATCCGAACCTGAAATTCCGAAGGTTCTTAGACTGCTTGAAAAGAGTTACCGCCGCCCTCAAACATCGCTACTTGGGTATGATTTTAAGAAGTGACCTGGACCCCAGACGTCTTACGAACAAGCATACACTCTTTCATTCGCATTTTTCTACTGCGAACACGGCATTTCGTAAATTTTTTTCACATGTGGAAAAGTTTAGCGAGCGGAAAGCGGAGAAATGTTTTTCTTCGATTCTGAAACGAAGAATAGAACGTCTGAAATGGCCGCTCCTTCTGTCGTTAGGACATCTGGTGACTGGTATTGAAGACCGATCCTATCATCGGTCGCGTGAGCGACCAGTCGAACTTAGCCGTGGGCGAAGGCCCACGGCTAAATTCGTTCGATCGCTACGCGATTGCGCCCAGCGCACCCTGTTAATACTAGGCGACGGTCCTCCCGCCCGCAGGCAACAAAAAAAGAGGCCGTCTTTTCAAACAGCCCCTAACAATCAGACTTCAATACCTTACGACTACGGGAGCGCCATGATATTCAAATCGCTTACGTTGTCACTGACGGCTACCATTACCGGATCCGGGAAGTTGTACCGCTTCGACGTAGCCCCGATCGTGTAGGTCTGACCTGTAAGCACGTTGGTGAAAGCGTAATACCCGAAAGGGCTAGACACCGCAGTTCGAACAGCGCCTCCCGAGTCCATGAGGAAGACGTACACTCCACCTATTCCCGAGCCGCTTGAATTAGTCACGCGACCCGAGACTGACACGTTTACAGCAGCAGCCGGCGAGGGGCCTTGCACCTGAACGTTGATCGGGCTTCCAGTCTTGAAGAAACCGATGGTAGCGTCGACGGTCTGCGGAGGACGATTCGAATCAAAGCGGAAGTTGTAGAGCGTGCCCCATCGCAGGGCGTTCGCATTCTGGTTGAGTGCGAAGCTGTCAGTGCTCCAGGTTAATGACCCGCCACCCTGCACCGGCGACCATGGAGTACTGCTAAAGCCCTGATTCGAGACGGTTCCGTCACCGGTCCATCCGGGATGCTGCGGCGGAGCGTGGAATCCGATGTTGGTCAACGACACGCCGGCGCCGGTCGGAACACTGAATGACTGAATACCGCGATCGAGATTTTGGTTATAGATCGCGTATTCGTAATGCCACACACCCGGCGAAGTCTGGGTAACCTTATACGCGACAGTTCCGATACCGTCGTTCACAGGATCAGGCCTGATCGACACCTGAGTGGCCCCTGTCCATGCAACGACCGCTGCTTTTACCCGAACAGTCGAGCCGACTGGCGCAAATGTGAACGGGCTGCCGGTTCCGGTAACGTTATACCTGCGATACGAAACGTTGTTGTTCTGGTTGCATTGAGTAGGATTCGCTTGACACCACACATACTCGTGGGGAGTAATGTACTGACCCTCTGCATAATACGTCGCGCCCGGGTTCAGAGTCGTACTGAGATCGCTGATCTCGGTAAGGATCCGGTGCGACGGCCCCAGATGGGTGTGTCCCGTGTGTGAATTGTTCGGCGTTGCCGAGTCATTGCGAGGATAGAACCCGGTGTATGGGTTGATCCACGCACGTGAACCCAAGCTCGGTCCCGCGTTCAAGCTAGCACCGTATGGATCGGAACAACCGGAACCAAGTCGAGAGCCACCCACGCCGTTACAGCCGAGTGAGCAGAGGTTTTGAGTAAGTGCTGTGAAGGCGTGCTTCACGCTAGACTGGCCGATCTGCTCGAATCGCTCGTCGTTGGTGGCCCCCCCGCTCATCCGGTAAAGGTTTTGTGGGATCACGGGGTGATCGTTACTCGGATTTTGAAACCAGTTCAAGTCGACGACCCCGAAGTTGCAGGAATCGGTTCCGACCGCGAGGCCGACCTGTGTTCCGCTGCTGGCTCCGAACTGAGCTAGCCCGTTGAGATCACCGACGACGACGTCGGGGCCAGGGACGGTCCCTGCTTCCGGACTCGCCGGCAACGTCGACGACTGAACATCGCCATCAACCACCTCGGTTACTTCAGCCGCACGCATATTGGCTTTCACGGAGATCTGTCCGACGAGGCTGCCCGCGTCTGACGGACGTCCGAGTTCAGCCGCAAACTCCTCCGAAAGAAGCATCCGGCCAAGCTCGATGCTGAACCGGTTCTCACCGGCGGCGAAATCATACTGGTGACCTTCGATATTGAAAAACACAAAGCCCGTGCGTCCATCGCGTAGGGTCAGCTCGTAAGGCGAGCCGACAGGCATCGTTTCGACGACCAGGTTTTCGTATGAGGCGTTCAGCTTTTCCGGCAGCGAAGCTGAGTCTTGCGGAAGAAGCCGCATCGCACTCGGCATGGGTCCACGCAGCTCGCCGTTAAAAACGATGACGGTGAAGAACGAATCTCGCTCAACATTGAATCGGAGTTCGGTGGTCTTCGAGCTCTTTGATCGGCCGGTCCCATTTAGTCGATTTAGGTTAAGATCCATCGCGACGCTTCCGCTTGCAACGATCATTTTTTCGAGGGTACCGGTATCACCCTGATCTTTCTGAACCGGTCCGGTAACTGAGCTGTTCAAGCCAATGCCGAACAGGACAAGCAAGGGTAGCAACGCGATGATAAGTATTTTCAACATAGTTTGGAATTCCGGCACTCAGGCTAAAAAGGTGATGGACTAGAGTAAATGGGCTATGCAAAAGTGTACCTGTCCTTGTACAACCTTTCAAGGCTTTTATCAAGTCGGGTATAGTACACGTTCGCTTCCGTGTCATGTGCAGTTTCGCGTAAAGCCCTATGAAAAGTGGTTGTTCCCCAAAGGAATCAAAGAACCCGCGATCGATAAAACTGCCGGTGTTGCCGAACTCTCCAGGTGATGAAACCGGCGTGCCGCGATCGAAGACGGCACGTTGGCGGGCGGCGGCGTTGATCACCCTTAACCTGTTGATGATCGCCCACATTGTCCAGTGGCGGATGATGGGAACGACGGTCTCACCGATCGAGCCGTCCGAAGCGATGTTCACGCTACAGAACGGAGCGATCAACGCTGGAGCAATATTCTTTTCACTGGCGATCCTAGCGACGCTCGTTTTCGGCAGGTTCGTTTGTGGGTGGGGCTGTCACATCGTCTCCCTACAGGATCTGTGCGCGTGGATGCTAACGAAGGTCGGGCTAAAGCCGAAGCCGTTTCGATCGCGGCTTCTGGTCTTTGTTCCGCTTCTCGTTGCCCTCTACATGTTCGTATGGCCGACCGCCTATCGACTCCTTGCCGCCGCACCAAACGAACCGATCATTCCACAGTTCACCAATCACCTGATAACGACGGATTTCTGGGCGACATTCCCGCCGATCTGGGTTGCGATACCGTTTCTATTTATCTGCGGTTTCGTGACGGTTTACTTTCTCGGGCAAAAGGGATTTTGTACGTATGCGTGTCCATATGGTGGTTTTTTTGCCGTAGCTGACACCATAGCCCCTGGCAAGATCCGGGTGACCGATGCCTGCAATCAATGTGGGCTGTGCACGGCAACGTGCATGTCTAACGTTCAGGTCCACGCCGAAGTCAAGCAATACGGAATGGTGATCGATCCGGGATGCATGAAGCATATGGACTGTATTAGCGTCTGTCCGAACGACGCCCTGTATTTCGGATTCGGAAAACCCTCGGTCGCGGTAAAGAAATCTCTCAAAAGAAATTATTCCCTTACCTGGCCGGAGGAGATATTTGGAGCCGTCGTATTTTTTGTAAGCTTTCTCGCCGTTTGGGACGTTTACCAACTGGTTGCAATGTTGATGGCCCTCGGCATCGCAACGATCACAACATTTCTCGCCCTCCGAACACTGAGATTATTTCGAAGCTCCGATCTATCGTTCTACCGGTGGAACCTAAAATCGGGCGGCACGATCCAGACGGCGGGGGCAGTGTTTCTGAGTTTCGCGATCGCTTGGATCGGTCTTAATGCACACAGCGGATACGTCCGCTGGCACGAGCGGGCGGGAGCGATCGCATTCGAGAACATCCGGATTCCCGACGAGCTCGCGCTCGCTCGCACAAATCCGGCTCGATGGCTAAGCGCCGCGGACCGCGACGGCATCGTGAACGGCAAATATCACTTTAACGCGTCACGGAAAACGGGTTTGTTCGTGAATAAGGAATCTCTTTCAAAGATCGCCTGGATCGAGTACCTATCCGGCGACAGCGAAAAGGCCGTAGAGACGCTCGCGATAGCCGCAGAATATCAGGATATCGAGGAAAGGACCTTGAGTCTGTATTACCGTGGGGCCATTCTCAACCGGCTCGGCCGTTACGAAGAAGCGCTTGCGAGTCTGGACACAGCGATCAGCGAAGTTCCGAATCTACTCACGGCTCGTGAGGAAAAGGGAGAGGCGCTTTGGCAATCAGGACGAAGAGGAGAAGCGGTCTCGGTTTGGACGGAAGTGATCGGCACTAACCCGAATCTTCCCCTTGCACACAGCTTTCTTTCGGGAGCAGCCACGGCCATGGGTGATCCAGCAGCGGCCGCAAAATATGAGGAGAAGGCCGAGCAGATCACTCCTGCCGATCCATTGTTTCACTGGATGCTTGGTCTACGTCTTGAGACTCTCGGTATGAACGAACTAGCGGAGAAACACTTCAAACGGGCGATCCAACTGAATCCGGAGTTTAAGCGTGCCCGGACGACGGGATGATTATAAGGCTGTTTGCAATCGAAACGGTACGGCTCAAAGGCAACTACACTTCCTTTTCTTTCGCAATAAGCGGTTCGCCACCGCGATCCTTTCCGGCATCACTCGGTTGTACGACAAAGGGTTTCACAGAGTTATCGGCTACGTCGCCGAGCGCTGCATTTAAGACATCGCTCACTCGTGCAGCAGGAACGATCTCGAGCTCCTTCCGTACGTCCTCGGGGATCTCCTCGGTATCCGATTCGTTTTGCGCCGGCAGGATTATCCGACGGATCCCGGCCCGGTGAGCGGCGAGGACCTTCTCCTTGATCCCGCCAACCGGAAAGACAAGTCCGGATAGCGTGATCTCACCCGTCATCGCCGTATCCGTCCGCACTTGGCGACCCGTGTAGAGGGATGCAAGGGCTGATGCCATCGTCACACCTGCGCTCGGTCCATCCTTCGGGATGGCACCGGCCGGGACATGAAGATGGACGCCGTTCTGCTTGATCACCTCAGGGTCAATGCCGAACTCAGCCGCGTGCGCCCACAGGTAGCTTCGCGCCGCCTGTGCGGATTCTTTCATCACCTCGCCGAGTTGACCGGTCAATGTAAGTCCGCCGCCACCCGGCAGCAGGGTCGCCTCGATAAACAAAACTTCACCACCCATCTCGGTCCACGCCATCCCTGTTGCGACACCGGCCGGCAACTCATCGCGCGCCGTTTCTGGGAAAAATCGCGGTGGGCCGAGATACTCTCTTACGTCCTTTGCCGTAATGACGTACTTCGGCTGTTCCGGGGAGCTCACCACCCCGTCCCCAGAAGCGGCTTCCTCCCCTCCTAAGACAGGAGAGGAACTTTCGGCGACCTTCAACGCTATCTTCCGCGCCAGATTTCCGATGGTGCGTTCCAGTTGGCGAACTCCCGCCTCGCGCGTGTAACGCGCCGTCAACAGATTGATCGCGTCGTCCGTGATCTCGAGATGCTCAGGTGTCAGGCCATTCTCAGTTACCTGCCGTGCTATCAGATACTGCTTCGCAATGTTCAATTTCTCCCGATCGCTATAGCCCGCAAGCTGGATGATCTCCATTCGATCGCGAAGCGGTGCCGGGATCGGGCCGAGCTGGTTTGCCGTTGCGATAAAAAACACCTGCGACAGATCGAACGGCAGATCGAGATAGTTATCGCGGAACGTGTTGTTCTGCTGCGGGTCGAGAATCTCCAGCAGCGCCGCCGATGGATCGCCCCGGTAATCATTACCGAGCTTGTCGATCTCATCGAGCATCATCACCGGGTTGTTCACGCCCGAACGCCGGAGCGCCTGGATGATCCGGCCCGGCATCGCACCGACGTATGTTCTGCGGTGACCGCGCAATTCGGCTTCGTCACGCATTCCACCAAGCGACATTCGCTCGAACTCCCGCCCAAGCGCCCTTGCGATCGACCTGCCGAGACTTGTCTTACCAACCCCGGGCGGACCGACAAAAAGAAGGATTGGCGACTTACCGTCCGGTCGAAGTTTCACGACCGCGAGCGATTCGAGAATACGTTCCTTGATGTCTTCGAGACCGTAGTGATCTTCGTCAAGGATCTTGCGAGCCTCATTCAGATCCAGCCGCTCCTCGCTCGACTTATTCCACGGCAGCTCGATGACATATTCGAGATATGTGCGAATGACGTGATAGTCAGGTGCGGCCTGCGGAAGCGCTTCCATTCGCTTGAGCTCACGCTCAGCTTCTTTACGAACATCGGCCGGCAAGTCGGCGGTTTCAAGCCTTTCGCGAAGCTGCTCGGCCTCGGCCTTTTCGCCCGTCTCTTCCTCGCCAAGTTCTTTCTGGATCTGCTTGAGTTGCTGGCGGAGCACATAGTCGCGCTGCGACTTGTCCATCTCGGACTGCGCCTCGGTCGCGATCTTCGAACGGATCTGCATGATCTCCAGCTCGCGTGCTAGCGCAGCGTGCGTCAGCGTAAGGAGCCCATCGACCGTGCTCGATTCGAGCATCTTCTGTTCCGTTTCGGTTCCCAAGTCGAGAACGGACGCGAGAAAATATGCCAGCTGAACAGGATCCTGCTGGGTCATTACCGCCATGCGTATTTCGGGCGGGACTTGCGGTAGCAGCGCGAGCGCCTGCTGGATCATCTGCTGGATGTTTCGTTTCAGCGCCTCGATCTCTTCTTCATCGACGCGGCGAAGCTCGGGCAGGATCTCGACCCGCGCTTTTAGGTACGGCTGCTCGGTCAACCACTCCTTTACTTCGAAACGATCAACGCCCTGCACGATCAATTGCATAACGCCTTCGTTCCGCATCATCCGCTTGACGTTGACGACGCTTCCGACGTTGTACAGGTCATCGTACTTCGCCTCGTCGCCGGTCACATCCGGATTCTTTGTCGTGATACACGCTAGAAGCTTCTCTTCGGTCGCGAGCGAAGATTCAACGGCACGCACCGACCGTTCACGACCGACAGCAAGCGGCACGACGGTCCCGGGAAACATCGTAGTGTTCTGCAACGGGAGCACCGCGATCTCCATTATCGTCGGAAGCTTGTTTGTAACTGCTCCTTGCTCTTGCGTTTTGTCATCTGCCATAACGAAACCTTCTGTTCTCTTCTTTGCGAACTTCGCGAGCTTTGCGGGAAAATTCTTCGCTCACGCAAAGCTCGCCAAGTACGCAAAGAGTTTACTCACCCTTCCACAACTGAATTATCAGGATGCCGTTGTCAAAGTTGTGCTCGATCCTTGCTCCTTCGATCGGCGCCGGAAACTGAAGCGACTTCTCGAACGTGCTGTATGTGATCTCCATCTGGTGATACGACATCCCGACGGCGCATGATCTGTCTTTCCGGCATCCCGCGATGTAAAGCACATTGCCCTGTATATCGATCTCGACATCCTCAACCGACACGCCGGCAAGCTCGACCTTTACGATCCAGCCGTCCTCCGTTTGATAAACGTCAGCCGCCGGATACCAAAGCTGCCCAGAGCGAACGTTCTTCGACGATCCGAGGAATTGGAAATGCCGGTTAAAAGATTTGGCCATGGGTTATCGTACGACGGACTGCTAGTCCGTCGGGACGGGCTAACAGCCCGTCCTACTTTTTACTCCAAAACGCACTCCCGCTCGATATCTCTTCGAGCGTCTCCGCTATCTCGCGTTCGTCTTCCATCTCGAGTGCGATATCCGCCATAGCAATAATTCCCGCAAGCCCGCCGCTATCATCGACGACCGGGATCCGCCGCACTTGTTTGTCGCCCATCAGCCGGATCGCTTCGAAAACAAAATCGTCGGGACGAACGGAAAAGATCTCGGTTGTCATCGACTCTCCGACTGGTGAATCCGCGTCTTTACCATCGGCTATAGACCGGACAACGATGTCGCGATCGGTAACAATGCCGACAAGTTTCCCGTCTTCCACAACAGGGATCGAACCCATGTCGCCGTCACGCATCATGACCGCCACATCACGCAACGATTGCCCGCGCGTCGCCGTCTGGACGTTCGAGGTCATTATTTCTCTGCACTTGATGCGAGCAGCTCTCGAGCCTTCGGTCATAACGGTGTCTCCTTTCAAATATTTTGTTGGAGTCGGCAGTATAAAGCAAGCCTTTCCATTTTGGATTTTAGATTTTGGATTTTGGATTTTGGATTTTGGATTTGAGATCTCAGATTTGAGATTTCAGATTTGAGATTTCAGATTTCAGATCTGAGATTTCAAATTTCAAATCTCAGATTTCAGATCTCGGATCTCGGATCTCGGATCTCAGACTCCAATCCAAAATCCAAAATCCAAAATGCAAAATGGTTAGCCTGGAAAGATGGATCGGATTCTTCTCGCGAAGCGGAATGGATAGCCGTGGCGGTGCAGGATCTCGCTCCGATTCAGAGCAAACACATCGGAGTTGTCGTCGCGCCCGTAGACGGTTGAAAAAGCGGCTATGTAACCCGCACGCTTTACTGCTGATTGCGAAAACTCCGTAAAGAATCCCGCCGGATAAGCGAACACACGGCAGTCTCGCTGGAGAAGATCTTCGAGGTAAATTTTGGATTCGGAGACCTCGCTTTCAACTTCTCCCGCGTCGATTCGGTCAAATAACTTGTGACTCATGCTGTGCGAGCCAAACTCGATCCCGCTCGCGGACATTTCTCTGATGTCTTCCGCCGACATGTGCTCGCGCGAGCCTTCGCCGTCGGCGGTTACCATCGCCGTCGTGGCACCAACACACGCCGGGACGACGAAGACGGTCGCGGGTATCTCAAATTTTTTAAGGATCGGGAATGCGTGGGTGTAATTATCTTTCCAACCGTCGTCGAACGTAATGCAAACAGATCTATCGGGAAATCGCCCGAGCTCCAGATATTGGTCAGCCATCGACGAAGCCGAGAGAAATCTGTACCCGCTGCGCACGAGGTACGACATCTGTCGTTCGAAACGGCGCGGGCTCGTAAAGGCGCCCCGGATCTTAACGTCGGGTGTCGGGCGATCGATCTTGTGATAGAGCAGTACAGGACTATTCACTTCGTAAGGTTCGGAGCTTCGAAGATGCTAATGTCGGAGTCACCACGCGTCAAGTACCAGTTCGCCGGATCGTAGACGGTTTCCCGGTTTCCGCGAACACTTGCCAGAAGCTGCAGATCGCTTTTGACGTTCCAGAATCCCTGACGTTTCAGGCCACGTTGAAGCCGGTTATCTATCGCATCCGTCACGACGCTTCCGACCCGGCGTTCGATCGCAAGATGCAATGCGGATCGGAGCAAAGCGTCGATCGTATCGTCCGCGTTCTCGGGGTCGTAACAGATATCGCTGATCGCCGCCTTCTCGATCACCCCGCTTGCTCCCGGTTTACGAAAGTACATCACGGCATACCCGCGGAGTTCACCATCGACAGAGTATGACAGGATATCGAACTTCTTATCCGGCTGCTTGCGAAACTGCCAATCAAGCATTTTAGCGCTGCGAGAAATGCTGCATGCCCACTGTCCGCGGGCGCGATGCCATAGTTGATCGAACGCCGGCCCGAACGCGTCGACGATCTCCACACCGTCGCGTTTCGCACCGCGTCGAAGTGGTGCTCCGATCACATTCGCGATCGATCGCAGCGGACCGATACGGGCCAGTTCACGGACGGCATTGCCCGGGAACAGGATCTTTTGATATCGCGGGATCTTGCTGAAGATCTTCCACCCCAGGCTTACGAGCAACTTCGGTGCGTGTTGCTTTGGAGTGTTGACACCGAGTACGTACGGGCAAAAATCCATAGACGCCAATGCCAGCTTCTTTGCAATTCCCTGCCGGCGGAAATCAGGATCGACGATCATATCCAGGATCCAGATCGCGGGGACAGTTTCGCCTCCGACATTTAATTCTACCGGCACCGATGCGAGCTGACCGGCGATCGTGCCGTCGTCGCTCTTCGCCAGCCAGATAGGCAAGTCGTTCGGGTCGCAGTATGGGGATTCGGGAAAGTGCCAGTTCCAAAAATGCTCGTCGCTCTGCCGTGGGCTATCCGGATACATTTTCCGCAAGAACGCGAGGACCGCGGCCTTGTCTGAAAGCTTCATTTGCTCGATCACGGGCACGGTTGGCATCTGATCAGATTAAACTTTCGGAAGCCGTTCTGAGAGGGTAATCATTCGCTCCAGCGCAATGCCGGCAAAGTGTTTCGTCTCGTCCTCGACGACGATCTCGTTTACGACGACGCCGTTGACCAGATTATCCATCGCCCACGCTAGATTCTGCGGCGCGATGCGGTACATCGTCGCACACATACAGAGGTCGGGTGCGAGCAAATGGATCTCCTTATCCGGAAAACGTTTCTGTAGACGGTTGACGAGATTCAGCTCGGTGCCGATCGCCCATTTCGATCCGCTCGGAGAGTTCTCGACGGTTTTGATAATAAAACTTGTCGAGCCGTCGAGGTCGCTTATCTCGACCACCTCTCGCATGCATTCCGGATGAACAAGCACTTGCACACCGGGAATTTCGTTGCGGACTTTATCGACGTGCCATGGCTTGAAGCGTCCATGAACCGAGCAGTGTCCGCGCCAGAGGATCAGCTTTGCATCGCGCAATTGCTGTTCGGTATTTCCGCCAAGCGGTTCGTACGGATTCCAAAGCACCATCTTGTCGAGCGGGATCCCGAACTTGGCTCCGGTATTGCGGCCGAGATGCTGATCGGGAAAGAAAAACATCTTGTCGAACTCTTTTAAGTAAATATCGAATAGCGGAACCGCGTTCGACGATGTGCACACGACACCCTCGTTGCGGCCGCAGAACGCTTTGATCGCCGCCGACGAATTCATATATGTGATCGGGGCGACCTTCTGCTCAAGCACTCCGATCTGGCGAAGCTGCTCCCATGCGTCCTCGACCTGATCGATCGTCGCCATATCAGCCATCGAACATCCGGCACCGAGGTCGGGCAGGATAACGCGCTG
>JANPJL010000066.1:0-31798 GCA_031425495.1 Acidobacteriota bacterium
GTGTCTTCTGTCATATTCAGGCTGCTCGCGCCCGGCCTTTTCGTTTTTCGGCATTACGAAACAGTGTCCGATCCAACCCAACTAAGACGCGATTCTTTTCGTGTGATTTCGTGTGAGTTCGTGGTTCCAGTCCTCGAACGGAGTAAGAAGGAACCACGAACTCACACGAACTCACACGAACCCGAAGTCGCAAAACAGACCTGCGAGAAACTTATTTCGACTACACCCCGTACATCTTCAATTTGAACTCGTCGTTCACGGTGTAGAGCTCGGCTCGTTTTCCGGCTAGGCGTTCGCATTGCTTCAGGATCATCGGTACGCCGCCGCGAGGAACGCTCGTGCCGTACTCTCGTCGGCTAAAGATCGAAGCGATCTGCGGGTTAAGCCGCTGCGTGATGCCGTAGCGAATCGCCCGCGACGCTGGCGGGACAAACCCTTGCGTCCGGCGGGCGTTGACGATCTCGATAAAATTATCGTGGATGGTGATCCGCGTTGGGATGTCGCGAAGTGCGAAGTCTCGATGGATCAAAGCGTTCGCGACGGCCTCGCGGATGGCGTAGACGTGATAGGTCGAACGAGCCGCGACCGGCGACCCGACCAGATGGAGCGACTTGCGCGGTTTCTCCTTTTCCAGATCGCAATACCGTTCGATAAATCGAATGATCGCCTCGTTCTGCGTATGCAGATTTCCTTTTAACTCCAACCGCTCAACAAGCTGGGCTCCACCGTTTTCGCCCGAGTAACGAGCGACCGTAACTAACGAACGCGGAAACAGCTCCTGCACCCGCTCGTCCCTTCCGAATAGCGTCAGTGCGGCGACCGTCGGAAAGAACTCGTCCGGACCGCCCACGGCGAGGATCAGATCTTTCTTCAGAAAATCTGCGGTCTGATAAAGGTTGATCGTCGGACTCACATCTTCGAACGCCCCGGCGAAGGTCCAAAGTAGTCCGTCATCGAAGTCCTTTTCGTCGGCTGTGAAGAGCGGAAGATTCTCGTAACCAAGCGGCCGTATCTCGTCGAGCCACATCGAAAGCTGCTCGCGAGAAACTTCGCGCTTCTCCGCGCCAAACCGCATGTAAAATCGCCCGTCTCGCGTACGATAAGGCTTGCGTCGCGGCTGCACATCGAGCGCGACGATTCTCTTCCCACTGTCGAAGGCCACGTTGTCGATCAACGGCGTGATCGACGGAACTATTTCCTCCCGGCAGATCCGCGTCAGCTCTTCCTGAACCCATTCCGGGTTTGCGACGCCCTCGATGCGAAGCTGATCGTTCACGCCAAAGACGATAGTTCCGCCATTCGTGTTGGCAAGCGCGACTATGCCCTGGGTGATCTTTTCCGAATTCGAGAGCCGGACCTTTAGCTCGAGATACGTATCTTCCCCACCGCGTATAAGTCGCAGGAGTTCGGTTCGCGTAGTGGTTTGTGAGGGTTGCGAAAGTAAGTACTCTTCGTGGGAACGGCTTGGCTGAGAGTCAAACCGCTGGCTGTGTCGGTACTTTCTTCTTGGCATCGCTTGAGGCGTGAGATTTTATGTCAAGACGGGTCACACCGGTTACCCGCCCGAATGTTTTCAAACACGGAAAACACTACTGGATTCGATCTTTCGATCTGGTTCTATTGAAACATCGAAAGTTCGAATTGTAAATGATTATGGTTTCCCGTTAACGGTTCAGTTTGAATTTCACGCGGGTGGAGTTGGGTATGCTACGCAGTGCGAGAACTTTTCGGTAATGGTTCAGTTTGAATCTCTCACGCGGTGGAGTGCATATGCTACGCAGTGCAAGACCTTTCTTATTCCGTGTTTCTCCGTGTTGTTCCGTGTATTCCGTGGTCATCTTGCAGGCAGGAACCACCGAATACACGGAAAGCACGGAATGCCAGCGAGCAGTTGTTACAAATCCGAAAAGAATCTTATTATTGACTCGCTTGGACACCGAAACAATAACAGCTTACGTCAGCATAGGTTCCAATCTCGGCGATCGGGCCGGCAATCTGTTGCTCGGCGTGCGCGGATTGATGGAAGCAAGCTTCGCCGTGACCAAGCTTTCGGGTGTCTACGAGACCGAGCCTGTTGAGATCGAGAGCGATACGAACTTTCTCAACATGGTCGCGGAGCTTCATTGCGAAAGCATTTCCCCGTCGCAAATGATGGCCCGCATGCTGCGGATCGAGTACCTACTCGGGCGTAAAGACAAATCGCTAAAGAAGCCGCGCACGATCGATCTCGACCTTCTCTTCTACAACCAGGAACAAACGGATACAGAATTCCTTACGCTGCCGCATCCGCGACTGCATCTTCGCAATTTCGTCCTGGTTCCGATGTGCGAGATAGCCCCGTCCTTCGTTCATCCCATCCTTCAGAAGGACATTCGGACCCTGCTTTCAGAATCCGCCGACACGTCGGCTGTCACGCGTTGGAATGCCTTCCCTTTCAACCTCCCGGAAGGAAATCACAACCACTAGACTTGGATTGTGCAAAGGTCTATGCTGAAAACGTTTTATGGCCTATCTAAAACCCGATAAACCCGAAAAGATCTATGTCCCGGCGCTCCGTGCGGCGAAGGAAAAGGGCGAAAAGCTCGTCTGCCTGACTGCATACGATTATCCGACCGCGCGGATCGTTGACGAGGCGGGCGTCGACATTATCCTGGTCGGTGACAGCATGGGCAATGTCATTCACGGCTACGGAAACACGATCCCGGTCACGCTGGATGAGATCTGCTCGGCGACAAAGGCGGTGAAGCGCGGATCGAGTCGCGCTCTGATCGTCGCCGACATGCCGTACGGCAGCTTTCACACTGGTGACAACGAAGCGGTCAGAAATGCCCTGCGTCTTATGAAGGATGGCGGTGCCGAAGCCGTCAAGCTCGAGGGCGGACGGAATCGCGTCGGATTGGTCAAACGGCTCGTCGATGAAGAGATCCCTGTCGTCGCCCATGTCGGGTTGACACCGCAGTCGGTACACAAGATGGGCGGATACCGTGTTCAAGCAAAGACCGCCGATGCGGCAAAGATCCTCATCGACGACGCGAAGATGCTTGAAGAAGCCGGTGCGTTCTCGATCGTTCTTGAGCTCGTCCCGCGCGAGGTTGCCGAGATCGTGACCAAGGAATTAACTATCTCCACGATCGGGATCGGAGCGGGCAGCGAGTGCGACATACAGGTGCTGGTACTCCATGATCTGATCGGCTTTACCTTCGGCCGTCAGCCCAGGTTTGTTCGACAATACGCTAACGTGAGCCAGGTTATTACCGACGCCATCTCAAAATGGATGGACGATGTGAGATCCGGAAACTATCCAAGCGAAGCCGAGTCGTACGGCATGCCCGAAGATGTAAAACTCGCAGAGCCCCAATCGGCAAAGTCGTCCAGCTGATCCTATGGAGATCATTAATCGCCGGCAGCGCATGTCATCGATCACTCGCAAACTGCGCCGAGAGAACAAGACGATCGCGTTTGTCCCGACGATGGGAGCCCTTCACGAAGGGCATGTCGCGCTGGTGAAAGAAGCACGCGCCGCGTCCGACATCGTCATCGTCTCCATCTTTGTAAATCCCGCACAGTTCAACGACGGGGGCGACCTCGAACGCTATCCGAGAGACCTTACCGGCGACGCGGCAATGCTCGCCGAATACGAGGTCGATTATATTTTCGCTCCCGAGAATGCAGAGATCTATCCGAAAGGATTTTCGACCTATGTCTACGTCGAAGGAATTTCTGAAGGTCTCGAGGGGGCATCGAGACCGGGACATTTTCGAGGAGTTGCGACCGTCGTCACGATTCTCTTCAACGCCGTCCGACCGGACCTGGCATTCTTCGGACAAAAGGACGCGCAGCAGGTAGCGGTAATAAAACGGATGACGACAGACCTTGGATTCGAAACCGAGATCGTCGTTGTACCGACAGTCCGTGAGGAATCAGGTCTCGCACTATCGTCAAGAAACCGGATCTTGTCTGCCGATGAGCGAGAAAAAGCTTCCGTCATCTTCGCCGCCCTGCGCGAGGCGAAACGCGCTTTCCGGCAGGGCGAACGAAATGCCGCGAAGTTGATCGAAATAGTGCAGAACCATATTGCTGGCGAGCCTCTTGCCTCGGTTGATTATGTCTCGATCGTGGATGGAGCAACCCTGGAACCTGTTGCGAAAATAGGCGAAACAGAGACTCTGATCGCGTCAGCCGTCCGTTTCGGCAACGTTAGGCTGATCGATAATGTCGTCCTGAACCGGGGACAGTAGATTGGCCTCAAAGGTGCATCTAATCCGGGTGAAACGCGCTACCTTTGCGTTTCTAAACATATGAGATCGATAAAAAGTTTTCTTGCAGTTTTCGTCTTGTTAGCTGGTCTCGCTATTGCGGGCTCGGCACAGACATCATTGTCCAAACTTGACGGAGGACGCGTGGACGTTGAAGGCCACCGCGGCAAAGTCGTCATCCTCGCACTGGGTGCGAGCTGGCTGCCTCTTTCCGGCAAGCAGGCGGAGTATACCAACACCCTGGCGAAGCGATACACCGGAAAGGATGTCGTTGTATATTTCGTCGCTACCGATTCGACGATGGCAAAATCTAAAAACTTTGCCACGGATGCGGATATCGAAAAATTCGTGGCGGGCAGCCGCCTTGCGGTTCCGGTACTCCGCGATTCCGACGGTGCGATCACGCTGAAGAAGTTCAAGGTCGATCAGCTCCCGTCGTTCGTGATCCTCGATAAGGATGGCAATGTCTCCGGCTCGGCCTTCGGCGGTATCGATCCGAAATTCGATATCACAATCCCGATATCTAAAGCAGTAGACAGATTGTTGTAGTAATCAGGACAAGTTCAGAAAAAGAGCAGGCCGATCAGTTGGCCTGCTCTTTGTTTTGGATGTTAGTTCTCTTTTCTCGTGTTCTCTTTCGTGTGATTCGTGGTTATCTTTTCTTAAATCCAACTACGGAACACGCGAAACACGCCAACGAACCCATCCTTTTTTTCTTTTTCTTTCCGTGTCTTCCGCTTCTTCCATGTAATCCGTGTAGTCCGTGGTCGAAGCTTCGGCTTTAACCACGGACTACACGGAACGGACTGGAGGAAAGAAGAAAGGAATCTTGTTTCGTGTTCTTTTCGTTTAATTCGTGGTTATCTTCTCTTAAATCCGAACCACGAAACACACGAACCACACGAAACAAATTCGTGGCGATATGATCGCCTACCGACTGACTCTACCCTGTCCGACGAACGATCATTTCATAAACCAAACTGATCGGCAGACCGACCACGTTCCAATAATCCCCTTCGATCCCCTCGATGAAAAGCGCGGCTTGAGCCTGAACGGCGTAGGCTCCGGCCTTGTCCAGCGGATCGCCCTTTTCCACCAGATACTCGATCTCAGCGTCGGTCATAGTCGCAAACTTCACACGCGTCCGCTGCATCCCGACATCCGACATACCATTCTTCGAAACGGCGATACCCGTCAAAACCTCGTGCCAGTTTCCAGCCAGCATTCTGATCATTCTCCGTGCGTCCCCGTCATCAACCGGTTTCCCCATGATCTGATCATTGATGACCACGGTCGTGTCCGCGGCAAGGACGATCTCACCCGGATGCGAGTCCGCGACAGCTTGCGCTTTTTCCGAGGCGAGCCGGCAGACGTAAGCGTCCGGCGATTCGCCTGCTCGTTCGCTCTCATCGATGTCGGGTATAGCTTTCGTAAAGCGCCACCCGACCGCGTTCATGATCTCCGAACGTCGCGGACTGCCGGAGGCGAGTATGATTTTTGGTAGATCGATCATTCAAAATCCCGTGCTTAGCAAATCGAACTTTTGTCGTTTAAGATAATAACCAGTGCTCGATATCTTTCGTACTCTTCCGGGCCTCGTAAAGGAAATTGAAGGCTCCGAATTGATCCGCGACGCCCTCGTTTTCGCGGCGTGGCGCAGGATCGCCGGGGAAGGAATCGCCGAGCAGGCCGTTCCGGTAAAGCTGGAAAACTCCACGCTGTTTGTAGCGGTCGTAAATCAAACGTGGCAGTGGCATTTGAAAGATCTCGCGGGCCAGCTTCTGTTCAAGTTAAACGCCGCTGTCGGCTCACCGGTCGTAAATTTTATCGACTTTGAGATCGATGAGGCCGCGGTGATGGGTTCTCGGCGACGCGCCGGAGCGTCCGATGAACACGAATTGCGTCGTGCGGCAGAAGCCGCGATCACGCCTGAGCTCGAGAAAGCTGCAGCGGGCATCGAAGATACCGAGCTGCGTCGTCAGTTTCTACTCGCTGCGGGGAATTGCCTTGTGAGGCGGAGTCGGGGTAATAGTGAATCGTGAATGGTGAATCGTAAATAGATTGGCCGATAGGCTGTAGCGATTCCGTAATGATATAACACACAATTCGATTCACGATTCACCATTCACAAATTATGGACGTAAAGAAAGTCGCCACACTGGCGCATCTTGAGATCACGGATGAGGAAGTCGCACTCTATTCTCCGCAGATGGCCGAGATCGTCTCGTACGTCGAACAATTGAACGCGCTCGACACAGACGATATCGAGCCGATGCTCGGCGGCTTGACCGACGAAGGCGAAGCGACGGCGACGAACCGTGAAGATGTTGTTCGCGAATCGCTCGGTCAAAAGACCGCGCTCGAAGAGGCCCCGTCGGCGATAGCGGGCCATTTTCAGGTGCCGAAGGTCCTATGAAAGTGGTGAGTGGTCAGTGGTCAGTGGTCAGTTCGTGCGGACGGTTGTTCTGCTTATTGCTTACTGCTTGCTTCCTTCTGGCCTGCGGTGTCGTCAACCTGCAAGGTCCGGACTGCGCTGAGGCCAGGCCGAGGGTGCGGGAGTTTTACTCGTTTCATTTTGGCAACGACCTGAAAGTTTCGCCCGAGAATTTACGATCGCGCGAAGAGTTTTTGACACCGGCATTTGTCGACCGACTCCGGCAGCGCGACTCGACTTTCGATCCGTTTACCCTTACCGAAGATCATCCAAAGGCGTTTCGCGTTGGCGAATGCCGATTGGTCGAACCCGGGAAACGCGTCTCGTTCAACGTACTTCTCTTTTGGAAGACGGATACTGAGAGCATTCAGCGGTCGATAAATGTCGATGCCGTGCGTGAGAACGACGAATGGCTTATCGAGACGGTCGGCATCGTGAAGCCCGATTAATACGATTTCGAAAATGGCAGACACAGATAAAATGCGCGAGCAGATATTAAGATCGCTCGATAAGGCTGAGAACCTGAACCCTCAGCTGAACTCTTTTCTTTCTATCGAGCGGGACTATGCCGAGAAACGTGTCGCGGAGATCGAGTCTGCGGATACTGACCTTCCCCTCCGCGGACTCGCGATCGCCATCAAAGACAACATCTGCACGAAAGGTCTTCAAACGACGTGCGGGTCGCGGATCCTGCAAGACTACCGGGCGCAATACGACGCGACCGCGATCAAGCGTCTCAACGACGCCGGTGCGGTCGTTATCGGCAAGACGAACATGGACGAGTTTGCGATGGGTTCGTCGAATGAAACGTCGGCGTTCGGCCCGGTAAAGAATCCGTGGGATACGACACGCGTTCCCGGCGGCAGCTCAGGCGGTTCCGCAGCCGCTGTCGCCTCAGGCGTCGTGCGAGCCGCTCTTGGTTCCGAGACCGGCGGTTCGGTCCGCCAGCCTGCTTCGCTTTGCGGCATCGTCGGTTTTAAACCAACATACGGACGGATCTCGCGATACGGCCTCGTCGCCTTCGCCTCCTCGCTCGACAATATTGGCGTTTTCGGCCAAACGGTAAAAGATGCGGCCGATGTTCTTGGTGTGATAGCCGGGCGCGACGAGATGGATTCTACATCTGCGGATGTCCCAGTGCCGGACTATTCGGCGGGTCTCGAAAGGGATATCGCCGGGAAGAAGATCGGCGTCCCGCGTGAACTGTTCGGCGAAGGTCTCGACGACGACGTCCGCAACGTGGTCGAACAGTCGATCGAAAATTTTCGTGCGCTCGGTGCGGAGATCGTCGACGTGGAGCTTCCGTATGCGAAATACGGAATCGCTATTTATTACATAATCGCCACGGCGGAAGCGTCGTCAAACCTCGCTCGATACGACGGCGTTCGCTATGGTTTTCGCGCCGAAGAGACAGCGGCTCTCAGACAGATGTATTTCAAAACGCGTGAAGAGGGATTTGGCGCTGAGGTCAAACGCAGGATCATGCTAGGCACGTACGTGTTGTCGAGCGGCTATTACGACGCCTACTATTCGAAGGCACAAAAGGTTCGCGCACTGGTGAAACGCGACTATCAAACGGCGTTTGCCTCTTGTGATGCGATCCTGACACCGACGTCACCGACGGTGGCATTCAAGCTCGGAGAAAAAAGTGACGACCCGCTCGCGATGTACCTGAACGACGTTTACACCGTCTCGGCGAATCTCTCGGGAGTGCCGGCGATCAGCATCCCGTCGGGACTTTCCGGCGAAGGCCTTCCGATCGGGACTCAGTTGATCGGAAACTTCTGGTCGGAAGATCTTCTTCTGAATCTTGCTTCGCGCTACGAAACGGAATTTCCCTTGAACGCGCGGCCCGCCGTATTTGCCACCTGAGCTTAGTGCACCTGGTACTTTGAGTCCTCGCTTTCGGGTGGAACGATGACGAAATCACCGCCCGCGACCAGACTTTGCCAACGGTTCGGATCTGCAAGCAGGGTATCAACCTCCGCTATAGGAAGAGGTGGTGAGAACAGGAACCCTTGGCCGTACCGGCATGACAAGATCCGCAACTGATGGAACTGGTCGATGCTCTCGATTCCTTCCGCGATCACGTCAAGCTTTAGAGAGTTCGCGAGCGCGATGACCGCACGGACAATCGCACCATTCTGTCGCCCCTCTTCCATCGACCGGACAAATACACGATCGATCTTCACAGTATCGAGGGGAAATTGCTGCAGGTAGCCGAGGCTGGAGTAGCCGGTTCCGAAATCGTCGATGCTCAACTGTACGCCGAGCGCTCTAATTTCCCGCAGCATTGCAACTGCATTCTCTCCGTTCTCCATGATCGCGGTCTCGGTTATCTCAAGCTTTAGACTCCGCGGATTGATACCGGTTTTTTCCAGCACGTCCTTGATCTGTCGTACCAGCGACGGATCGGAAAAATGTGTCCCCGAAATATTCACACTTACAAACCGTAGGCCCGAATCCTTGAATCGGTTCTTCCACTCGACGGTCTGTGCACAAGCGGTCTCGAGGATCATTAAGGTCATCGGGATGATAAGTCCCGTCGATTCGCTAACGGGGATAAAGTTATCTGGGGCGATTCGGCCAAGAGTCGGATGGTTCCATCGGACAAGGGCCTCGAGACCGACAGGATGGAGAGTTTCCAGATCGACGATCGGCTGGTAGTAAAGCTCGAATTCACCGCGCTCGATGGCATAGCGAAGATCGGTTTCGATCTGCATCAGCGAGACCGCCCGCATGTGCATTTTGTTATCGAACACCTCGAACTCCTTGCCGTGATCTTTCGCATGATACATTGCGATATCGGCATCTCGGAGGAGTTCCTCCGGCTCATCGTAGTTCAGATTTCCAAACGCAATTCCAATACTCACGGTCGTGAATACCTGCCGCGTCGCAAGAACGAATGGTTGAGCGATGGTGCGCGCCACTAGTTCGGCAAATTCAGTCGCGCCTCGCTCATCTGCGCCGTCAAGTAAGATTATCGCGAACTCATCTCCGCTGAATCGACCGATGACGCTGTCCTTCCGGGCTATTTTCGACAGTCGTCCGGCAACCTGCTTGATGAGCTGGTCGCCGACGGAATGTCCAAGGCTGTCGTTGATCTTGCGAAACCCGTTCAGATCGAGAAACATCACGGCATATGAAAATGCTGCTGAATCCTGCTTTTCTTTGATCAATTGCCTTATTGTGTCGACGAAATAATTTCGGTTCGGCAGCTTTGTTAGCCCATCGTGATATGCAGCATGACGGAATCGCTCCCGGCCCTGCTTCAGTTCTTCACTCGTCTGCTCTAGACGAGCGACGTAGTGTTTCAGTTCACGGACATGATTCTCTGCCTCCTCCGCACGATCCCTTTCGGCTTCCTCGGCCTTTGCCGCGGTCTTCCGTATATCGTTGATGTAGCGACGATATGTCATGTACACCGTACCGAAAAACACGCACACCGCCGCGAAAAGGAAGATGTTGATGTCATGGATCGCCTTTGTGGTAAATCCTGCGAGAACCGCCCCGCTCAGGTACATTGCCAAAGCGTTCAGGCAGTATTCGGTCCAGACTTCGAGTACCGGCTTTCCGTTCTTCGCAGCGAAGAAAAGCGAGACAAAAGCGGAGTTGAACACGAAGAGTAAAATTCCCATCGCGGCCAGCATTAAAACGAATTCCGTGACGTTGCCGCTGCCCAACAGCTCCGGAGCCGGTCCGAATACGCCCCGGACGATCATCGTTGTGGCGAACAAAGCCGATACCGCGACGACGATATTTACCAGAATCGTTTTATTACGGATCGTCCCGCCGTGGAATCGATAGCTGAGTGAGGCGTAGGCCGTCTCGAGGAAAGAAAGTATGACCGCAACCTCGCCGCCGTACCAGAGGAACGACAGGATGATCGCTGCATCGGAGGTGGTGACGTGGATCTTTGTACGGGGCAGCTGGATCCGGAGAAACGAACTAAAAAAGACGGTGATTATTGCTAGCCCAACAAGACGCCAGTCCAACCGATCACTTGGGAAATTGACGAGCGACCAGCCGAGAGCTCCAGCTGCTACGGGCAGTAAGACACCTATATAAATATTCTCGAGGGATCGATTGGCGAGCATTGGTGAGCTGGGGGTTCAGTGATGGATTCAAGAGCGTGACGGATGCCACACCGATACTATACCGTGACGACGACATTTCTTACCAGCAAAAAATTGCGTCCTTTCGCTAAATATCGATAGGCGGTGGGGCGCCTATCGATTTGAGTTCGGAGTATTATCGGCCTTACTGCATTCTGGCAGTCGCGTCCCCTGCCGCGAATATCCGGTTGACCAACGAATTGGTCGCATCACTTATCAATAGACCATCGCTGATGAGCAGTCCGTCGCTGATCAGCAGCCCGTCCGCGATAGCCGAATTATCGGCAAGCGTGAAGGCGTCGGAAATCAAAAGCCCCGAACTGCCGATCGGCTGTCCGAAAGTAAGCGTTTGATAACCAGTCGGACTTGTCGAGCCCCCCAGAATAGTTCCGTCGCTGATAAGCAGACCGTCGCTGATCAGCAGTCCGTCACTCAGCAATAGGCCGTTGCGACCTATCGTGCCGCTGCTGGGCGACAGTACGAGGGCGTCCGGAAAGAAGGCTCCGTTGTCATAAATTTTCTGATACTTCGTTATGAGTGCTGTCCCGGTGACAGCAGCGTAGCTCGGAAGGATTCCACCCGCCCACTGAAACTTTGTTCCTGCGATCGTGGACGAATGTACCGGCAGCGTGGATGTGGTTAGCATCGCCTCGCCTTGCGGCGTCGGATTCGGCAGGTTTTGGCGGATGAGAAATGCAAGCCGTGTCGCTCCTTCGATATTGAGCAGCCCGGCCCCTTGCTCGAGCGTGTTGAATCCGTCGAGCGGCTGTGCCGTGTACTGCAGGATCATCTTGATCATGTTCGGCTTCAGCTTTGGATTTGCCTGAAGCAGTAGAGCGGCGGTTCCGCTAACGATGGGCGTCGCCATCGATGTTCCGCTCATGTACATCATCTTGCGAGCGTCATCGGCGTTGTTATTGACGCCAAGTTCCTGATTGCCATTGATGATCTCATTACCTGCTGCCCGGGCTCCGATCAGCCAATTTCCCGGTGCAACGATGTCGGGTTTGATCAGGTGATCGAAATGCTTTGCACCGGCCGAGTCGGTCCAATAGGAGCGTGTCGGACCGCGCGAACTGAAAGTGGTTACCCCGTCGTCACTGCGAGCATCCGTGCCAAACGTGTTCGCGGCGCCGACAGTGATAACCGTTGGATCGTTCCCCGGTGAATGGATCGCACCATAGAGTTTCTGACCGGCCGCATTCTTGCCGTTGTTGCCGGCGGCAGCGACTACGACGATGCCGACCGCGGTCAACTGTCTGACAGCCCGACAGAGCGGGTCGTTCCGCCAGGTCTCAATTGCCGGAGCTCCGAGACTGAGGTTTACTACGCGGATGTTGTTCGTCGTTCGGTTCGCGAGAATCCAATTGAGTGCTGAAATGAGACGAGCCGAAGTTCCGACGCCGTTGTTATCGAGAACGCGAACATTGATGATCTTCGAGCCCGATGCCACGCCCTCGTAAGGACTCATGTAGCTTCCGTCACTCAAATTGAGATTGGCACCCACATTCCCGGCGGCGAGAGATGCAACGTGTGTTCCGTGCCCGAATTCGTCGATATCAACGTGGCTCGCGGCTGTGAAATTTGCCCGCTGCACGACTCGTTTGGTGCCGGATGTGTTAACGAACGACCGATGATTCTCGCGGATGCTTGAATCGACTATCGCGATCCCGATACCTGCTCCGTCCAGCTCCGAGCTCGTATTCAAAACACCGGTACCGAGGAGACTGACATCCAATCCTTGATGGATCGTTCGCGCGATCGAGGCCCCGGTGGTCTTTTCAATATGACCTAGCGTTTTTAGTTCGCGATCGAGGGAAAGATGCTTGACGCCCCGCACCTCGGCGACAGCCTCAGCGACCCGCACCGGCAGATCCAGGACCAGCATTTCGAGGCCGTCTGCGCGTGCATCAATGTGGATGTTGTTCGAGTCCAGCATGCGGCGGAGTGCAGCGTTGTTGATATCGTCCGCTTGGAGAATAACTTTGATGACCTTGTCGCCGGAGCCCCTGGCAACCAGGGAACGCAGGTCAGGTGAAAGCTTGTCACCCACGAATGGATCTTCCTCGTCGATGTCGATCCTTGTAAAGCGTTTCGCAAGCGAGGGGTCAGATGCGATCTGATGATCGAAGTTCTCAGCATTCGTTCCCGTAATGACCTGGATCCTCCGTTCGGAGATCGCGTTATATATCCGGCTAGCTATTTCTTTTCCCAACAGAGGTCGATCTTTCGAAAACGCCGAGACGTCATCGAGGTAAAGAACGACTTTGCCCTGTGCCGATGAGGCGTAAGAAACTATAGCTGCGACAGCGTTATCGACATCAACATCGGTTGTCGCCGTCGAAAGTATGGAGCTCCAATCGATCGTGTAAATGTTTTTGGCCGAAGGCAATGATGCCAATCGCGATGCGGCGGCGAGAACGATCAGCTCGCGGTCGTTTCCGGTATTGTCGATCAGTATTGGGTTCTTGCGCGCCGAATTCGCCAGGACGGATGCGATCTTCTTGACCTCCGACGAATAAAGGTCGGCGGTCTCGACCGGGACTGGCGACGACATCTCTCTAAGAAAGTGCGAAGCCTCGATCGTCTGTGCAAGTCGCGCCGTTGTCGGTTTTCTATCGAGCGTTTGTCCGATAGAAGTAACCGTCACCGAGACCACGGCCAATCCTGAAGCGAGTAGATTGAGTAAATTTTTGCTCATAACAGTTCACACCCGGCGCTGCGTATGAGTGAGAGTAGTAGACGCCCGACGCGAAGTCTTTGGCAAGAGGCATGCCAGGAGAAACGGGTCAGTGGCAAAGGGATAAACACTAAGAGACAGAAGGGTCCGGAACCCAGTTTGGGATGGTGATCGGTGGGACCCGCTCGGTCAGATTGACACGATTCACCCTCAATCTGCCCGATATTGGCGAACGAGAAAAGTTGAGCAAACACAAAAATGGCGATCGCCTGATCTGCGACCGCCATGGAAAGTTAGGTTAAAATTTAAGTTACTTGGTGATCCCGACCTGCGTCAGAGCGTAAGCGTAATCGAACGCTACCTCCTTCAGGCGATCGTATCTTCCCGACGATCCACCATGTCCAGCACCCATGTTGGTCTTTAGCAGAATTACATTGTTATCGGTCTTCATCTCACGCAGCTTCGCGGCCCACTTCGCACCTTCCCAATATGGAACCTGGCTGTCGTTCAACGAGATCTCGATGAGCATGTTCGGGTAAGTCTGCGCCTTCACGTTGTCGTACGGCGAGTAGGAGTACATGTAGTCCCACGCCTTCTTGTCGTCCCGCGGATTTCCCCACTCGATCCACTCTCCGGTTGTAAGCGGCAGAGTGTCGTCGATCATTGTGTTCATAACATCGACGAACGGAACCTGTGCGACAGCTGCTTTGAAAAGTTCGGGTGCCTGGTTTACTACAGCTCCCATCAAAAGGCCGCCGGCCGATCCGCCTTGAATGACGAGCCTGTCGCTTGAAGTATATTTATTTGAGATCAGCCACTTTGCCGAATCGACAAAGTCGTTAAAGGTGTTCGCCTTCTTGAACATCCTTCCGTCCTGACGCCATTTTTCGCCAAGCTCGGAGCCGCCCCGGATATGAGCGATCGCGTAGATCATTCCCCGATCGACAAGCGAAAACCGCGCGGTTGAGAAGCTCGGTGTCATCGATGCTCCGTATGAACCATAGGCGTAGAGAAGCATCGGTGATTTTCCGTCGAGCTTCGTGCCTTTCTTCATAACGATCGAGATCGGAACTTTCACGCCGTCTCGGGCCGTCGCCCAGACTCGTGTTGTTTCGTACTTCGTCTTGTCATGGCCGCTTGGAATTTCCTGTTGTTTGATCAGGTCGCTCTTACGTGTGCGGAAGTCGAACTCGTATGTCGAACCAGGCGTGATCATCGACGAGTAGTTGTATCTGACGAACGGCATCTCGTATTCCGCGTTGCTCGTCATTCCCATCGTGTAAACCGCTTCGGGTGTTTCGATCCGTGTCGATGCACGACGCGTCTTCAGATCCATCACCTTCAGGTACTCGAGGCCGTTCTCGAGCTCGGACACGACGGCGTAATCTTTGAAGAAGCTAATCCCTTCAACCTTGATGGCCGGATTATGAGCGATGTAATCCTTCCAGTTCTTTTCACTCGGATCATCGCCGGGAGCTCGAACCACTTTGAAATTCTCGGCGTCCTTGTTGGTAGTAATAAAAAACTCGCCATTATCGAACGTGGCATTGTACTCAAGATTCTCTCGCCGCGGCGTGATCACTTTCCATTGACCGAGTGGATTGTCCGCCGAAAGATACCGAACCTCGTTCATAGTTGCCGCACTGGACGTGATGAAGAACATCTTCTTGTCGCGCGAACGCCCGATCCCCGTCGTAAAAAGAACGTCCTTGTCTTCATACACGAGATCATCCGCACTTGTTCCGCCTACTGTGTGGCGAAAGATCTTATCGTCGCGTTTCGAGACTGGATCTTCCAGCGCATAGAAAATGTATTTGCCATCCGCCGACCATTCGGTCGAGGTCACACGCTCGATCTTATCGGCTAATAACTTGCCCGTACGAAGGTCCTTGATCTGAAGAGTGTATTGACGATAGCCCGTCGTGTCGGTTGAGAACGCAAGAAAGTTTCCGTCGTCGCTCGGCTCGAACGCACCGATCGAGAAATACGTGAAGCCCGTCGCCATCTCGTTTTGATCGAGTAGCAACTCGGCGTCTTTACCGTCACGCGACTTGCTCCGAAAATATGTCGGATACTGTTTTCCTTCTTCGGTCTTATTGAAATACCAGTGGCCGCCCATCTTCACCGGAACGCTGAGGTCCGTCTGTTTGATTCGGCCGAGCATCTCCTTATACAGATCGTCGACGAAGGTCTTATGCGGACCCATGTGCGATTCGGTATACGCATTTTCAGCTTCCAGATACTTTACGACCTCGGGATTCTTCTTGTCACCTCGGTCGCGCATCCATGCGTAGTTATCGGTTATCTCGTAGCCGTGTATCTTGAGAACCTTAGGTTCCTTTTTGGCTACGGGCGGTTTGATCGTTTCCTGGGCAATACTCATAGTGCTGCACGTGATGATGGCAATAAAACACAAGACAAGACAATGCATTCGATTCATGGGCTGTACTCCTTTGATTCCTGCGCTGGAATGCTGATTACGCAATATTTTAGTCGCGCGTTTCTATTTCGGCAACGGCGCCCGAACCTCACGAGCTTCGGGTCAAGATAAAATCGGCGATCTGGACAAGAAGATCCCGAGGTCTGTTCAAGCCCGAGATCGACTCGATAACTTCCGAGTGGACCTGGGTAGCCAGACGTTCCGTCTGTGGGATGCCGCGTATCGACGGAAAAGTCGCCTTGGCTGATGTGATATCTTTACCCGCCGTCTTACCGAGAGCCTCGGTCGTCTGAGTCACATCGAGCAGGTCATCTTTTATCTGGAACAGTAAACCGAGTTTCTCCGCAAAGCTGGTAACGATCGCAAGCTCCTCCACGCCGGCCCCGCCGATGATAGCTCCGGCTTCGGCCGAGAAACCGATGAGAGCGCCGGTCTTATTGCGATGAATGTGCTCGACAGCCTCGTTCGATATTGTCGTGCCTTCCGCTTCCAGATCCAGCTGCTGTCCGACGACCATTTTCGCCGCGGACTGCGCAAGGCGCGATATCAATTCAAGCCGCACCTGCCCCGACAAGTGTTCATCCCCGGCGATCGCCTGAAACGAAAGAGCCTGTAAAGCGTCGCCCGCCAATATCGCTGTCGCTTCGCCGAATTTCTTATGGCATGTCTCGCGACCGCGTCTCAGGTCATCGTCATCCATTGAGGGAAGATCGTCATGGATCAGCGAGTAGGTGTGGATCATCTCGACGGCCGAGGCGGTCCTTACGAGGTTCTCGTCCGGCGCACCGAATGCTCGACCGGCCGCAAAAACGAGTGCGGGCCGAAGCTGCTTACCATCGCCGAACAAGCTCCATCTGACCGCGTCACGCAAACTCTGCGGCTGCTGACCGGATGCCGGGATCAGCCAGTCGA
The DNA here is from genome assembly GCA_031425495.1 of Acidobacteriota bacterium. Taxonomy (GTDB): domain Bacteria; phylum Acidobacteriota; class Blastocatellia; order Pyrinomonadales; family Pyrinomonadaceae; genus OLB17. Next base: position 16,838 of record JANPJL010000066.1, read on the forward strand.
GCTCAGCGTGGACGAGCTCTTTCACTTGGGAAAAGAAGGATTGGGTTTCGGGCATCTTCCCGAAAATTATCGAGTATCCTTGGCCGGAATTCAAAAGCACGCACCCAGCGTACGGATTCTTCCCAAATCTAAGTAGCGGTTCATTCGAAAATCGCTGATTTCTTATTCCGTGCTATTTCGTGCTTTCCGTTTATTCGGTGGATCACGCCTGCAAGATGACCACAGAACTAACTGAACAACACGGAGAAGACACAGAATAAGAAAGTTGCACTGAATAGCATACTGCGCTCCACGCGCGAGAAATCCAAACTGAACCATTACCCAGATGTACCTTCGCTTGCGCAATACCCGGACAGACGGTAGATTTTGCATAACGTATGCCCGTCACTCCAGACGATTTTCGCGCGGCACTGTCGCGATTCCCGAGCGGTATAACTGTCGTTACGTCGATCGACGCGTCCGGCCTCTCGCACGGCATCACCGTGTCGGCTTTCTGCGCGGTCTCGCTTGATCCGCCGATGGTTCTCGTGTGTTTGGAAAAAACTGCGGGAAGTCACGATGCATTGAACGATTCCGGCCGGTTCGCCGTTAATTTTCTTGCAGCCGGACAGGACGAGCTGTCTGAGCGGTTCGCTCTCGCGATGCCGGGTAAGTTCGACGGCCTACGAGTTCTGCGCGGATCTGGTGACGTGCCGATATTGGAAGACTCGCTGGTATCTCTCGAGTGCCTTTTGCAAAACGCATTCGACGGAGGCGACCATACGATCTTTGTTGGCAAGGTCGAAACCGTGCGGATCAAGGACGGAGATCCGCTCGTGTATTTTCACGGAAACTATCGGGACCTGCTGCCCCTCTGACGGGTTCCATCTAAATTTCAAATTTCAAATCTGAGATTTCAAATTTTAGATCGAGGACGCGATCGACGCGAAGGTCGGCCAATAATGAGAAACCTCAGTTGCCTTTTTTATGCGTTGCTCGTCTCGGTCCTCACCTGCGCGACTGCCGCTTCCCAAACCCCTACACATCCTGAGGGAGCGAAGAAGATCTGGCTCAAAGGTAATACGCACACACATACCACAAATAGCGACGGTGATTCTCCGCCATCGGACGTCGTGGAATGGTATAAGAAAAACGGTTACGACTTCCTGGTAATAACTGACCATGAGCACGTAACAGCGGTGACCGAGCTCAATACAAAGTACGGTGATGGCGGGAAATTTCTGGTCATCCAGGGGCAGGAGGTTACCGACCGGCTCGATAAGAAGCCGTACCACGTCAACGGACTGGGACTGCGAAGCGTCGTCATGCCGCGAAACGGGTCAACCGTGGTCTCTAATCTCCAAAAGAATATCGACGGGATCCGTGAAGCAGGAGGCATCGCACAGATCAACCATCCGAATTTCGGCTGGGCTATATCAGCGGAAGATCTTTTGAAAGTGAAGGCCGCAGCACTTCTTGAGATCCATAGCGGTCATCCGCTTGTGAATATGCTTGGCGGCGGTGGCACACCGAGCGTCGAAGAAATATGGGATGCGGTTCTAAGCAGCGGACGATTGTTTTACGGTGTGGCGACTGACGACTCCCATCACTTCAAGCGTCTGGGCGATCGGTCTGCGGCGACGCCGGGTCATGGATGGGTTGTCGTCCGGGCCGAAGATCGCACAGCAACGGCAATCCTGTCGGCACTCGAACGTGGCGATTTTTATGCGTCGAGCGGAGTTGAACTTGAAGATCATGTCGTCACTCCGACCTCCATTACCATATCGATCCGAGAAGCACGGGGCAGCAAGTATCGCACGCAGTTCATCGGAAAAGGCGGCCGGATTCTCGCAGAATCCGTTTCAAATCCCGCGGTATACCGGTTCGAGGGAAACGAACAATATGTTCGTGCAAAGATCCTCGAATCTAACGGCAGCATTGCGTGGACGCAGCCTGTGATCCGCACGAAGTCGAGATAAGTTACGCGCCCTGGTCCGAAAGCATTGCTTCAAGGTCGCCCTCATCCAGTTGATAGACCTCGCTGCAGAATCCACACGACATTACCGCTCCTTTATCCTCGGCCAGCATCGATTCAACTTCGACTCGGCCGAGCGACGAGATGAGTGTCCGCGCACGCTCCATCGAACAATTACAACGGAAGGTGATGTCCTTTTCTTCGAGAACTTCAAAAGGGATCTCGCCAAGCGCGAGGTGCGCAAGGTCGGCCGGAGTTGCACCTCCGTTGATGACCGAAGTTAAGTGCGGAGCGTGAGCGATAGTGTCCTCGATCATCGTAATAATATGCTCGTTCGCTCCCGGCATCATCTGGACGAGCACGCCGCCCGAGGCTTTCACGAACGGCTCGCTGTTCTGCAGCAGGACGCCGAGCAAGACGGCGGACGGGATCTGTTCTGACTTTGCGAGGTAGTAAGCAAAATCTTCGCCGATCTCCCCGGAGACTATCGGGACCGATCCGACATACGGATCGCGGTGAAGACCGATATCGAAACCCGACTCGCGGATCACGTAAAAGGTACCTTCCCCGACGATGCCGCTGACATCGAACTTACCATCAGGGCGTGGCGGTAGTTCCGCATCGGGATTCTTCACGTATCCGCGGACGGTTCCATCCTTCGTTGCCTCAGCGATGATGCCGCCGATAGCGCCTTGCGATTCAATTTTCACCGACAGCCGATCAAAGTCCTTTAGCGTCGCGGCCATGAGAAGCGTTCCGGTCAACGTCCGCCCGAGCGCGGCCGACGCCGTCGGTGCGGTCTGGTGACGTCTTACTGCCTCGGCGACAAGGTCGGTGGTGATCGCAGAGAGAACGCGGACCGTACCGTCCTGGGCGGTTGCGTGCATGAGCTTGTCCATCAGAAACAGTTTCAGAAAACGGGGCAACCAAAGTCAAATTCCACATAACAATCAGCTTAGGCCGTGCATCCCGTATCTTGCTGGCGCAGCCTGGTGACGCACAATATGCTGTGGAAAAAAATCATTGACAACGATATCAATCGGAGATTACTATGACCTCACTTGCAGACTAAACCTTCAACCGTCTTCAAGCTCCAACAAATATAAAACCCAGACTTCAGTTCCTTCGGAAATGCTATTCACGATGTTAAAATAGTGTTTCACAATAGAAGTGTGTCGAGATCATAGGAGAATCGAATGAGCACAGTTTTCGATCCAGCAGCGCCAGGTGGAGTAGTAGTGAAAAATGCCGGCAATGGTGCAGGAGCCGCGGTCGGTCGCGATATCAGACCGCTTGGCATGAATGCCCAAAAGGTCGTCGCGAAACGCTATGCACTAAAGGATGAGCACGGCGAACCGCTTGAGTCTTGGAGGGACATCGTCCGCCGGGTCGTCGGACACGTCTCGCGTGCGGAGACCGATCCGCAGAAGCAGGCTGATTTCTACAACGCGATGACTGCGGTGATGCTCGCACGGGAATTTATACCAAACACACCGTGCCTCGTGAACGCGGGAAAACCAAAGGGGCAGCTCGCCGCATGCTTTGTTCTGAACGTCCCCGATTCGATCGAGGGGATAATGGAACACGCGCAGAACGTCGCGATCATTCACCAGACCGGCGGCGGCACGGGGATGACGTACGAGTTTCTGCGTCCCGCAGGATCGATGGTCAATTCTACACGTGGTGTCGCGAGCGGCCCGGTCAGCTTTATGAACATCGTCAACCAGACGACCGAGGTCGTAAAGCAAGGCGGTGTGCGTCGCGGTGCGAACATGGGAATTCTCGCCATAACGCATCCGGACATTTTGCGTTTTATCCACGCGAAGAACGACCAGACGAGTCTTACTAATTTCAATATCTCGGTAACCGTCACAGATCTTTTCATGGATGCGGTCGATAGCGGTACATGGTTCCAGACGGAATTTGATGGTGAACCGTGGATGCAGCCGGTTTTCGATGCCGTGACAGGAACAGACTATGTTGTTTACCGACGTCCGGACGGTTCGACTGCGACTTTTGCCGACAAGCTGGCGTTCGAAACCGCCGATGTGTCCGACTGCACCATCGAAGAACCGCCGATGGCCGGAATGGTTTACGCACCCGACATTTGGAACCGCATCATCGCGTCCGCTCACAAGTACGCCGAGCCGGGGATTATCTTCATCGACGAGGTCAACCGGCACAATCACATGATGTCGTCGATGGGGCCGATCTTCGCGTGCAATCCTTGCGGTGAACAGCAGCTCCATTTCAACAATTCGTGTAATCTCGGTTCGATCGATGTCGCGAAGTTTTACCGGGAAACCGGCGACGGAAGTGATCCCGATCAATGCATCGAGTGGGATCGGCTCGCCGCGGCGACGCACACGTGCACACAGTTTCTCGATAATGTGATCGATGCCGGGCACTTCCCTCTCGCGGAGATCGACGACGTCGTCAAACGCACGCGTCCCGTCGGTCTTGGCATCATGGGATTTGCAGATCTTTGTCTTCGTCTCGGTATCAGCTACGGCAGCGATGATTCGCTCGAACTGATGGAGAGCGTGATGGGATTCATCCGTCGCGAATCGTGGAAAGCGTCGCTTCGCTTAGGTGCGGAGAAAGGTGTGTTTCCGGAATTGGAAAAGAACCGCGATGCCTATGCAGAGTTCTTATATGACGAAGTCGGAATTTCGCGTGACACGCCGCTCACGCCGAGAAACTACGAAGTAACGACGATAGCTCCGACCGGAACGATCTCGCTCGTCGCCGAAACGTCATCCGGTATCGAACCGAATTTCTCGTGGGCCTATGTCCGTCAGGACACGCTGGGTACGCGAACCTACGTTCACACCTCGGCCGCCGAGGCATTAGGACTGACGGTTGATCAAACCGATGAGGAATCGATAAAGCAGGCGGCCGCGTATGTCGTCGAACACGAATCGGAGCTGCCGGAACATTTCATTTCCGCAATGGGAATCAAATCGATCGAACACGTTCACGTACTCGCGGCGGCGCAGAAACACGTTGACAACTCGATCTCGAAAACGTGTAACGGAGCGAACGACGATACGCTCGAGTCCGTCGACGAACTCTATCATCTCGCCAGAAAGCTCGGATGCAAGGCCGTGAGTTATTACCGCGACGGCAGCCGGGAGAATCAGGTGCTTAGCACCATGAAGTCCCAGGTCCCAAGTCCCGAGTCCCAAGTCGAAGAAGTTACCGAGGCACCACAGTTTGGGACTTGGGACCAGGGACTAGGGACTCTGCGGGTTGACCGTCCCCGTGAGCTGCAGGGCTCGACGTGGCGCATCCCGTTCGAGAATCAAAACCTTTACGTTACCGTGAATCACGATGGCCATCGCATCCTGGAAGTCTTTGTTGCGGGTCCGATCAGTGCCGGCGTCGGTCTGCTCGCGTCGAAGATGCTTCGCGGCGGGTTCGATGCTGCCGAAGTTGCACGGAGCTTGAATAAGGTCACAGCAACGCACGCGGTATGGTTCAACGAACGGCTTCTCACATCGTCCGAGCAAGCGGTCGCGGAGTGCTTGTTACTCATCGACCGTCGGTTAAAAAACCTTCCGGCGTCGGAGCGCCAGATCGCGAAGAGTGGTGCGGTCGAGATCGTCAATGAGCCCAAGATGTCCAACTTGATCGGGGAATGTCCCGAGTGTCGCGGCCAACTCGAGCACGCGTCCGGATGCGATTTCTGTCGCGACTGCGGTTACTCGAAGTGTAAGTAGGCGAGGGTTCGCCGATATGGAGAAACTAAAAGAGGCTGCCTCAGTCGGGTAGCCTCTTCTTTTTTCTTCGTTGTTTAGAAATTCCAATCAAGGTTATCGGGCGATCGTCGCTCGCTTTAATGACATCTTAGTTTTCGATAGAATCGACCCAATATGAAACTTAGTGCCATCCTGCTTTCTGCTCTTTTGCTTCTAACCTCTGCGTCCGGTCAGACACCGCAAGCGCCAACGCCCACGCCTTCGCCGTCGCCGCAAGCGGTCGTCAGATCCGTGCAGACGCTTGCCGAACTCCAGGCAAAGATCCGTTCGCGTCTCTTTGCACCGGAGCTGCGTCGCGGTCAGGTCGGAATCAAGATCGTGTCGATGAAGACGGGCAAGGTTGTCTTCGAAGACAACTCGGAAAAGTATTTCATGCCGGCGTCGAACATGAAAAACTTCACCGTCGCGACCGCGATCGAAAGGCTGTCACCCGAATACAGATTCGTCACGAGTGTTTACGCACCTTCGGCAGTCGACGCGACGGGCACCATTAAAGGTAATCTGCGGATCTACGGACGTGGCGATGTTTCCCTATCAACGAGATTTTCGGATGGCGATCATTTCAAAGGTCTCGACGAACTCGCCGGGCGGATCGCGGCCGCAGGTGTAAAGCGAATCGAAGGCGACTTGATCGCGGACGAAAGCTACTTCACCGGCAGCGCAATTCCGGGCTCGTGGGAATGGGACGATCTACAGTGGTACCACGGAGCCGAGATCTCGGCTCTGCCGCTGAATGACAATGCTATTGATCTCACCGTCAAGCCCGGGCCGGTCGGCTATCCCTGCTCGGTACGCGTCGCTCCCTACAACCCGATCTTTCGCGTCATTAATCAGTGCACGACATCGGCGGCAGGAAGCATGCGGACGTTAAAGATCCATAAGAAGCCGGGTCAAAATTCACTCGAGATCACTGGCACGCTGCCTGTCGGCAATTCGGGATTTACCGGGAACGTTACAGTGACCCGTCCGGCAGAACTGTTTGTTGCCCTGCTGAAGGAACGACTCGTTTTGAAAGGCGTGGTCGTTACCGGTCAGACACGGGCAAGCGTGATAAAGCCTGCCATAACGGAACCGTCGGTTGAGATCGCAAAACTGGAATCACCACCACTGGGCCTGATTGCGGCGCATACGATGAAGCCGAGCCAGAACATGTATACCGAAACGCTTCTGTGGACGCTGGGCGAACAGGCTCGATTGTCGGCGCCCATGCCTGGCGGCGGTATTGCGGCCACAAGCAACACTGACAGCGCGGATCTAGGGATCTCAGCGGTGAAAAAATTCCTGATCGAGATCGGCATCGCTCCGGACGGAATCATCCAGCACGACGGAAGCGGATTGTCGCGGCACAATCTGGTCACACCGTCCGCCGTCGTTCAGCTATACAGCTACATGGGTAAGCAAAGCCGATATTCGCAGGCATGGCGTGACAGCCTGACGATCGGCGGCGTAGATGGGACGTTACGACGGCGATTCACAGGTAGCAAGGCATCGGGAAACGTAAGAGGTAAGACCGGCACGATCGATCAAGTCTCGGCTCTTTCTGGTTACGTCCGAACAGCCGCTGGAGAAGAGCTCGTTTTCTCGATGGTGGTCAACGGTGTGAACGAACTGGCAGCAAGGACAAGTGCGATGGATGAGATCGTCGTGAACCTTGCGAACTTCGACGGACGAATCGATTGAAAAGTGAAGGGGTGAAAAGGTGGAAGGGTGAAAAAGTGAAAGGGTGGAAGGGTGGAACGGCGTGAATGTGCAACAGTACAATGTAAGCTACGCCGTTTTCACCCTTTCACTTTTTCACCCTTTCACTTTTTCACCCTTTCACCTTTTCACCCTTTCACCTTTTCACCCTTTCACCCTTTCACCTTTCCCCCCTTTTCTCCGAAGCCCGTCTTTTTTTTGTTGCCGTCAGCACTGTTGTAGTGAAACAATTCCATAACGCAGGCATATTGGGGCGAGGTGTGCAGAAATGAACGTGCCTTTCTTGAGCCTGTAGTTACAAGGATCGATCTTGGGGGCGACAGTGGCCAGTAAATGGTTTTTTTAGTATTTTGTCAGTCGCTCGGCGTGGGAAGTCGCGTTCTCACGCCTTTTTTTCACAAAGCGGCAGGAGCAAGAAAATGAATAACAAGGTGGGCGGGTTTGATCTGAATACGATCATCATTGCGGTCATTACCCTGATCTTCGGTACCGGAGGCGCATTGCAAACGTGGGCCGCGGCCGGGGATCTGGACTTCTCATTCGGCACCCAGGGCAGAAACATGATCCTGATCCCTAACTTTACAATACCGAATGCCCTCGACTGGGATCCGACAGAAGACATCGCCATCCAGCCTGACGGTAAGATACTTGTAGCTGGCAGCGCGTGGGACAGTATGCTCCTTATGGATTTTACCGTTACGCGCTTTAACGCGGACGGAAGTCTTGATACCAGCTTTGCCAACGACGGTGTGTTCCGATATCACTTCAACGGCGACGACCACGGATACGGCATCGTCCTTCAGCCCGATGGAAAAATTATCATTGCGGGCGAAGCATACCTCGGCGTCTTCAACGACCAGGTGGACACTGCTTTCGGACTTATCAGGCTCAATCCGAACGGATCGATCGATTCCACGTTTGGAACCGGCGGTACCGTCATCACCAATTTCTTCGCCAGCCTCGATCAAGCGACAGAGGTTGCCCTGCAACCGGACGGAAAAATCATTGCCACGGGATGGGTGACACAAGGCGGCGTCAATACCGGATCGACATACGATTTCGCGGTCGTCCGGTATAACCCGAACGGTAGCCTAGACACTACCTTTGGTGTCGGCGGAAAAGTGACGGCGGATTTTAACGGCGGCGGTGACATCGCTCGCACCTCTGTCCTTCAGCGCGACGGCAAGATCGTCCTCGGGGGCTATGTCACCATCACTCCGGGTTCCGAGTACGATTTCGGATTGGCCCGGTTCAACTCTGACGGTTCGCTTGATACCAGTTTCGACGGCGATGGTAAAGTCGTGACGACCTTTGGCAATAACTTGAACGAACTTGCCCGGGGCATGGCTCTCGCACCTGACAACAAGCTGGTCGTCGCGGGAGATTTTTATAATCCGCCGCCGGTTGTCGGGCAGAGCGGACATTGGGATGTGGCGGTCGCTCGGTACAACGTCGATGGAAGCCTGGACACAGCATTTGATAGCGATGGGCGATTTGTTTACGACTCTAATTTAACGGACCGAAACGAAGGCGCCGAGGACGTTCTTGTGCAGCCGGATGGAAAGATCCTCTTTCTCGGGGACAGTAGGTTGATCGTCAACGCGGTCCCAGGTGTTTCGGATCAGGATCTCCAGATCGGACGGCTGAACGTGAACGGCACCTTGGACTCCAGCTTCGGAAACGGCGGCCTTACGCTGACCGACTGGGGCATTTTCGATCCGCCAGGGGCTCCGAATTACGGATCCGGGCGGACAGCCGAAGTCATGATATCGGCGGCGATCGCTTTACAGGCTGACGGAAAGATTATCGCCGTCAACGACTCTCGACGCAGCACAAATTCGAGGCGTGTCGCTATAGCTCGATATCAAAACGACATCACCTCGAACGTCGTACGCCGATCGGCGTTCGATTTCGATGGCGACGGCTCGGCCGATCTTTCGGTATTCCGGCCGTCGGATGGGATCTGGTACATACTCCAGGGTGGCGGCGGGTATGCAAGCCACCGATGGGGGATATCGACCGATAAGATCATGCCGGGTGACTACGACGGTGACGGCCGGACGGATCTCGCGGTTTTTCGAAAAAGCGAGAATAGCACCTGGTATGTTTTGAATAGCTCGAACAATACGTACCGCGCGGTCGCCTGGGGAGCGAGTAACATAGAGCAACCGATATTGTTCGATACACCGGTTCCGGCCGACTACGACGGCGATGGGAAAACGGATCTGGCAGTCTGGCGACTGACGGACGCTATCGGGGAACCCGCGCGTTTTCTGATCCTGCAAAGCTCGGACAACTCTGCTCGCGTCCAGCAATGGGGTAACGGCTCCGATCGTCCTGCCCCGGCAGACTTCGATGGTGACGACCGCGCCGATCTGGCGGTCTATCGAGGAGGCGAATGGTGGTGGCTCGCCAGTTCGAACGGTCAGGTCAGGGTTGCAAATTTTGGACTGGGAAGTGACCGGCCGGTTGCCGCGGATTACGACGGAGATGGAAACGCCGATTTCGCAGTCTACCGCAACGGCACCTGGTATATTCAACGGGGCCGAGCCGGCTTTATTGCATTTAATTGGGGAACGGCGACCGATACTCCGGTGCCCGCGGACTACGACGGTGACGGTAAGACAGACGCAGCGATCTTTCGAGATGGTGTTTGGTGGCTGCTTCAATCCCAGATGGGAGTTCGGACCGTGCAGTTCGGGCTAGCGGGTGACAAGCCCATCCCGGCTGCGTTCATTCAATAGCGAGTTCGACGGGCCTCACGATTTCAAGACGTTCAAAAGTTTGTCGTGGATCGCGCCGAAGCCGCCGTTGGACATGATCGCAACCACATCGCCTTCCGTTAGCTCGGGTGCGAGATGCTCGACGATGGCGTCGGCGTCCGGAAAACTCATCGCCGGCTTGCCCTGCATCGCAATTCCTTTGACGAGCTCGTTTGTGTCGAGCACTTTGCCAAGCTCGCTCGCCTTGGACGTGTTGTAGACGCCGGCGATGATGACGTAATCGGCGTAAGAGAATGCTTTTCCGTACGGGTCTTGAAAGATCGCAAGTCGTGATGACCACGAACGAGGCTCAAACACAGCGATAAGGCGCCGGCCGGCGTATTTCATCCGCAGAGCCTTCAGTGTTTCTTCGACTGCCGTCGGATGATGCGCGAAATCGTCGATGACTATCACCCCGCGAACTTCGCCGCGGATCTCAACACGTCGCTTGACCGATTTGAACGTATCGAATGCCTGCTGGATCTTTGCTTTCGCAATTCCCCATGCATCCGCCGCGATGATCACCGCCAGACAATTTCGGACGTTGAATTCGCCGATAAGATTCGTTTCGAACTCGCCAAAAGAGCTGCCGTCCTTGAAGACCGTGAACCGCGTCCTGTCGCCCGTGAAATCGATATAGCGAGCCTGCCACTTTGCGTTGTCCGACAATCCGAATGTGTCGACGTTCGTGAAAAGCTTGCCGTCCATTTCGTCGAGAACTTCTCTAGCGACGGGTGAATCGATACCGACAATCAGCCGTCCGTTCCCCGGAACAAGATTCATCAGACGCGAGAATTCCCATTTGATATCGTCGAGATCGTCATAGATATCGGCGTGGTCGAATTCGACGTTATTAACGATCGCGATCTCCGGCAGGTAGTGCATGAACTTCGGCTTCTTGTCGAAATATGCAGTGTCGTATTCGTCACCCTCGATGACAAAGTGCTCGCCCTCAGTGACGCGAAAGCTAGCGTCGAAATTTTGTACGATCCCGCCGACAAGAAAACTCGGGTTCAAGCCGCCGACTTCGCACACCCACGTTGCGATGCTCGTCGTCGTCGTCTTACCGTGTGTACCAGCGACAACAAGGGATCGCCGGCCGCGTATGAATTCTTCCTGTACGATCTCGGCTTGCGAGCGGTAAACAACTTTGCGGTTCAGGATCTCTTCCAACTCGGGATTGCCACGCGAGATCGCATTGCCAACAACGACGCAGTCGGCGCCGATGTCCGCATTCGAAGCTTTGTACCCGCTGAGTATCTCGATACCGAGTGCCTCGAGTTGCGTCGACATCGGCGGATAAACATTCTGATCCGAACCCGTGACACGATGACCCCGTGCCTGAAGCATCCCGGCTAGCGACGCCATAGCCGTCCCGCAAATTCCAATTAGGTGATAGTGCATTTAGATCGAATCTGACGAAGCCGTTATCCGTAGCTTAGCGAAAAACTAAAAAACCAAAATGATAGCGAAGGTCGCCAACCGTTTGTAACAGTCGTTAGTATAATTGTATTTATCCTAAAGTTCGCAGAACATCGTAGGTCATATGCGGTTTAGATCTCAAAAATTCGTGCGTGTGCTCTTAGTCGCGTTGCTGCTACTCAGCTCCTCGCCGGTTCCGGCGTTCGAAACAGACCAGTACAACCTTCCGGACGTGGCGCTTGCGGATATTGGAACGGAAGTGGCCGATTACACCCGAGAGAATCTTACGGCGGCCGCCGGAAAACTTAATACACAAATAGATCGGCTGGTGCGGTGTCTGGACGACAAAGATCGTAAATTGATGAAGTGTGACTCCCGTGACAAGGTCGTCAGTCGGCTCGCCTATCTCCGTTCCGAAGAAGCCATCGCCCGTGAAGTCTACCGGCGCCTCGGTTCAGGTTTCATTGCGACAACGAAAGCCGGAAGCTGGATGGATTCGCATAATTTTTTCGGCCGGCCCTCGCGTTTCAAGACGAGTTACCGTGACTCGATCTTCGTGCTATTTCCCATAAACTTTTTAACCATCAGCCCGACGGTGAACATGTACGGGACACACCTCGGCACAGATAAGATCGCCCACTTTTTTCAGCAGGGTTATACCTATTACAGAATTTACAAGCGAGCGTTGAAACGAGGCGTGAGAAACGACGACGCCGTCAAACGCGCTGTTCGCTGGGGGCGCACAAGTGAGTATACGTACTACGGAACACTGGTTTCAGGCGTTTTTTCGAATGCCGATCTTTATGCCAACTACGCCGGAATGAAATTTTATGAGGGGCTCACGAGGACGACAATGGTCGCCAACGTGCCGCGTGATCCCACACTTGTTATCGAAGACGGCCGCTGGGCGATCAACAAAAATGTCGATCAAAACGAAGAACTTCTGAAGCCATTTATGACGAACCACATGAATGAGGCGATGAACCCGTCAATCTTCGCCGTCGGACTGCGTTCGTCGGTCCGTAAAATTGTCAAAAATCGAAGTTGCTCGGATTGGCGAAAAGCGTTCCCGGATCTCTCGAAACCCGATCTAGAGGACACGGCCGCAAAACTGCGAACTTGGAACAACGAAGACTACGGTTTCAGATCTAGCGACCACTTTGTCACGATCGCAAATACATGTTTCTAAGTGCAGCTGTCATTTGCCCGTCAGTTCGGCCGCCAGTTCATTCGCCTCGTAAACCTTGCGCAAGGCTTCGAGGATTCCGGCCGAGTGTACACCAACGGCTCGCGAGCCTTCAGAGTCTTCTATGTACCAGTAGCGATTCGATAGCTTCTGAAGATTGCTGTCGAAGTTCAAACCGAGAAGCTCACCGTTCCGGCTGATCACCGGCGAACCCGAGTTTCCACCGATCGTGTCCGCCGAATAAACGAAATTGACCGGGACCGAAAGATCCACTTTGTCTTTCCGCTCTTTTAAGCGCGGCGCGAGATCGAAGGGCGGCTTCTCGCCAAAGCTGAACGCGCGATCGTAAAGTCCGAAGAACGTTGTGCGATACGGAACGAGCGTCGTGTCTTCGTCATAACCTTTCACGGCTCCGTAGCTCAAACGCAACTGCGAGTTCGCGTCGGGGGGCATACTTTTGCCGTAGACCGCGAACCGCGCCTCGGCGATCTTTGTACCGTTGGTCGCTTCGACGTTCCGGATATTCTTGTCGTTCCAGTCGCGCAATTCGCGAACGATAGGTTCGATGCGTCGTGCGAGAGTGATCAGCGGATCGGTCGACTTTGCAATTGCGTCGGGCGTCCCATCCAGTAAAGCTTTGCGCACAGCCGGATCGGTGAGTTTCGTTTCGCGGATGGCCCGACCTATCACTTCTGCGGCTTCCGCATTGCCAATCGCCGCCTTAATGAACGGATCATTGCTGCCGAGCGTCTTTCTCGCCTCTTCAAACCACGCCAGAAGCATCGCCTCTTCCATCTCGCGATAGATCGGCGCGGGCGACAGGATCGAACGCTTCAACGCTTCGATCCGGGCATCACTATATTCCGCATACCGCTTCTCGCTCGGCTTCGACTTCTCTATTTGGTACGTTACGATTTGCGACGCAACCGTTCCGAGACGCCCGATGTTGAGCGTCGAAAATGATGATCGCTTGGACATCGCGGCCATCGCCTCATATGCCTTCGCAATATTTGCCCAAGCAGGCGCGAATTGCTTCTGGAGTTCGGGCCGCTGTGCAAGCTTGTCGCGGATGTCCTTTTCTTCGGCTTCTTTTCGCGCGAACTGTCTCGGGTTAACGAGGCCGTCCTGCTGACCGCCGAGACGCTTCAACGAATTCGCATACGAGCGCAGACCAGGCGACGCCTGACGAAACTGCTCATCACCTAGCTTCGAATAGACTTCGAGCGAGGCCCGTAACGTTGTCCACACATTTTTCTGCAGGGGATTTCCAATGTCACGCTGATAGGAAAGCTGCGACAAAGTCAGCAGCCGGGCGGTCGAGCCCGGGTAACCAGATACAACAACAAACTCCTCGTCGACGGCACCCGTCTCCGACCATTTTAAGTATTGCGGAGTCTTCGCCGGCTGGCCGTTTTCATAGACACGAAGGAAGGCGAAATCCAGATCGAATCTCGGGAACGTGAAATTGTCATAATCACCTCCGAAGAACGCAGCTTGTTCCTCAGGAGCCATTACGAGCCGGACATCGGTATAAAGTTTAGATTTGTAGAGCCAGTATTCGCCGCCGCTATAAAGCGAGACGACTTCGCACTTCAATGCCGGGCCCGGACCGCAGGCTTTTTCGATCGCGGCGGTCTCGGCCTTGCGTCTCGCCGCCATGTCGGCGTCGTCGGTTCCCGTTTTAGCGGCATTGTGAATGCGAGTGGTGACGTCCTCGTAGGCAAGAAGCACTGTGACATCCGCGTCTGGTGCTTTCAATTCCTCGTCTCGGGTCTTCGCGTAGAAGCCCGTCTTCATCAGGTCCCGCTCCTTGGTCGAGAGCTTGGCAATGATAGATGACGCGACGTGATGATTAGTCGCAATCAAACCGTTGGGCGAAACGAAGACACCCGAGGCACCCGGCAACTTCGGCGACGCCAGCCGCAGTTTATCTAACCATTCCTTCGATGGCTCAAAGTTGTAGCGTTCCTTCCACTGCTTGAGCGGCGGATTATCAAACGTCCACATGCCCTCGTCCGCAATCGCGAGAGAGGCACAAATCGAAACAAAGATCAGGGTGGTAAGAATGCGTTTCATATGTTCCTAAGATTGATCTACGCTAACACGCGTTGCAGCTTTTCCATCGCACCCTCGAGCAGCGAGTCTTCGCGCGCGATGCAGATGCGGACGTGAGCGTCC
>JANPJL010000067.1:0-2830 GCA_031425495.1 Acidobacteriota bacterium
AGCACGGCAAGACTCAAAATTGTAAATCTGTTCACAAGCTATCCTCCAGATACTATCGTTGACTGACGTCGTAGTCAGACGGTAAGGTTCCTTTTAATTTGCAGAGCTAAAGTGCAGGAATTGTACGCCAGCCGTTTGCAAACAGGCAAGATAATTCTTCGTGACTGCTTTCTCAGGCATCCAAACTGCCACCAAACTGGGCGTAACTAGATGATATGGGTGGTCAAGGCGATATTTACGAGACCCAGCAAAGGATTGGTCTAATCTCCCTAAATAAGATAAATTTAAACGCAGATTCGCGTCTTCGCATCGAAGTGCGAGCGAGGAAATAATAAATGGATTTTGCTACAAAAGAGATCTTCAAACGCTACGCCAGCATCATGGTCGGACGACCGATTTCGCCCGTGTTCTTGAACATTCTGGTGACCAGCGTTTGCGACATGCGGTGTACGCACTGCTTTTTCACCGAGGAACTGGACGATCGCCCGCGTAAAAAGCTGCAGATGAAGGCCGACGAGATCGGTCGAATCTCGGAAACGCTGGGTGGGAATCTGGGTGTTCTCGTGCTGGCCGGCGGCGAGCCGTTCACCCGGAAGGATCTGCCCGAGATCGTGAAAGCGTTTTACGAGAACAACAAGCTCGACTCGGTATACCTGATGTCGAACGGACAGATTCACCAGCGCATCTTCCCGGACGTTACGCGCATTCTCGACGAGTGTCCGAATCTGAATGTGACCGTCGCACTGGGAATCGACGGAATGAAAGAGTCGCATGAAAAGATCCGTCGCAAAGAGGGAAGTTGGGATAAGGCGATCCACACGGCGCGTACGCTTCAGCAGATGAAGCGTGAGCAGTATCCGCAGCTCGATATCCAGACATGCACGTGCGTGATGCATTCCAACGAAGACACGATCTTCGATTGGTACGATTTTCTGAAGCACGATCTCAAGCCGGACAAGGTGAACATCAACTACATCCGTCCGCCGTCCGCCGATCCGACGGAGTTGAATTTCGATCACAACCGGTATCAGCAGTTGTCGCAGATGATTCTCGACGATACTAAGAATGCTGCACTTAAAAATAACTACGGCGGCACGTCGGGATTTTTCAAAGCGGCGGTCGATCTGTACATGCACGATCTGATCGCGAAGACGAAAGAAGAGAACAAGGCCCAACTTAAGTGCTACGCCGGAAGCGCGGGTGCTGTGATCTACGACAACGGTGTGCTTTCGTCATGCGAGAACAAAGCCGACGTGCTCAATCTCCGCGATTACGATTGGAATTTCCAGTCGGCATGGAACACCGACCTCATGAAAGCGCGACGTAAGGAAGCCGGTGCCGGGTGTTTCTGTACGCACGAATCGAATTGCTACTATCCGTCGCTGCCGTTCAATCCGGGCCATCTGATCAAGATCAAGAAGCTCGAGAAGCAGATGAAGAATGCTTCGAAGGAGATGGCTTTTGCTGCGGCGAGGGAAGTCGCGTTGAAGGCGTAGCATGAAAAACATCAAAATTATCGTTGAAAAGCACGAGGACGGTTTTGTCGCATATCCTCTCGGGATCAAGGGCGGGATTGCGGGTGAAGGAGATACCTACGATGAAGCTCTGGCCGATGCGAGGTCAGCAATCCGTTTTCATATCGATACTTTCGGTACTGCTGTTTTTGAAGAGGAAGCGGGAGTTCTTGAGGCATACGTGGATGACTTTGCGTTTGCAGCGTGATGACAAGATTTCCTGTGGACGCTCCCAAGCGGTTAGTGATCAAAGCATTTGAAAATCTCAGATTTGAAATGGTCAAAGAGCGCGAGCACATTGCGATGTCGAGAGCTAATGCAGATGGAACTAGGGTTCCTTTAACTCTACCTAATCACCCTAAGATCAAGGGGTCGACGCTTCGCCGCGTGTGTTCGCAGGTCGGCATTAGCCGCGAGGACTTCCTTACAGCCTTCCGTAACTCTTGATGCAGCCGAATACCCCAAAGATCCTCATAATCTCATCCGACACCGGTGGTGGACACCGGTCGGCGGCCCAGGCTTTGGCTGAGGGGCTACAGAAGGTTTGGCAGGGTGAATCGGTCGCTGTCCGGGTGATAAAGGCGGTCGAAGAATCGCATCACATCACAGACAAGCTAGTTGGTGTTTATAACTGGGTCTTGCGGCATAAGCAGGGATGGATGAAGTATGTCTATTGGGCGATGAACCGATTCCGGCCGGAGACGCGCGATTTTTTCCAGCGTCGCTGCATCGGGTTCTGCCGCGATGCTTTCGAAAAATGGTGCCCTCACGTAGTTGTCAGCGTGCACCCGATGACGCAGCATATTTTCGGACGGGTGCTACGCGAACTCAACCTTACATCGCAGATCCCGCTCGTCACCGTTGTGACGGATCCGTGTTACGGGTTCTGGCGAGGTTGGGCCTGCGACGATGTTTCGCTTTACCTCGTCGCGAATGAAGATGCACAGCGCCAATTGGTCGACTACGGTGTGTCGCCCGACAAGATTAAGATCTCGGGTCTTCCGCTACATCCGAAATTTAGAGAAGTAACGGAGACCGTCGCCCAGGATGCACGTCGAGCGTACGGACTCGATCCGGATAAATTCACGGTGTTCGTCAATGCAGGCTGGATCGGCGGTGGCAACATCCCCGCCATTTTCCGTGAGCTTGTTCGCGGCGAGCTCGACGTCCAGGCGATCTTTCTCGCGGGAAAAAACGAGGACCTCCGGCTCGAGGCCGAAGAGATCGCTCGGACCGCGAAGTTCCCGGTGAAAGTCATCGGCTACTCCGACGATATCGAGAAGCTGATGCAGTCGGCAAATGTAATGATCTCAAAG
>JANPJL010000068.1:0-36958 GCA_031425495.1 Acidobacteriota bacterium
CCAGTGGAACGCGTGCGACTATACGCCAGCTCGAACACCAAATGCTTTGACCGTCGCAGCAACAGCAGAGGCAGATGACCGAGCTCTTTACTCGAACTACGGTCCGTGTGTCGATCTCTTCGCACCAGGAAACGCTGTCCTATCCTCTTGGGCAGGAAGCGACACGGCAACCCGCGTTATGAGCGGTACTTCAATGGCTGCACCAATGGTTGCCGGTGCGGTTGCTCTCTACTTAGGTGCAAATTCGTCTGCAAGCCCGGCAACGGTAAGACAGGCAATAATGAGTGCCGCAACGAGCGGTGTTGTAACGAGTATCGATGGGACCTCGCCGAATAAACTTTTGTACTCATGGCTAAGCGGAGGCCCATCACCCACCCCGACGCCCACGCCGACCGTCACACCCACGCCGACTCCGACTCCGACTCCAACGCCAACTCCGAGCGAGCAGAGGCGTATCACGATCAAGAAACGCACTCAGAGCGTCAGCGGTGGTACTACATCAACGGCTGAATTCCCTTATCAGGCCACGAACATACCGACTTCGAACTTTATCCTGGTGAACAACCAGGAGTTCACGGATCCAAACGTAACTGCAGGGGCTCAGGTCGTCGCTGTAACCGAAGCCGAAGTGCCAGGGTGGAGACTAGTTTCCATTCAGTGCACTGAAACGACGGGCGGGACACCAAACCAGCCGAACACTACTGTGGATCTCGCTAACAAGCGGGCAAACATACTGGTGGAAGCAGGAGAAACCGTAACCTGCATGTTTACGAGCGAGGAACTGATTCCCACTGCGGCTCAGGCGTCCGTTTCCGGCCGGGTGGTAAATACTCACGGCCAGGGTGTTCGCGGTGTGAGGCTTTCCATGCTGAGTGCCGTAACCGGTCAGGTAACGTACGCAACCACCAATAACTTTGGTTTCTATTCTTTCAACGAGCTCAACGTCGGGGCTTTCTATGTCCTGACGGCGTTTGGTACGAAACGTTATACGATCACGAACAACGAGCGCTCCTTTGCCCTCAATGACGATCTCGTAAATGTTGACTTCCTTGCCGAAAATGCCAACTGGTAGCTAAATTGAGTAGTTCTCGCCTTCAAAGGCAGAATCATTAAGGGCCGGACGGCAACGTCCAGCCCTTTTTTTTCGCGTTTAGGCAAAAGGCAATCCGGGAGCTCGTCGTAGTTTTTTCGGAAAGGACGACTGAAGAGCTGCGCCGGGATATTTTTACTGGAAATACATTTGATTCGTGCTATATTGTCTTCATAGATTAGACAATCTCCTGGCGAGTTGACACCCTTCTGCCTTATTTAACAGTGGTTTACGTCGCGTTTTCCCGGGAAAGCGCATAAGGCTAAGTGAGTGTTCTTTTGCAATCATGTTTCCGTTTGAGGCGTAAGGCTGTGGAAAAAAAGTCTTGACATCCCTTCAGGACTTTTGTTAAACATTCTGCACGGCTTTAATTTAGATATTTTTTCGCCCGAAACGCCAAGGCAGAGAAAAGCTTTTCTTTGTTTTTGGAAACGACCTTCAATTAGGTCTTTTCCGGGAACATAACAAGCAGGACTGCCGCCCGCGAAGTGGGCTTTTAAGAGAGAGGAGTAAATTATGAGGTTTCCCCTATTCAGTTTTATGACGAGATCGCTCGCAACCAAGTTAGCAATATTGGCACTGGCATGCGCAGCCTTCACACTTAGCGCGGTTGCTCAAAAGCGTAATGCAACCGAACTGTTCGCGCCCGCAGCCATCGGCATCGACATCGAACAGTGCGCCAACGGGCCGCTTTCCTCACCGATTCCGTGTAACACCGCCGCAGGAAACGATGGCTATACAAGAGGTAATGTTAACGAAAGTAAATCACATTACTACGAAGGTCAGTTCGTGCCTATCAGATTCATTGCATCGGATCTGGTTATTGGTTCGACGTATACGGTAACCCTCGGTTACGACTATACAAAGGGCGGAAGATACGCCACCGACTATCTTGCTGATTATGATGAAACCGAATCGGTCAACAATAATCCGTGTGTTAGTGTTACGGGTTGCACGCTAGCGGGCGTAACGACATTTCCGATTCCCCTCGACCCGCAAGTTGCTGCCGGGTTTGATGGCATTCCGGCGAATGCGGATGACATTACTCAGATTCCCGGTGTCTTTTCATGCTTCGGCTGCACGATAACGGCCGTTTCATCTTACACGCTGAACGGCAGCACAGCAGGCGATAGCAGCAAAAATTTCACAATTACGTTCACGGCACAGAAAACGAATATAGTGATTGCCTACGGTTCGCACATCTCCACGAGAACTGACTGGGGATTGGCAAATTCGGCTGTCAACATCAGCGGTTCACCGTATCACAACTTTGTCGTTGATTTCCCGGGAGCCAATGGTGGTAGCCGCGATCTTCAGCTTTCAGCTACCGCAGTGATTTTCCCGGCTCGCGTTACAGTCGTAAAGACGGTTACTACGATAGGAGCACCTCCAGGAACGACGTCGACGTTTGCGTTTAACTTTACATCGTCAGCAAACTTTGGAACTACCGCGTTCAGCCTTGTAGACAGTGTGGTTGGATCCGGTGGCGGATCGATAGCGTCGCCTAATATAACCTCCTTCGGGTCTGGTAACGTGGTGACGGTAACCGAGGCGAGCTATACAAACTGGACACTGGCCAGCTTAGTTTGCACCAACGATGCGACTGGGTTAGAGCACGCTGGGTCGGTAGAAAATCAGTCAGGCCGTACGACTTCGGTCACCCTCTTGGAGGGCGAGTTCGTTACCTGCACGTTTAGCAACACGCAGTTAGCTCCGACGGCAGCTCAGGCATCCGTTAGCGGTCGCGTTATGGATTCGTTCGGAAACGGTATTGGTGGTGCTCGTCTAAGCATCACGGATGCACAGACCGGCGATACATGGACGACGATCAGCAGTCCGTTCGGATACTACACGCTGGTAGGTCCCGAAGCAGGTAATTTCTATATCATCACCATAGCGTCTAAGCGTTATAGCTTTGCGGATGACACTAGAACACTTACGCTGAACGAGGACGTGGTCGGTTATGATTGGGTAGCTAATCCTTAACCTTTGACTTAATCAACTGCGAGGCAAAAGCTTCGCAAGAAGAAAAAGAGCGGGCAAATTTGCCCGCTCTTTTTTTATCTCCGTGCGGCCGATCGGCCCGCAGCTGCCCACTTGCTCGGCCCACGCGACGACGGTTCCTCGGTCTTATTACGTCGGAGTGATGCCAAAGCTGCCGCAATAGCTGCAAGGTCTCGACTCGCAGTATCCGGCACCTTCTGTCTTCGCCGTTCGAGAAATCCAGCAATGAACGACGTATCGATCCTGCCGGAAACAAACTCCTCGTCTTCCATTACCTCTCGAAAGAATCCCAGCGTGGTTTTAATTCCATCAACCTCGTACTCGCGAAGAGCTCGCCGCATGCGCTGGATCGCTTCTTCTCTATCTCGGCCATGCACCGCAAACTTCGAGATCATGGGATCGTAATGGATAGAAACCTCAGCCCCTTCGTATACTCCGCCGTCGTCGCGAACGCCCGGACCGTTAGGAACACGAAGCCGCGTGATCTTACCCGGCGAAGGAAGAAAATTGTTTGTGGGATCTTCGGCATATATCCGGCATTCGATCGCATGGCCGCTAAGCTGAATATCGTCTTGGCCAAACGAAAGCCTCTCACCGGCCGCAACTCGAATCTGTTCGCGCACCAGATCGATGCCAGTCACAAGTTCCGTCACCGGGTGTTCTACCTGCAGACGAGTATTCATCTCCAGGAAATAGAATGATCGATCGACATCGGACACGAGAAATTCCACGGTTCCGGCACCGACGTAATTGACCGTGCGGGCGACCATCACAGCACACTCGCCCATACTTGCACGGAGCTCGGGCGAATTTATCGGTGATGGGGATTCTTCAATGACTTTTTGGTGACGCCTCTGGATCGAACATTCACGTTCGCCGAGGTGCACGTGATTGCCGTGCGTGTCTGAAAAGATTTGGATCTCAATATGCCGCGGCCTGCTAACTACTTTTTCGATGTAGACTGCATCGTCGCCGAAGGCCGCCGATGCTTCGGATCGAGCGGCCGCCAGTGCCGACTTGAGCTCGAGTTCGGAGTCCACGAACCGCATTCCTTTGCCACCGCCGCCGGCAGATGCCTTGAGCATGACCGGGTAACCGAATGACGCAGCGATCTCCGCCGCCTCTTCGTGCGACACAAGCGGTTCAGTAGTCCCGGGGACAACAGGTACACCTGCGGCGATCGCGATCTTCCGCGCTGAGATCTTTCCGCCCATGGACTCCATCGCCTCTGGCGGCGGACCGATAAACGTGATACCGGCTTGCTCGACCTGCCTCACAAAATCCGCGTTCTCAGAAAGAAATCCGTACCCGGGATGTATCGCGTCGGCACCGCATCTTTTCGCGATCTCGAGGATCTTTTCGACGCGGAGATAACTCTCGTTCGACGGTGCCGGCCCAAGCCGGTATGCTTCGTCGGCCATCCGGACGTGAAGTGAATTCGCGTCAGCGTCTGAATAGACCGCGACTGTTTCGATACGCATCTCGCGGCAAGACCGAATCACCCGGCATGCTATTTCGCCGCGGTTCGCGATGAGAATCTTCTTGAACATAATGGATTGCTGGGATTGGTCGACTAGTGGTTCACTTTGAAAAATCGCTGATTCCTTTTCCGCGTTATTCCGTGCTTTCCATGCATTCCGTGGTTGCGCCTGCAAGATGACCACAGAATACACGGAACAGCACAGAGAAGACACGGAATAAGCAAAGTCTTTCACTGCGTAACGTACCCTGTGCGTGCGCCTGAAATTCAACTTGGAACATTGCCGTCGATCAGCGATTGCTAACCGTCTTCCTGGCGGAACGCCGAGCCCAATAATTACGCTCGGCACAACGAACGACGACTAACATGAAGGAACAACTAACAACGATCTAAACAAGCATCGAATTCCCCTGGTTCTTCGGGTCGTAACGCACGCCAACCTTTGCCCCGGGAGCATACTGCAGCGGATCGCTCCTCTGCTCGTCAGTAAGCAGCTCGGACGATTCGAAGTCGACGCCGTTAAGCGTGTAGAGATAGAAAACGATCTCCTCACCGCGGCCGTTGATCTCGGTGTCGATTATTTTGCCGTCTGTTATCCGCCCGTGGGCGATTAGATGTTCCCGCCGCTCGGCGAATACATCTAGACGTTTCTTGCTCTTGAAAAGACTAAATATTCCCATCGACTAATCCATCTCAAGCGGCGGTTTATCGTATCGCCCGCGAAGGTTGTTGACGACGGCCAGGATGGTTGGCTTCTTTATGATACGCGCTTCGAGCGGCCGCTTGCCGGGGATATCCATTAAAATTAGTCCGATCAAAATAGTTAATATTCCCTGCCCTGGACCGATCAACATGATAATTCCGGCAATCACCAGCACCAACCCGATGATGTTTTTTGCGATCACGGCTCCCCATCGAGTAAGCCATGCACTGTTAGGCAGAAAGTCTTGCTGATAATGCGAACTGAAATAATTCGCCGGGATCTTTACGATCACAATGCCAACTACTACCGCGCTACCGACCAGCGAAATCACGAACAGGAGCACACCCAATAGCACTCTTCCAAGTGTAAGAGAACCCCATATTTCAGAAAGAAATTCCATCGTGTCACGCCGGCTCGAGCCGTCGAAATTCTTTCCAAATAAAATACATTCGATGTATCAATGTCCAAACCGAGCCCACAGCGAGCACCCACAACACCTGCGGCATCCGATTAAAAAAGAAGTTGTCAGAATTCCAATTCCATGTCGAGAGCGCTCCGATAATAAGAAGGACGATCCGCTCCGGTCGCTGTAGAAATCCGACGTTTGCCTTAACCCCCGATGCTTCGGAGCGTGCAGTGGTGTAGCTGACCATCACCGATGCGATCATCCCGACACCGGCAAGAAATACATTGAGAAGTGAGTGTTGCCGCGAGTTCCCCGCGTAGAACATCATGATACCGAGAAAGGCCACCATGTCCGACAGGCGATCCAATGACGAATCGAGAAATCCGCCAAACTTCGTAACGTTACCCGTCTGTCGCGCGACGTTCCCATCGAGCATGTCGAATAAATTAGCGAAGATCAGGACAATACCCGCCCAGAAAAATTCACCGATCCCGAATAGCACACCACAACCTACGTTGATCGTGACGCCGATCGCGGTGAGTATATTCGGATGAACGCCAGCGGCGCCGAGCGCACGGACCATCGCATTGATGACCCGCATTGCTCCTCGTCCTATACTCTCTCCCAGCATCGTTGTCGGTTGTCAGTTCTTCTGGTCGTGGATCGTCGTTAGCCCGCTGATCTCGAAGCTGCGCATTCCGGTAGGTGTCTTAACCTTGATCTCGTCTCCCTCTTCCTTTCCCATCAACGCCTGGCCGATCGGGGACACCGTCGAGATCAAACCGTTCTCCGGATCGCTCTCTTCTGAGGTTACGAGCCGGTATGTCAGCTTCTCTTCCTTCTCCAGATCAAAAAGGACGACGCTCGATCCGTAAGCTATGCGATCGGTGGGAATCTTTGAGAGATCGATCGACTCCACCTCTCCCAAGCGTTGACGGACCTGCATGATCCGCGCCCGGACTATCGACTGGCGTTCCATCGCCGCTTTGTATTCCGCGTTTTCGCGCAGATCGCCGAATTCCCTCGCTTTCTGGATCTCTTTCGGGAGCTTGAAGTGAAGTTCTTCTTCGAGTGAATCTAATTCGCCTTGTAGCTTTTTTCGTACTGCTTCCATAATTTTATGCCTTCGCCTTGGCTTCCTCCGATGCGGCGAATGAAATGCCGATGTCTCGAGCCGTTCGCACAAGCTGTCCGTCTGCCGGAACCGTTTTGATATTCGCACACGCTTCGGAGAGCGGTACGGTTGTGATCGTCCCGGCCTGCAGTGCAACCATCTTTCCGGTCTCGCCGCCGTAAAGAGCACGAACTGCGCAGGCACCGAAGTTCGTACCCAACATCCGGTCGAATGCGTTCGGACTGCCTCCGCGCTGAAGATGGCCGAGCACCACGCATCGCGATTCTTTTCCGGTCATCTCTTCGATCCGTCGACGGACCTGATCGCCCATTCCGCCCAGCCGCAGTTCCGCGGAATCCGTATAGATCTCACCCTTCCCGGCTTCTTTCGCGCCTTCCGCCACGACGATATTCGTGAACCGGGATCCACCGCGTTCCCGCGCGAGAACCTTTGCGGCAACCGATTCAAAAGAGAACGGGATCTCGGGTATCAAAATTATATCGGCACTCCCCGCCAGACCGGCGTGCAAAGCGATCCACCCCGTGTTTCT
This sequence comes from Acidobacteriota bacterium, assembly GCA_031425495.1. Lineage (GTDB taxonomy): Bacteria > Acidobacteriota > Blastocatellia > Pyrinomonadales > Pyrinomonadaceae > OLB17. Next base: position 7,348 of record JANPJL010000068.1, read on the forward strand.
ACCCATCACTTCCAGAACCATCACCCGATCGTGCGAGGCGGCCGTCGTGTGCAGTCGGTCGAGAGCCTCGGTCGCGATGTCGATCGCGGTCATGAACCCGAACGTAAGCTCGGTCGCGGCAAGGTCATTATCTATTGTCTTGGGAACTCCGATAACTGGAAATCCGCGTTTGTGAAACTGCTCCGCGATCGCCAGCGTCCCCTCGCCCCCAAGAACGATAAGAGCCTCGATCCCCAAAATATCAAGGTTCGCAAGGGCCTCGCCGATCGGCATCTCGGGAAAGTACGGCTTGCCGTCGACCATCTTGACGAAGCTTCCGCGGTTTCGCGTGCCGAGGATCGTTCCTCCCCGGGGAAGAATTCCGCTTACGCTTTTCTGCGTCAAAGACATCGTATGCGGCTCGCCGAGAATGCCCTCGAAGCTGTCTTCGATCCCGATGCATTTCATCCCGAACTCGCCGATCGCCGTCCGCACAACAGCCCTGATCACCGCGTTCAAGCCGGGTGCGTCGCCGCCACCCGTTAAAATCCCGATCTGCTTGTACATACAACCGAAAAAATTATTCTAAGTGAAATCGCGCAAGAACTAAAAGACGAACCCGATTCAAGGGTTCGTCTGGATTAGCAAAGTTGTCGTTGACGCTAATTCGAAGCCACATTTTTTTCCAGCAGGCGACGGGCTTCGGGCATCACCTCGACCGCTTTCAGGATTTGAGGATCGACCTCGAGCAACACCTGGATGCCTGCCTCGTTCGAGTGGTTTGCAGTAGCGATCTCTTCGCGAATACGCGTTCTCGCATAATCCGCCTGACCGTTTATATTCTCAGCTGTCAATCCGCTTTTCTTGTCTGCGATCGTGAAGTTTCGAAACGCTTCGAAAAGTTTATCGTTGATGACGAATGCCCCTTGCGCGACAGTCAAACTTTGATTCTGGCGGTCGACTTTATAGTTTTCCAATCCGGCGATCTTGCCTGCCACGAGCTGGCGAGTGAAATAGAATGCCGCATCATTGATTCGAAACCGAAGAGCACTATTTTCGAGTGCCGCGATCTTTACATCCGGCTCGATACCACGCCCGCCGTAAAACACGCGTCCGTTTGCGGTCGTGACCGGGCTCCCCGAAGGCGCCGGCTTCGATTCAGCAGAATTCTTATTGGCATTTGCTTCGTCCTGGTGCGCGTAGTAGTCGTAGATGGAGCCGCTCGAGTAATCCCGCTGCAGCGAACGTCCGTATGGCGTGTAGTAGCGGGCTGTCGTCAGTGTCAGACCGGTTTCGTACGGCAGACGGAACACACGCTGGACAAGACCCTTCCCAAAGCTCTCCGTACCGACGACAACTCCGCGGCCGTGGTCCTGGATCGCACCCGCCACGATCTCTGATGCAGACGCCGAGCCGCCATTGATCATGATGACCAGCGGAAAGTTGTCTACCGGACCACCGCGTGAACGCAATGCCTCAGTCTTTGCATAGCTCGCGCGTCCTTTCACCGAAACCACCGTCTGTCCATTCGGGACAAATCGACTTACAACTTCGATCGCCTGAGGCAACAGCCCGCCCGGATTATTACGAAGGTCAAGTACAAGCCCCTTCATCCCCTGCGTCTGCAATTCCTTGATCGCATCACCCAATTCTTCCGCGGTCGTCTCCTGGAATCCGCCCGTCAATCCGACATATCCGACACCGTTCGGAAGCATGAAATAATTTCGTATCGATGGAAGCGGAACACCACCGCGCACGATCTCAAATTCGACCGGCGTGCTGGAGGAGGCGCGCTCGACCTTGACCTTCACCGGAGTTCCGCCCGCTCCGCGCACGTTCTTTGAAACCTCTGCGCTTGACCACTCGGTAGCATCTTTACCGTCAACAAGGACGATCCGATCGCCGTACTTGAGTCCCGCCTTCTCGGCCGGCGTACCGGCAATTACCGACTGGACGTAGACGCCGTCACGATGCTGAAGGATCGAAACGCCGATCCCGTAGAACTGCGAAGCCTGCTCTTCGTAAAGTTTTCTGAACTCATCACGGGTGAAGAACGACGAGTGGGGATCGAGCGACCACAGCATGCTCTGGATCGAAGCATCGGCCACCTTTTCGTGGTCGATCTTGCCGACATAGCTCCTATCGACCACGTCGAGGGCCTCGCGGTAATCCGCGACGATCCGTCCCGCCGTGACATTGGAATCGGCGGATGTCGGTGACGAAAGACGTCCAAACAGGCCGCCGACGACCGCTCCAACCGTGACCAAAACCAGTGCCCCGATAGCAAAATTCTTATTCATTCAACACTCCAGAACACCGAAATTATAACATAGATTAGTTGTGCCAATCCGCGAGCCGGTTGTAACCGAATTACCCTGCTGACACACGTTCGTGTCTCGACTCATAGAGTTGCCGCACTGTGTCGTTTACGGCCTTAGGCCATTAATGTTCATCGAATTTACATTTATACGACAACGCTTTAACATTTACATTTTCTCCGATGACACCTGAGCTATCCATTATTGTCCCGGCCTATGAGGAAGAAGAGCGCCTTGGCAGATCGATCGAGGTGATCCTCGCTTTTGTCTCCAAGAACTCGATCTCCGCAGAGTTGATCGTGGTCGATGACGGCTCTCGGGATAAGACTGCTGAAACGGCCCGAACCGCATTCAAGAGTGCGAGCCACATACCGGCAAAAGTTATTCGATACGAAGAAAATCGCGGGAAGGGTTATGCGGTCCGCACGGGACTCCAAGCTGCAAGCGCACCCATCGCGTTGTTCTCCGATGCCGATCTCTCGACCCCGATCGAAGAGATGTTCAAGGTCATCGATCCTATCAAGGCCGGTGATTTTGATGTAGCGTTTGGCTCGCGGGCTCTGGATCGCACGCTTATTGGTACTCATCAGCCCTGGCGTCGGGAACAGGGAGGCAAAGTCATGAATCTGGTGATCCGCACGATGTCACGACTCCCGTTCGCCGACACGCAATGCGGATTCAAAGCATTTAAAATGGCCGCCTTTCGGCCGCTGCTCGAGGTAATGACGATCGATCGCTTCGGGTTTGATGTCGAGTTTTTGTTTGTCGCTAAATATCACGGTCTTCGGTTAGCGGAGATTCCGGTGCGCTGGAACAACGTCGAGGGTTCGAAAGTAAGCGTCGTTCGCGATACCGGACGAATGTTCAGCGAGCTGGCCCAGATACGAAGGAACGAGCGCAGCGGGGTATATAATCTGGAGAGTAATGACAGCGAAGCTTAACGTCAACATCGATCACGTCGCCACGATCCGTGAAGCGCGAAAAACCATCGAGCCCAGCATCGTCACGGCGGCGGTTATTTGCGAGCAAGCCGGAGCGAACGGCATCACGGTCCATCTGCGGCAGGATCGTCGTCACATTCAGGACCGCGACATCGAAGTGCTCCGCGAGGTTGTCACGACGTATCTCAACGTTGAAATGGCGGCCACTGAAGAAATGCTCGCGATCGCTCTGCGCACAAAGCCCGACGCGGTCTCGTTGGTCCCGGAAAGTGCGGGCGAAGTAACGACCGAAGGCGGGCTGGATGTTGTAGGCAATTTCGAGAATGTAAAGAATGTTATCGGCACGCTAAAAGACGCCGGCATATTCGTCAGCATCTTCATCGATCCAGATCTTGAGCAGATCGAGGCCGCGGCCGGAGCCGGAGCACAGCAGGTTGAATTGTGCACAGCCGAGTATGCCGAGATGACGCTAAGTTCAAGAGCGGCTCACGGCGAAGGTGCACAGAAAGCTGCGTCCGAAGTCAGCCGGATTGCCCAGGCCGCAGCTCATGCGAAGAAGAATGGAATGATCGTAGCGGCCGGTCACGGACTCACATACCGAAATATCGCCGATCTCGCCGCGATACCCGACATCTCCGAATTCAATATCGGCCACAACATCATTTCCCGCTCCGTCTTCGTCGGACTAAGCCAGGCAGTCCGCGAAATGATCGACGCGATCCGGCGCGTTTAGAGTGCGCGATTTATCGCGTTTTCTTATGCGGCGGAGCCGCGTCGGAAAACGCGATTAATCGCGCACTCTGAACAAAGAAAACTACTTCACGCTAAACTTAACTTCATTCGAGCTTTGCGCGAGTCTGCGGTCGTTGGCGTTGTAGGCTTCGACCTTTGGGTTGTATGAACCCGGCTTCAGCGGTTTATCGAGAGCGAAGACGGGGTCATCGACTCGCTTGCCGATGTAATCGAAGGGGGTCTCCGCTCCGGTCGTGGTGTCAGCGTGGATGCTCACCTTGTAATATGCGGCGTCAGGATACGCATCCCATTTCAATTCGATATTCTCAGGTGCGACTTTCGAACCCGATTTCGGATTCGTGACCTTCAGATCGTTTTTGAATAGGTGACTGTCCGGTGCGAAATAGGTCTTGTCGCTTTCGATGTTGTACTTTGCGGCAGCAATGACGCCGGAGGTCGCGAAGACATAGAACGGCGTGTTAAAAACGCGGACGGTCAATGCTTCGTACAGGCCTGGCGGAACATTCTTGATCAGGTACTCACCCGTATCGTCCGTCTTCGCCGTAAAGGTCTCGCCGGTGCATCCACCTCCGAACTGATTGAATGTCTTGCACAATTTAACTTCGACGCCCGGGGCGCCTTGATCGTTAAAAAGGGCCTTACCCTGAACGTTACCCTTGCCGGCCGTCGGCTTTTCCTTTTCAACACCGGTGCCGGAGGGGACCGTGCCGTCGGCGTTAGGAACCGGTGCAGAAGTGTTCGCCTTCGCCGTGTCTGCGTTGTTGCTATCCGACGCCTTGTTGGAGGTTAGCTTTTCGGCCGCGTTGCAGCCCAACAGAAGCATGGCGACAAAAACTATTGTGAGGACGGTTTCGTTTCTTAGAGGCATGATTCAATCTCCTTGTTTTGTTTTGAAGAGGATGCGTCCGGCTCAACTGCTAGCGGGCGTCTGTTTGTGGTCGGATAGGATTGTAAGGGTAAGCGCCGAAATTTGCACGCGGTTAACGATCAATCAGAGACAGTGGTGTCTCTATAAAACAGTCTTGAGCGCCTGCCCGGTATACGATTTCCTTACGCGGGCGATCTCTTCGGGTGTCCCTGTCGCGACCACCTTTCCACCACCGGTGCCGCCGTCGGGGCCGAGATCGATTATGTAGTCCGCGGACTTGATGACATCGAGGTGATGCTCAATAACGATAACGGTGTTACCGGTGTCGACTAGCTTCTGAAGAACTTCGAGCAGCTTGTGCACGTCGGCGAAATGCAGTCCTGTCGTGGGTTCGTCGAGAATGTAGATAGTCTTTCCCGTCGCGCGTTTGGAAAGCTCTTTCGCGAGTTTGATCCGTTGGGCCTCACCGCCGCTCAGCGTTGTCGAAGATTGTCCGACCTTGATATACCCGAGACCGACGTCGAGCAAAGTCTCGAGCTTCTGCCTGATCTGCGGAATGTTTTCGAGGATCGGTAAGGCGTCTTCGATCGTAGTATCGAGCAGATCGGCGATCGATAATCCCTTATATCTGACCGCTAGCGTCTCGCGGTTGTAGCGCTTCCCGCGACAGACGTCGCATGTCACGTAAACATCCGGGAGAAAGTTCATCTCGATACGCTTCATGCCATCGCCTTCGCAGCCTTCGCAGCGGCCGCCTTTCACGTTGAAAGAAAATCGTCCCACCTTGTAGCCGCGCGTCCGCGATTCCGGGAGCATCGCATAGAGCTCGCGGATCGGCGTGAAAAGTCCCGTGTAGGTTGCCGGATTCGAACGCGGCGTACGGCCGATCGGTGTCTGGTCGATCTCGATGATCTTGTCGACAAGATCCAAACCATCTACCCCGTCATGCTCGAGCGGTTCAACGGCGGATTTGTAAACGTGTCGGTAGAGAGCCGGATAAAGAATATCTTCGACAAGCGTCGATTTGCCCGAGCCCGACACGCCGGTCACGACCGTGAACAGGCCGAGTGGAAACTCGACGTCGATATTTTTCAGATTGTGCGCACGAGCACCTTTCACGCGGATCCGGTTACCGTTCGGCAGACGTCGGACTTCGGGAATGTCGATCTTTAGCTCTCCGCAAAGATAGAGCCCCGTCAGCGATTTTGGATCACACGCGATCTGTTTAGGATCTCCGGTCGCCACGATCTCGCCACCGTGCGTCCCGGCTAGAGGGCCGAGATCGATGACGTAATCTGCATGCTCGATCGTTTCCTCGTCGTGCTCAACAACAAGGACGGTGTTCCCGAGATCCCGGAGGTGATGGAGAGTCTCGAGAAGCTTCTTGTTATCTCTCGGGTGGAGACCGATACTCGGCTCGTCGAGAACGTACAGAACGCCGCGGAGCTGCGACCCGATCTGCGTCGCAAGCCTGATCCGCTGACCCTCACCGCCTGAGAGCGAAGCCGATCCACGATCGAGAGTTAAGTATCCAAGTCCGACAGCGGTCAAAAATTGCAGGCGATCGCGAATCTCTTTCAGGACTAAGCCTGCGATCTTTTCTTCGCGGGGTTTGAGCGTGACCTGGGCGATCTTCTTGACGGTCTCGTCGATCGGCAGCATCACGTAGTCTGCGATCCCGAGCCCGTTCACTCTCACCGCAAGGCTCTCCGGCTGAAGCCGGGCTCCGTTGCAGACGGGACAAGTGACGGGGGCGATCATTTCTTCGAGCGCCAATTTCGTTTTCTCCGACGGCGGATTTTCCATCCGGTCGCGCATTGTCCGCAAGGCTCCTTTCCAATCACTCTCGTACTTGTAAGTTCCCTGTCGGAAAGTGAGTCTACGCTTCGTGCCGTTGAAGAACGTTTCGCGGATAAAATCTGGTAGAGAGCTGAATGCGGTCTTGAGAAGAGTTGCCGTTGAAACATTTGATCCCGGCGCCGGCTTCGTGCTCTTGCGTTTCGCGGCTGACCCGCTCGCTACCGCTCTCGGTTCTGACAGTTTTCCTCGGCGTCTCGGCGCCTCTGCGGTGGAATCCTCCGGCACGCCCAGCTTGTCGCCGTCGGTGAATTTCTCGATGATCGCATTGAGTGCCGACTGAAGATAATTCCCGCTTGCCTTATCCACGCCACCGAGAAAACTCATTTTACCGGCCTTCTGCGAGTGGTCGGACACGATCTTGTTCGCGTCGATCTCCATCACCGTCCCCAAACCCTGACAACGCTTGCAGGCACCGTAGGCAGAGTTGAACGAAAATGACCGCGGCTCCAGCGTTGCTATGTTGATGCCGCAATTGATGCATGCCATCCTCTCGCTATAAAGTTTCTCTTCGCCATCGACGATCGATATCAGCACCGCCCCGCCCGTCAGACGCAAGGCGGTCTTCACCGATTCCGTCAGGCGTTCCTTCACGCCGTCCTTCATCAGCAACCTATCGATTACCACCTCGATCGTGTGATTGCGGCGCTTATCGAGCTCGATATCTTCGTCAAGCTGACGCATCTCCCCGTCAACACGTGCACGAAGAAACCCGTCCTTATGCAGCTTTTCCAGCTCTTTCTTGAACTCCCCTTTTCGGCCGCGAACGATCGGGGCCAGGATCATCACTCGCTCGCCTTCAGGCAGGTTAAGGATGCCGGTTACGATCTGCTCGACCGACTGCCGCGTCACAGCCTCTCCGCACTGATGACAATGCGGCTGCCCGATCGATGAAAAAAGCAGACGAAGATAATCGTAAATCTCAGTGACTGTGCCAACGGTTGAACGGGGAGATCGCGAAACAGTTTTCTGTTCGATCGAGATCGCCGGGCTTAGGCCTTCGATCGAATCGACGTCGGGCTTTTCGAGTTGGTCGAGAAACTGTCGTGCGTACGCCGACAGCGATTCAACATATCGCCGCTGTCCTTCGGCATAGATCGTATCGAACGCAAGCGACGATTTTCCCGAACCCGACAGGCCGGTGATGACGGTGAATTTGTTCCTAGGAATATCGACGTCGATGTTCTTGAGGTTGTGCTGGCGTGCCCCGCGAACCGTGATCTCGTTAATGCTCATTACGGTGAAGAAAACTGCTCCCTAACGAAACGAGTATTTTAGCAAAGAGGGGATGAAAGGCAGAAACCGAATCGGCATACGGGCGGGTCCAACCCTAACGCCGGGAAGTGAAGTGGTACGCAAAGCACCCCTCCTTACGAAGGAGGGGCGCCCACCGCTTCGGTGAGCGGGGTGGTTCTCTCCTCCGCCCAGCCGAAATAACTCCGTATCCTGTCGACAACAAACTCGCGTTCCTCAAACACTAACCGGTTCTCGAACCTGATTACTTTGATCCCAAACTGGAGTATGAATATTTTTCGTTCGTAATCATACTGTGCAGCGATTTCGGTAAAGTGCCGCTCCCCGTCTAGCTCAATTCCGAGATGTTCAGATGGGCATAGAAATCAAGGATGTAACTACCAACGCTGTGGTGGCGACGGAACTTTCTTCCGTCGAGTCTTGAGTTCTTGACAAGATTCCAGAACGAAGCCTCGGCGGGTGTTAAATGAGATCGAAGTTGCGTGCGGAACGTTCGGAGTTCGGGCAGGGAGTGGATATCCGTCTTGCTGCGTTTATATGCCATGGGAGTGGTGTCGATTAGAATACTAGAGAACCACCCCGTCCGCGAAGCGCGGACACCCCTCCTTCGGAAGGAGGGGAGCTTTATTGTCTTACTTCCTTGGAGTCTGACGAGATTGCAAAGAATCTACTCACTACCCCAGCTTCTCATTCACAAAAGTAAAGATTGCGGTCGCGATGCTAACGACGATGAAAGTGGCGATGGCACGCCAGACGGCGTCGGACTCGGTGAACTGCCAGATGGCGAGGATGCAGAGAACGGTACAGGCGACGAGCGACGTGGTGATCACGACGAATGCGATCCAGCGAACGATCGCAGGATTCACAACACCGCGCGACTCGGTCTTGAGCTTTACAACAACATCGGCACTCTCTCGCTGCATACCCGGGATTATAGCAAATTGAAAATCGGACCCGTGTGTCTTGCAAATTACGTTGGCAGGGCACGGTTATTGCGACATTGCAGCTTCAAGTTAAATAACGTCCTGACACCGTACGTCGGCGAGAGCTTATGAATGAGAATCTGAAAACTGCCCTTCCAATTGTTGCTCTGGGTGCGGGAGCCGCTTTGGTTTGGCACTCGCTGAAGCCGCGATACAGATTTGCCGGGAAGGTAGTACTGATTACCGGGGGATCACGCGGTCTGGGCCTCGTCTTAGCACGTGAACTGAGCGAACGCGGTGCAAAGATTGCGATATGTGCACGCGACCGCGACGAGTTGCAACGGGCTAAGACCGATCTCGAATCTCGGGGTGCTGAGGTCTTTGACGCAGTGTGCGACGTTCGCGATCAGAGTCAGGTAACGCGCATGATCGAGGATGTTCATACAAGGTTCGGCCGTATCGACATGCTCGTTAACAATGCGGGTGTCATACAAGTCGGTCCGCTTGACGCCCAATCGCAGTCCGATTTCGAGGACGCGATGCAGGTGCATTATTGGGGTCCGTACTATGCCATGAAGGCGGTGCTGCCCGAAATGCGGCAGCGAGGCGAAGGTCGGATCGTAAACATATCGTCCATCGGTGGAAAGATCGCAGTGCCCCACTTAGCACCGTACTGCGCAAGTAAGTTTGCCCTCGCCGGACTTTCATCCGCAATGCAGACTGAGCTTGCGAAAGACAACGTGTTCGTCACAACCGTCTACCCGGGGTTGATGCGAACCGGCAGCCACATCAACGCGCTGTTCAAGGGCCAGAACGAGAAAGAGTTTGCGCTCTTCAGTATCGCCAACGGGTTACCGATCACATCCATCAGCGCCGAAAGCGCGGCGCGTCGGATCGCAGATGCGACAGCGAAAGGATCACCTGAGTTGGTGATCTCGTTGCAAGCCAAACTCGCGGTGAAGCTGAACTCTCTTTTCCCGAATATAACGGCCTCGGTGATGAATGCGACGGATCGCATGCTGCCCACGAATGGCGGTGTCGGCCGCGGGTACGTAACTGGACTGGATAGCGACTCGGATTTTTCGCCATCGATCTTAACTTCACTGGTCGATGCCGCATCATCCCGAAACAACGAACTCAAACCGAACGAATCGATCACATAGAACTGGAGAGGTAATATGCATCACACAGAAAAACATGAAAACTCGGTCACCACATTTCTGGCCGATACGACGACAAATATCAACGGCGCAGAGCGTATAGCATCGGCAGTAGCCGGTGGAGCTTTACTCGCCTACGGAATAAAGCATGGCGGTATCGGCGGAACGTTGCTCTCCGTTTTAGGTGGCGGAATGCTTTTGCGCGGATCGACTGGACACTGTCACGTGTACGATGCCGCGGGCATTAACACGGCCGAGGACATTCCCGAAGGCACCAAGAAGTCGCCGTTCAAACGGGCAAGCCTGTTTTCCGGCAAGGTCCACGTGACCAAGGCGTTGACGATCAACAAGTCGCCGGCGGAGCTTTACGAGTTCTGGCGCAACTTCGAAAACTTACCGATATTTATGCGGCATCTCGAGTCGGTCACAAAGACGGATGAAAAAACGTCGCACTGGAAAGCGAAGGCGCCGCTCGGGCAAACGGTTGAATGGGACGCGGAGGTTACAAGCGATATACCCAACCAGCGAATAGGTTGGAAATCGCTCGACGGTGCTTTCATCCCCAATTCCGGCGTCGTCGAATTTCTGCCGACCAGCGATCGCGGTACCGAATTGAAAATCACGATGATCTACGAAGCACCGGGCGGAAAGCTCGGCGAATGGATCGCGTGGGCTTTGGGCGAAGAACCGAGCATTCAGGTGGCCGAGGACCTACGACGCTTTAAGAGTCTTATGGAAACCGGTTTGATCATGAAAATTGAGGGACAGCCGTCGGGACGCGAGCCGTTTGAGAAGGCGATGAGTGCTACGGCGAGGTAACCGGATGACTACGAACTTAAAAAGCGGCGACACGGTCGAATGGAACACGCCTCAGGGAACAACCCGCGGGACGGTCGAAAAGAAGATCACGTCGCGGAAGAAGATCAAGCGACACAAAGTCGCCGCGTCAAAAGATAATCCGGAATATCTGGTCAAGAGTTCCAAGAGCGGTAAAAAGGGGGCGCACAAAGCCGAGGCATTAAAGAAGGTAGGGAGTAAATGATATGAAGGCACTATGCTGGTTTGGAAAGCATGATGTGAGGGTCGAGAATGTTCCCGATCCCACCATCCTCAACTCGCGCGACGCGATAATAAAAATAACTTCGACCGCTATCTGCGGCTCGGATCTTCATCTTTATAACGGTTTCATACCGAGCTTGCAGCCGGGCGATATCCTTGGCCACGAGTTTATGGGTGAGGTGGTCGAGGTGGGAGCTAGTATCACGAATTTGAAGATCGGAGACCGCGTCGTCGTACCGTTCACGATCGCTTGTGGGAATTGTTTTTTCTGCAAACGAGATCTTTGGTCTTGCTGCGATAACTCCAATCCGACGCCGGAAATACTCGAGACGGTCGCGGGGTACTCGGGATCGGGGCTGTTTGGCTTCTCCCACATGTACGGCGGATTTGCCGGAGGACAAGCCGAGTACGTTCGCGTCCCGTTCGCGGACGTTGGGCCGCTGAAGATTCCTGATCATCTTGCGGACGACCAGGTCCTGTTCCTGTCGGACATTTTCCCGACAGGCTATATGGCAGCAGACAATTGTGACATTCGATCCGGCGACACGGTCGCCGTCTGGGGCGCTGGCCCCGTCGGGCAGTTCGCCGTCAAATCTGCGTTCATGCTCGGAGCCGGACAGGTCGTGCTGATCGATCATTACGAAGAACGACTCGACCTGGCTCGCCGAGAGAACGAAAATTTGATCACGATCAATTTTGATAAAGAAGAGGTTTACGGCCGGCTACTCGAACTGACCGGCGGACGCGGTCCGGATTCGTGCATTGACGCTGTAGGTATGGAAGCACATGGCAGCTCGCCCGATGCTTTGCTCGATTACGCCAAGGCCGCGGTGTATCTCGCGACCGACCGGCCGCACGCGCTACGTCAAGCAATTCATTGTTGCCGTAAGGGCGGGACCGTTTCCGTCCCGGGCGTCTACGGAGGATTTCTCGATAAATTCAATTTCGGCGCGGCGTTTGGGAAGGGGCTGACGTTCAAGATGGGACAAACCAACATGCACAAGTACATGCCAAAACTTCTCGAGGCAGTTGAAGCGGGAGAAATCGACCCGAGCTTCGTGATCTCGCACCGGCTCAAGCTCAGTGAGGCACCACTTGCTTACGAAAAATTCAACGAAGAGAAAGATCCTTGGCGAAAGGTAGTTATGTCGCCCAATTAAAATCATTATGACAATCACAAACAATCAAACGCTTGCACAACAGGAGCCGCTAACGCCGGCTCCTGATCCCATCAACCCGGTGACACCGCCGCCCCCGACCGGGCCGACCGATCCGTATCCGGTGACCGACCCGGTTCCGCAACCAAATCCGTCTCCGGAGCCGGCGCCGTTTCCAAGTCCACCCGAGCCGATACCTCAATTTCCGCCGGATGTGAATTTTTAGACGAGCCAAAGGACGGCGGCGAGGGAGGTCAGCGACACGGTGATCCATAGGATCGCGCCTTGAAGGAGCGGCCGCCAGCGTGTCGTCAAAATACTTTCGAGGGAAAGGCTCGCGCCGATTAGAAACAGCGTGACAGTCATTCCCGCTTTCGCGAGATTGACCAGCGCGTCGAACACACTCGGCTGCACCCATAGCGGAGCGTACGTTCGCGCCGCTACCGCGAGCAGGAACAGAACGATGAACCATGGGACTGCGATTTTCGCCTTTGCGTTAGGGTATCGGCGGCGGTAAAGCAGCAGCAGCATAAGAGCTACCGGGGCTATCCACAACGCTCGAGCGAGTTTCACAGTAGTCGCGGTGGCAAGAGCCTCGCTTCCGTAGGCAGCCGCGGCTCCGACGACCGAGCTTGTATCGTGTATGGCGATGGCCGCCCAGACCCCGAACTGATGTTGTGTCAGTCCGGCTTCGTGGCCAATAAACGGAAACAGAAAAAGTGCAATGGCGTTAAGGACGAACACGGTCCCCAGCGCGATCGAGATCTGCTCGGGCTCGGCCTCGATCCCGGGAGCGGCAGCGGCGATAGCGCTCCCACCGCAGATCGCGGTGCCCGTCGAGATCAGCGCCGATATCCGCCCCCGAACTTTCAATAATTTTCCCAGCAGATAGCCGAGGGCAAGTGTGCCGAAGATCGTAACGATCGTAAGCAGGATCCCGTCCTTCCCTGCCTGGTAGATCGACTTCGCGTTCATCCCGAAACCGAGAAGCACGACGGAGGTCTGAAGCAGAATTTTAGTCGGCGAACCGTTTAGGTGCGGGAATGGATTGCCGACGATCAAAGCCATCACCAATCCAAGCGCAAGCGCGAGCGGCGGCGACCCGAACGGCGTTAGTATTAAAATGATCAGGAGAATGAAGAGGGCCTTACGCCACATACGTTATGCAGATCAAGACAAACTTTTCGTGTCCTTCGCGTGTCTTGGGGTTTCAGTCAGTAGAGCAACTGGCAAGGAAGTCTCTTCTGGAGTTTGGATCTTTCTTGTTTCGTGTTCCTATTCGTGTGTTTCGTGCGATTCGTGGTTTGGATTTAAGAAAAGATAACCACGAAACACACGAATAGGAACACGAAAAGATAAGAAACGGCCGCGACTAAGCTTTCGCCTTTCCTTGATTGGCAACAGCTTCCTGCGCTTTCTTGATCGAATCCTGGTCACCGAGGTAATAGCTCTTGGTTGGTTTCAGGTTTTCGTCGAGCTCGTAGACAAGCGGTATACCGGTCGGAATATTGTGATTGACGATATCTTCGTCTGAGATGGAATCGAGATATTTAACAAGCGCACGAAGGCTGTTGCCGTGGGCTGCGATGATCAAGCGTTTTCCGGCTTTGATCTTCGGCATGATCTCAGTTTCGAAATACGGCACGACTCGGTCCACCGTATCTTTCAGACATTCCGCCTTCGGAAATTTGCCCGGCTCGATCGTGCAGTATCGCGGATCTTTGCCGAGCCATCGCTCGTCCGTATGCTCAAGCGCTGAAGGTGGGATCTCGAAACTCCTCCGCCAGATCAGCACTTGCTCCTCGCCATATTGCGCCGCAGTTTCAGCCTTGTTTAAACCCTGCAGGGCTCCGTAGTGGCGTTCATTCAGCAGCCACGTCTTTGTTACGGGGATCCACATCAGGTCCATCTCATCGAGAATGATCCATAACGTACGGATCGCGCGTTTGAGTACCGACGTGTACGCCTGGTCGAAGGTAAAGTCTTCCGCCTTCAGCAGCTTGCCTGCGAAATAAGCTTCTTGTCTTCCTTTCTCCGATAGATCTACGTCCTTCCAGCCGGTGAAACGGTTTTCTTTGTTCCATTCGCTCTCACCGTGGCGGATCAAAACTAATTTGTGCATATCCAATAATTTACTACAGCTTCTCCGGAAAAACTGAAAACTGAAAGGTGATAACTGAAAACTCGAGAATCTTCTTACGTTTTCAGTTTTCAGTTATTAGTTTTCAGTTTCTTCGAAGGATAGGATCGCTAGTGTTTCACCAACTAGATAGAGCGAACCCGTAACGACGATCACATCATCTTCCCCAGACACTGCGCGCGCGACGCCGACCGCCTCGTCAATGTCACGAGTAACGAATATGCGCTCACCGTCAACACTGACGTTCACCAGACCGGCGAGCCTCGCAGGGGGAATGGCGCGTGGATTTTGGGGAGCTGTTAAAATCAGCTTTGCCGCCCTCGGAAAAAGGATACCCGCGATTGCGATCATGTCCTTGTCTTCCATCGATCCGTAAATCATCGTAATCGGATCCGGCACAAACTCGTCCAGATATTCCCGTAACGCATGCGCCCCACCAGGATTGTGCGCCCCGTCGAGCAAGAATCGGCCGACTCTTTCCAGGCGTCCAGGATGACGAGCGCTCCCGAGTCCGCCAATGACGTCCAGATCGGAGATTGCGAAATGATCGCGAAGTATTTCGACGACTCCGATCGCGACCTGCGCATTCTCGATCTGATGGCGACCGGCGAGACCGAGAGAAATAGAACGATCGGACACCGAGACACCTTCCCGACCGCTCACGCTTACGCCTTCAATCGCTAACTTTGGAGTAACCGCCAGCTGGGAACAGCGTTCGAGGATAACTTCCATGGCTGCGGGTTTCTGCTCGCCGATGACGACACGCGAACCAGCGTGAATTATCGCCGCTTTCTCGGCTGCGATCTCCTCGATCGTCTCGCCGAGATACTGCTGATGATCGAGGTCGATCCGCGTGATCGCAGCGATCTCGGCATTCGCCGACGTCGTCGCATCGAGGCGTCCGCCAAGGCCGGTTTCCAAGATCGCAAGCTCGACCTTTGCTTCCGCGAAAGCGAGCAACGCGATTGCTGTTACCTGTTCGAAAAACGTCGGTACGTTGCCGATGTCACCGGATGCGGAGAGAGTTTCCGATATCGTACGAACTCTAGTTGCAAGCCTCGCAAAATCGCCTTCGCTTATATCGCCTCCGTCGATCTTTATCCGCTCCGTGATCGAAATAAGATGTGGTGAAGTGTAAATCCCCGCCCGAATGCCAGCCCGCACGGTGATCGCCTCGAGAAACGCACACACCGAGCCTTTCCCATTCGTTCCCGCGACCTGCACCTTTACATACTTCCGCTGAGGGTCTCCGAGCGCGGTCAACATCTTGCGGATATTCTCGAGTCCCAGCTTCATCGTCGACACTTCGTTGCCGAGCGATAAGAGATAGTCGTTTGATTCCTGAAAGTTCATTAATTCTTGCAGACGAACCAACTAACGGTTTATCTTGAATCTGAAGTAGAACACCGTCTGATCAATTATGAAGAATGCTGCCCTCATTATCACATCCCTGTTTTTCGTCTGCGCTGGATCGATTGCGGCATACGCGCAGGCCAAGACGTCCGAAGAAGCCGGAAGTCTCCTTTACAAGGTTACGGGAAACGGGCTCACCCAACCGTCGTACATATTCGGCACCTTTCACGCGATCTGCCCGAGCGAAATGGTGCCGTTCGAAAAGCTAGACAGCTACCTTACCAAGAGTGACCAGTTAATGATGGAGATCGATATGGACGACTCCGTCGAAATGGGATCGATGGGTAAAGCATTGATCATTCCAGATGGAAAAACAATAAAGGATTTTATGACGGCCGAGCAGTTTGCGAAGGTCGACGCGATGTTCACCAATCTCCTCGGATATCCCGCGGAGAATGTGAAGATGGTAAAGCCTTCAATGTTGATGGTGCTTGCTATCACTAGTCCAAAAGCGATCGGCTGCACGCCGACAGCTTATGACACCTCACTGATGAAAAACGCGGTTGCAATGAAGAAGCCGGTCGTAGGGCTGGAAACAGTTGCTTCGCAGATCAAGGTTATCGATAGCAAGCCGATTGATAAGCAAGCAAAGGATCTCTATGAAATGGCCGCGGATCCGGAAAAGTCGATCAAGGAGCTGAAAAATATGATGGCTGTCTATAAGGTCGGAGACGCCGAAAAGATTTTCGCCGTAACGGAAAGCATGATGACGACCGACAAGGAGTTTCAGCGGCGTTTGTTGGACGAACGGAATATTGCCTGGATACCCAAGCTTGAAGCAGCTTTCAAAGAAAAACCGACATTCGTAGCTGTCGGTGCCGGACATTTGGGCGGTAGGAACGGCGTGATCAAACTGCTTCGCAAAAAAGGTTACAATGTCGCCACCGTCAAGCTGTAGCCAATAGCCTCCGGTGATAATTGATTTGCCCGAGGTGGTAATTGAAATGCGTCGAAAGATGGACGAGAAATTTTGCGGTCGTCATCGGCTGGTCGAGAACTTCGATAGGGTAGATCTTTTCGAGGTCCTCGTCGGAAAGCTTTGCCAGCGTGTCTTTCACAGACCGGGCCGCTTCATCGATCTCGGCGATCAGTTCGGCCTTCGACGTATCCCTTGCTGAAAACTCTGCATCCCGGTCGCGAACGTAACCCGACTCAGCAAGCACCGCACCAAAGAAATGCTGTAAGTTACCGGTCAGATGCTGGCAGAGGTTTCCCGCAGAATTGGTTATTCCACCAGTCGTCTTCCAGAGATTCGATTCATCGGTGAAGAGCTCGATCTCGGCCCGAAGCTTTTCGAGATCGCGTTCGTAGAGATCCAAGAGTATTTGGTTCAGCATACTTACTTTACCGCTTCTGCTTTTATCGCGTCGTTCATCATAAAGCGTAACGTCCTGATGATCGTGTCACGTATTTCGCGTCGGTCGACGACCATGTCGATCATTCCGTGTTCAAGCAAAAACTCGCTGCGTTGAAAACCTTTCGGCAGTTTCTGTCGGATGGTCTGCTCGATCACACGCGGGCCTGCAAAACCTATCAGGGCTTTCGGCTCGCCGATAATCACATCGCCGAGCATCGCGAAACTTGCAGTGACGCCGCCCGTTGTCGGGTCGGTAAGGACGGAGAGAAACGGTAATCGCGCCTCATGCAGCATCGAAAGGGCCGCCGATATCTTGCCCATCTGCATCAGCGAGAGAGCTCCTTCCTGCATTCGCGCTCCGCCCGACGCCGAAAAGATGATGACGGCGCCATTATTCTCGATCGCACGTTCGATCAGCCGCGTGATCTTCTCGCCGACGGCCGATCCCATCGAGCCGCCGATGAAAGACATGTCCATCGCCCCGGCGTAGACCAAGTGACCATCCACCTTTCCGGATCCAGAAACGATCGCCTCGGGCAGACCCGAGCTTTCCTTCGCTTGGGCGATCCTGTCCTTGTAGGGTTTTGTGTCGAAGAACTCCAGTGGGTCGAGCGATGTGACTTCCTCGTCCAGCTTCTCGTACTCGCCGTTGTCGAAAAGTGTATCGAGACGCTCGCGGGCGGGGTAGCGAAAATGATAGTCACAGTGCGGGCAGACGTGGAACGACTCGATCAGTTCGCGTTTGTACAGAGAGTTATCACACTCCGGGCACTTCACGAAGATTCCCTCGGTCTTTACCTTACGTTCTTCGTCCAGATCGACGTCTTCGATCTTGGGTTTGTCTCTTCGAAACCATGACATAGTTGCGGCGGATAAGCTCTAAAGGTAGCACACGATTTTGGCAAGGAAAAACGAACGGCCTCCAGGTGATGACTCGACCGCCACCTGTTCGCCGATTCCAACCGTTTCGGTGTTTGCTGCATATTAGGTGGCTATAGCTCACAAAAACTTTGGCACTGAACGCCCGCTGTGATAAATTCGTTCCAAACCTAGAACCTCATCCATACCATGAAAACCTTACTTCTCGCTGCCATCTTCTGTGCCGCATCGCTTAATACTTTCTCGGCCGTCCGCACGTGGGACGGTGGCGGCTCCGACGCCAACTGGCAAACTGCCGCGAATTGGGCGGGAGACATCGCCCCGATCGCGAACGACGATCTCGTCTTTCCAGCTGCCGCGGCGCAGTTTACGGCGAATAATAACTTTACGCTGTTCACAACATTCAACTCGATCACGATCGAAGGCGGTGCGTACACGCTGAGCGGAAACCTCCTACGGCTTTCAAACGGCCTAACTGTGGCGGATGGAACTCAAACGATAAGCCTCGGCATCACTCTCGCTGCGGCGCAGACGTTTTCGGCGACAGGGCCGACGGCGACTATCACGCTCTTTACCGTCTCGCTCGGTTCGTTTGGTCTCACGCTCGATTGCGGAGGGACGATCGGCATGGGGTTCATATCGGGCTCGGGCTCGATAACGAAGAACGGCTCCGGTGCCGCGGCTCTGCTCGGCTCATTCGGATATTCGGGATCGATCGCGATCAATAACGGTATCTTCATCGTAGATGCCAGCGTACCGAGCAGCGCGGTCACCGTGAACAGCACAGCGACAGGCGGATTGTTGGGGCTGAGTGGACTCGGCGGAACGGGTACGGTCGGGGCGGTTAATGTGCTTCGAGGCGGCATCAGCGCCGGAACGCTTTCCTCGCCAACCGGGATTCTCAATATTTCAAACGGACTCACATTCACCGCCGAAGGTGTATACCTCTGTAAGATCGGTGGCACCGCACCCGGGGCGAACGGGCACGACCAGTTGAATGTAACGGGCACGGTCACTCTTGCGAATGCGCGTTTGGGACCGCTTCCGTGGAATGCATTCCGACCAGCGGTCGGAGATTCGTTTACGATCTTGCGAAACGACGGTACCGATGCGATCGTCGGTACGTTTTTGAACGCAGCCGAGGGTGCGGTCTTTGCCGGACCGCTGAATACGGCCTTTCGAATTACATACCTAGGCGGTGACGGCAACGACATCGTCATCACACGGGTTGCGCGTGCCCGTTTCGATTTCGATGGCGACGGGCGCAGCGACTTGTCTCGATGGACGCCTCTCGACGGCAATTGGAATGTTATCCGCAGCGACGGCGGCCCGCAGATCTCAACTCAGTGGGGTTTGAGCTCGGACATTCTAACTCCGGCCGACTTCGATGGCGACAATCGCACCGACCTCGCGATCTTCCGTCCAACCACGGGTGTCTGGTACGTCCTGAACTCGTTCACGTCGACGGCAGTGATCTCTCATTTCGGTTCGTCAGGGGATATTCCTCGGCCCAACGATTTTGACGGGGACGGACGTGCGGACATCACGGTCTTCCGTCCGTCGGATGGAGTTTGGTATCAATCGAGGAGTTTGGGGAATGAGTTCTTCGCACAGCATTTCGGTTCGAACGGTGACACTCCTCAAATTGTGGATTTTGACGGCGATGGTATCGGCGATCTGTCCGTCTTTCGGCCGTCCGACGGAACGTGGCATTTCTTTCAGAGCGCGACGAGCACCTACGCCGCTTTTCCGTTTGGCGTGTCGACCGATAAACCCGTGCCGGCCGACTACGACGGCGATGGCAAGACAGACGCCGCGGTGTTTCGCGGTACTGACGACCCGACCCAGCCCGACTTCTACATACTCCTGACCGGTTCCCAGACATTTCAAGGAGCCTCGTGGGGAATCGTCGGCGATATTCCCGTGGTCGCAGACTATGACGGCGATGGAAAGGCGGATATTGCAGTCTGGAGACCGGGGACGCGTTTATGGTATCTACTTCGCACGACCGCGGGCTTCACCTCCGTTCAGTTTGGAGCGCCGGGTGACCGCGTGATACCGGCGGCGTACGTGCCTTAAATCTGAGATCGAAAGAAGAGCGGGTGTGGCAAACCGGCTTGTCGGTTTTGCTCATACGGCTTCGCCGCCCGATGGGCGGAAAGGCTCTGCCTTTCCGAGGGCTTAAAAAATACTTTAGGCTATGCCTCCATGTGGAGGCATAGCCTCAAGATAACTTGGTGTGGGACGGTGAGCCATAGGCTCACCGCTCATCATGGCGGCAAAGCCGCATCGACCTTACCTTGGCGCCTATGGGGCAGGCCCGCTCTTTGCCCCTAGACTAATTAACTCAGCACATCGAGCATCTGCGAATGGATCGCACCGTTGCTGGCGCAGATGGGCGGGCTGTAAATATTGAAACTCGAACCGTCGTAATAAGTGACCACTCCGCCCGCCTCTTCGATAAGCAGTTTTCCTGCCGCGACATCCCAAGGGTTCAAACCTTCTTCCCAGAATCCGTCGAACCTGCCGCACGCAACATATGCCATGTCGATGGCCGCGGAGCCGTCGCGCCGAACACCGCGAGACGTGAGCAGGAAGTCGGTCAGGTGACGTGCGAAATTCTCGCGTTGTTTGAAGTCATACGGAAATCCCGTGACGATTAGTGAGTCGCCGAGTTTCTCGGCCGATGAAACGCGAATCGGCTTGCCATTGAGCGTCGCACCATGTCCACGCTCGGCCGCAAAGAGCTCGTCGCGGGTCGGATCGAACGTTACACCGATCACGATCTCACCTTCGTGCTCGAGTGCGATCGTCACACAAAAGCACGGATACCCGTGTGCGTAGTTCGTCGTACCATCAAGCGGATCGATTATCCACTTCCACGTCGTATCGCCGCCGATCACAACCGCTTCGCCGGACTCCTCGGCGAGGATCGAGTGCTTCGGATAGTACGACTTGATGCGTTCGATAATGTGAGCTTCCGAAGCGAGATCGGCTTCGGTCACGAGATTGATGTCACCCTTTTTGGTAACTGTGGTCCGGCCGAATTTCTCGAGCAGAATTTGTCCGGCCTCGCGAGCCGTCTCAATAGCAAAATTAAGCATAGGTGAGTTTACCGCCGAGACGCCGAGACGCGGAGGAAGCTATTCAGTTCTCCTCTGCGTCTCGGCGTCTCGGCGGTTCAAATCATTTCATTATCGGCAAGATCTCGGTCTGATGTGGGGCGGTGATGATGGCGTCGTTTGACGTTAGATACACATCGATCTCCGAACGAACGCCGAACTTTCCGGCCAGATAGATTCCCGGTTCGATCGAGAAGGCCGTGCTAGGGATAAGTCGTCGCGAATCGCGCGTTTCGAGATTGTCGATGTTAGCTCCGTTGCCGTGGCCTTCTTCGCCGATCGAGTGACCAGTGCGATGTAGAAACTGTTCAGAGTATCCAGCTTTGCGTACGACGCCGCGAGAGACGTCGTCAACGTCGGCTCCGCGGATAGGTGTGCCATTTTGGAATGACGTTTTTACAAACTTGAAAGCTGTCTGCTGTGCTTCGTATACGATGTTCCAGATCTTCACATACTCGTCGGGAACTGATTCGCCGACATAACCCATCCACGTTAGATCCACTGCCGGTGCTCGGGGCCTATCCATTTTCGAAACCGCGTCGATCAATACAAGATCGCCGCGTTTGATCGGCGAGTTTCGTGTCGCAGTCGGAAAATAATGTGGCGACGCAGCGTTCGCGTTAACAGCAACGATCATTGGCGACGAACGCATACCGACCTCGGTATAGCGCTTCATCATAAACTGCTGAATATCGATCTCCGTAGTAGGTTCGTTCGCGAGCATACGGCGTTTTATCTCAGCGAAGGTCTCGAGGATGATCTTCTGCATCTTGACCGCGCCTTCCTTGTGCATCGCGAGTTGCTCGTCCGTCCAGACCGCCTCGAACTGCTGAACGAGGTCTGCGCTAGATGCGATTGTTACGCCAAGCGTGCGGACCATCTCGATGGTGCCGGCATCAACGCGAGAGATGTACGGGATGTCGTTATTCGGAGAGTATTGCATCGCAATACGCAACGGCTTTTTCGCTCCCATGGCTGCTTTGACCTGCGACTTGAGAAGCGACCATTCGCGATAGATAAGCTTCTTGCCCGGCAGAACATCGAGCTGATCCGGCTCGATCGCGTGGACGACCTTGACCGGCGCGCCTTTGGCGGGAACGTAATAAAACCAACGGCGCGAACCAGCGAGACGTTCTGTTTTTAGGATCCGGGGCGTCAGGATGTCGCTGCCCCGAAAATCATAAAACAGCCAGCCGTCTAGCTTTTCTTTTTGAAGGGCGGTTTGTATCTCGCCAATGCGAGCGGATCGTTCGTCCTGCGCGGACGAGTTGAATGCGAATGAAAGGACGATCAAAGCCAGTGTCAGCAGTTTCATATTTGGAACGCCGGCATCCTGCCGGCAACGCCGCTTTGGACCGCCGGCATCCTGCCGGCAACGCCGCGGTTCTGGCGGCGTCAAACGTTTACAAATCCGAACGCGCATGGAGCGCCGCCGGCAGGATGCCGGCGGTCCGTATAGCTTTTCATTTCGGTGTTACGGACCCAGTCGAAACCTGGCCTTTATTGAAGTAGGTTTCGGCGAGTTCCAGGAACTCCTCGACCTGCGCATTCCAATAGGCCCAGTTGTGAGCTCCCGGCCGCTGGCGATACTCGTGCGGGACCTTTTTTTCCATAAGCACCGCCACAAATTCACGGTTATTCTGAAAAAGAAAATCCTCTGTCCCGCAATCGAGATAGATAAACGGAAGCGTCGAGATCTTCTCGCGCGTCACGCTCCGAACTGCCTCGAATAGATCGTTTGCCTTCCGCGTCTCGCTATTCACTTGACCGAATATCCCATCTATCGATCGCCCGATTGCCCCGGGCACCTGCTTTTCGGTGAGCGACGCGGCGCCCAGGGCTCCGCTGAACGATCCCGACAGAACGAACATGCCCGGATATTTCATCCCGAACTTGATTGCTCCGTATCCGCCCATCGATAGGCCCGCGATCGCACGCTGTTCCCGAACTGGCTTAGTTCGAAACTTCTTATCGATCTCGGGGATAAGTTCGCTGACGATATAGCTCTCGTACTTGTCTTTCGACACGGCCGCACTATCTGTGTACCAGCCGTTGTCGCCTTCCGGTGTAACGATCAGTATTTTTTGCGCGGCTGCATACTCTGCGATCTTTGTCTTATCCGTCCAATTATTGAAATGTCCGGTTAGACCGTGGAGCAGATATAGGACTGGATATCTTTCCGTCGAATTCGCATAACCGACGGGCACGATAATTCGATAAGGCATGTCGCGACCCATCAGCTTGCTGATCAGCTTTTCGTCGCGGACGACGGAGACAGGAGCTTGAGGCGATGAGGCTGTTTGAGCGCCGATGCCGACCGCAAAAAGCAGGATCGACAGCGCGAACACGACGAATGAATTACCGATCCGGGACTCGTTCAATCGCATTGGCGTCACCCGAACAACTTACCAAACCAACCGTTCCCAGCTTCATCCTTCGCAGCGATCTGGGCGAGTTCGCCCGCATCGAGCCAGACGCCCGTGCACTTGTCGCAGACGTCGATCTTTACACTTTCATACTCAGTTTCGTGAAGCATTCCGTCACACTTCGGACATTTGAGCTCGAGGCTCTTCGTGCTTTCCGCCGCGAGCTTCGCCCGCATCTTCTCCAGGAGTTCCTGTTCACGTTGACGGAAATATTGGTTCTCAAGCGCCTGCCCGCGATCTTCGAGATCAATCGGCATAAAAGTTTTATCTCCCTTAAATTTTGTGACTTAGTCGATACTGAGAAGTTACCAAAACGACGACGAAAAGGACAGAAGTGCAACGGTGAGTGGTGAGTGGTGAGTGGTGAGTGCTAAGTGGTGAGTGAAGAGCCGCGCACCCTTCTTCACTTACCGTTCAGCGTTCACCGTTTACCGTTATTAAGCTTCCGTCTTGTGGATCGAGCGCATTCGGTTGCGGGCTTTCTTGGATCGGCGGATCGTGTTGCGACGCTTCAGACTGCTTTCCGCCCATTCGGAAACCTGCTTTAGCGGATGCCACTCGAAGCTTTCGAGCGGGAGCACTTCGCTCGACGCGTCGCGCAGCTTGAGTGTGCTGAAGGCGACAAAGAATATTGCAAAATTGAATATCACACCGATCGTCATCACCAGCCATCCGGGTGCAAGACCAACCGTGGCGCGTTTCTCGAACACATCCCAGAAAAGTCTGCGTTCTTCGAGCGTGTCCGCCGGGATCGGGTACGGGTGAATATAGATCTTCAGCGTCCAGGACATAGCGAGCAGGATGAAGATCCAGAGGTAGTTCGCACGTAGGCGGCGGCCAAGCCCCTCCCAAACGCTGATCGTAAAATGCGGCGAGATAAGATCCGCGGAAATGTGTTCGGCCCATTCCTTATCCGGAGCGATGGTCCGATGCGAGAGCATCGGGGCAAAGTATCCGGTCTCAAGTATTCGGACGCGGTTCGCCCAGACCTCGTAATAACGATAGCGGCGAGCTTCCATAAAAAGGAAGATCGAGACAAGGATCGAGTTGATCGGTATCGCGAAATGAGGATTGTCAGCCGAACTGAATACAAACGACAGCGTTGCACCGCCGGTAATGACGGCCCAGTTTGTCGTCGCGTCGAGACGGTTGCGCCAAATGTTCGATCGCTGTATCTCGCCGCGATAAAAGTGCACCATCGCCGTGTTAAACTCGGCCGGTGCTAATTTTTGAGGGATCGTTAACGGTGTACTTCGCGGCTTTTGATTACGCTTATGGACGGCCTCGGCAAATGCCCGAAAGGATTCTGGTACGTTTGTTATGTGGATGTCATCTTCGACCGCGGGGGCTGCGGGTCGAATATCGTCTTTCATAATCAGTTGCTCGAGGAGTTCAGGAACGGGGAGCCAGGAGGCTGTCGCCCACTAAAAATTCTACACTAATACGTTTTTGATGCAAGGAATTTGCCGATTGGCACTCCACGATGTCGGAGCTCGATGAAAAATTTATGCGAGTTGCGTTGGAATCCGCAACCCGCGCAGGCAGCGCAGGTGAGGTGCCTATCGGAGCGTGTCTCGTCGACGCTGATGGCAATGTTCTTACTACGGCGGCCAACCGAACGATAACCGACAACGATCCGACGGCCCACGCCGAAGTTCTGGTGCTCAGACAGGCCGCATCGCTTCTGAACAATTATCGACTGACCGGAACCACGGTCTACACGACGATAGAACCATGCGTGATGTGCGCCGGAGCTCTCGTCAATTCACGCGTGAAGCGTCTCGTATTCGGCGCGAGAGATGAGCGGTTCGGGGCAGTCGAGACAGTATTTCGCTTGTGTGATAGTGAAGCGTTGAATCACCGGATAGAGATCGCATCGGGAGTTTTGGCTGACGAGTGTCGCCAACTCGTGCAGAGCTTCTTTCGCGAGCGAAGGTAGGATTAGCTCTGATACCGATAAAGTGGGCGACAGACTGTGTCGAACGTTTGGTGATGGTCATTCTTCTCTTGTCTTCATCTTCTCTTGTCTTCATCTTTTCTTCACTCTTTTCTTCGTTCCGTGTACTCCGTGTATTCCGTGGTCAAATCCAAAACCATGGACCACGGAATACAAGGACTACACGGACTAAGAGAACGAAGCTGAGACGGCTTGATCGTTCGGGAGCTAAAACTGCGGCGGATGCGAGATCCAGGCTCGCTTGATATTTTTGAGTCCGACCCTTTATTATTAACGCTTCGCGGAGAGGTGCGAGAGTGGTTGAATCGGGCAGTCTCGAAAATTGCTGTACCTTAACGGGTACCGTGGGTTCGAATCCCACCCTCTCCGCCATTTCCATTTGGGATTTCGGATTTTGGATTTTGGATTTACTCGTCCGGAATCGCAGTCGCTAGATCGGATCGGTTTAGCTGTTTGATAATTCATTGATTGTTTCACACCCGTTCTTATAAAGTCTTTTGATCAAAACCTGGAGGAATTTGCTATATGCCTTTGAGTAAGAGGTTGACGGCAGAGTTTATTGGAACGCTTTGGCTTGTACTGGGTGGTTGCGGTGCGGCAGTCTTGGCCACGAAATATCCCGGTACCGGAATTGGTTTCGTGGGTGTCTCGCTTGCGTTCGGTCTTACGGTCTTGACCGGTGCTTACGCTCTTGGGCATATCTCCGGAGCCCACTTCAACCCGGCTGTTTCCTTCGGCCTTTGGGCGGGCAAGCGATTCCCTGCCGGTGAATTGCTTCCTTACGTGGTCGCGCAGGTTCTCGGAGGGATCGCGGGTGCAGCGATAATTTTTATCATCGCTCGCGAGAAGGCCGGCTTTAGCTTGAGCGGAGGTTTCGCTGCGAACGGTTTCGGCGACACGGCCGGATCGCCGGGAGGATACAGCGTTCTCGCAGCCTTCGTCGCGGAGGTCGTGATGACGTTCTTCTTCTTGATCGTGATCATGGGTGCGACCCACGGTCGGGCCCCGAAGGGCTTTGCTCCGATCGCGATCGGCCTCGCTTTGACGCTGATCCATCTGATCACGATACCGATAACAAACACGTCGGTTAACCCGGCCCGGAGCACAGGTCCGGCTCTCTTCGCTGGCACTTGGGCCATTCAGCAGTTATGGTTGTTCTGGGTGGCTCCGATACTTGGAGCGTTGATGGCGGGGTTCTTTTACTCCTGGCTGGCCGGCGACGATCAAGTCCCGCCACAGGAACCGATCGTCGGTGAAGAGGCTTCAACCCGAGTCGTTGAGGTAATTGAAAGTTAGATCAACCGTTCAGAGTGCAAGCTTTAGCTTGTTTCTTTACTCTGAATATGCGGAAAGGTGCAGGAGTGGTTGAACTGGCAGCATTGGAAATGCTGTGAACCTCAAAAGGGTTCCGTGGGTTCGAATCCCACCCTTTCCGCCATCTCGATTTGGGAATTGGGATTTCGGATTTGGGATTTGTCGGAGTATAGATCTCGGCAATCCCAAATCCGCATTCCCAAATCCCAAATCGAAATATGGCTTCAGGCTCCGCACAAGGTTTGAGTTGTGAACTCCGCTAGGCGAGGAATCGAGCAACGGTAGCAATTTCAGCCTGTGTTGCGGTTAAGCCTGAAGCCGCCAGTTTGAGGGAGAAAGGCGAAAGGATAACGTAGAAAGGGTGAGACTCTTTCCGGACTTTATCCTTTCGCCTTTCTCCTTTATCCTTACCGTAAATGTCTTACCTAGTGATTGCCAGAAAATGGAGACCGCAGACCTTTGCCGAGGTCACCGGTCAGGAGCATATAACTCAGACGCTCCTAAACGCTCTTTCCCACGAGCGCCTTCACCACGCTTACCTATTTTCCGGGGCTCGCGGGGTAGGAAAAACGACAACTGCACGCCTTCTCACGAAAGCCCTTAACTGTCATAAAACGGATAAGCCAAACCTGGATCCGTGTCGCTCGGACGACCCGAGCGCTTGTGCTTCGTGCATGGAAATATCCGAGAGTCGTTCGATGGATGTCCTCGAGATCGACGCCGCGTCGCACACTGGGATCGGCGACGTACGGGAAACGATACTCGAAAACATCAACATCAATCCGGTCCGAGATCGATATAAGGCGTTCATCATCGACGAGGTGCATCAGCTTTCGAAACCTGCGTTCAACGCTTTACTAAAGACGCTCGAAGAGCCCCCGGCAAATGTCGTCTTCGTCCTCGCGACCACCGAGCTTCACAAGGTACCCGAGACAATACGATCGCGATGTCAGGAATTCGATTTCCGGACGATTGCGTTGCAAAAGATCTTCGACCGCTTGAAGTTGATCGCAAAGGCGGAAAGCGTTGATATCGATGACGGAGCCCTGCGCGAGATCGCGAGATCGGGTATGGGCTCGATGCGTGACGCGCAGTCTAATTTCGATCAAGTGATCAGTTTTTCCGGCGACAAGATATCTGTCTCGGATGTGTCGAGTGCTTTGGGTATCGCCAGTGCCGAAATGCTTCGTCGAGTGGTCGACGCGATCAGCGACAGATCTCCTAAGCTTGCTCTCGAAGTAGTTGCAGATCTTGTGTCGCGTGGCCAGGACATGCGGAATTTTTGCCGCGACCTTCTTGCCGTCTTTCGCGATCTATTGGTTTTTAAAGTTTCGGACGGTGATTCTTCGCTCGTGGAGAGTTCGATGCTGACGGCAGTAGAAATGAAGGAGTACGGGGATCGATTCGTGCAGGCCGACTTTCTTCGATTCTTCAACTCGCTCGCCGAAACCGAAACAAATCTTAAGGAGGCGATGCAGCCGAGATATGTCCTGGAAACGGGACTGGTCAAGCTGATCGAGCTTCGTCGCGTCGTACCGCTTGAAGATCTGTTGGAGCGACTCGGCCGGCTTGAGAAAAGTCTCACTGGCGCAACGGAGTCGCCACAGTCTGACGCTATCGCCGCCACTGCCCCGGAAAAAAAAACTCTAGTTTCCGAGCCGGCCATTCCTGAAAAGGCCCCGCCACCCGTTACAGAACCCGCAACTGTTGACCCGGAAACCCATTTCGAACGTGCACGGTCTGAGGCTGTGGATACCGACCGGAGGCCTTTCCTGGACCTTGGTTTTCTCGATAACATGCCGGTAAAGCTGGCCCCCATGGACGCCGAAGCGCTCGAGCATGTCGATGACACTTGGCTCGACGGGGCATACGACAGGAAACTTGCCGCAGGTGGAGACGACCTTTATCCGATCGCGAATGCGACAGCCATCATTGAGACCTTACTGAACAAAGCTTCAGTTCCGGCGGCGGCCTCTACATCCTCGAACGGCTCTTCCGCTGCAGCTGCTCCGGCCCTAAGCCACGTCTATACTCCACCCGTTTTTGAAGAAGACGAAACAAACTCCGATACGACGCCATTACCCGAAAACGCAACTCAGGAAGAGATGCAGGCTTTCGCAGCGAATCATCCAACGACGCGGCGCATCATGCGTGTCTTCCGTGCAAAGGTCGTCAGCGCAGACCGGATTTGAGCTAGCCGCCACATACCAGGAACAAATTTTCTACCCTTTCGTATTGTTTCAGGATTTGTCACAATCTTGTGAAACAAGTGAAACGTATTTTACTGCCATCGCTTAGAACCTTTACCGCGTGCCTGATCCTGTCCATGGCCGTGCTGGGCATCGCTGCGCAGGAATCGACGACGCCTTGGTCACAGAATGTTTCTCCGCTCCCCGCACCGACGGGTATGGTGAACGACTTTGCAGGTGTTCTCGACGAATCGGTCAAGAGTCAGATCGAATCGCGGCTTCGCGAGCTAAAAACGAAAACCAGCCCGCCGATCGAGATCGCGGTTGCTGTGGTCAGAACTACTGGCGAGCGACCGATCTTTGATTATTCGTTGGCAGTCGCACGTGGATGGGGTATCGGTGCAAAAGAGGGCGACAATCCGAGCGCTCTTCTATTCGTGGCGGTTGATGATAGAAAGTATTTTACTCAGGTAAGCAAGGATCTCGAAGACGAGCTGCCTGATGGGCTTGTCGGTAGCTTGCAGCGGCAATATCTGGTGCCGGAA
>JANPJL010000069.1:0-15691 GCA_031425495.1 Acidobacteriota bacterium
TACACCTACGCCGGACCGCATGCGCCTTCGGTCGCCGACCGCTGGGGCGGATCGCGGGGAATGTGGCACCACATGATGGCGCAGAAAGGCTACATCATCTGGATCTGCGACAACCGCACGGCGAGCGGCAAGGGTGAGGAATCGGTCTGGCCTGGCTACAAGAACTTCATGGTGCTGGAGCTGCAGGACATCGAGGACGGCGTGAGCTATCTCAAGTCGCTCCCCTACGTCGACGGCAACCGGATCGGTATCTGGGGATGGAGCTTCGGCGGAATGATGACGAGCTATGCCCTTACTCACAGCAAAGTTTTCAAAGCAGGCATCGCCGGCGGGACGGTTGGCGACTGGCGGCTTTACGATTCGATCTACACCGAGCGTTATATGCTCCAGCCGAAAAATAATCCGGAAGGATTTGCCCGGACATCCGTCATCAAGGCCGCCGGAAATCTGAATGGCAAGCTGCTGCTGATACACGGCGGGATGGACGACAACGTTCACATGCAGAACACAATGCAACTCGCCTACGAGTTGCAGAAGGCAAACAAACAATTCGACCTGATGATCTATCCGACCCAGCGCCACGGAATCTCAAATCCGGCACAGGTCAAACATTGGTACACAATGATGACGGATTGGGTTTTGCGGAATTTATAATTTCCGAGGGTTTGCGGCTCGGTGCAAAGCCCCGCGCGCGACTATTATACGATGCAAAAGCCCGCGCGTAAGCAAGGGCGATATGCTCAACGTAGGCTACGAGGACGAGATTCCCACACGATGCAAAAGCCCACGCGTAAGCAAGGGCGATATGCTTAACCCAGGGTAACGTCGGTCCCATGCACCGATACGAACTCCTGATAAATTGCCCATGCTCGATGAATACGGATTTGAACTCTACGAGGAGGCCCAATTACCCGGTATTGAGCATATCGCCCTTGCTTACGCGTAGGCTTTTGCACCTTGTCGCTCGCTTGTAAATGCGATCGATCAAATACCGGAATGCCGCGCAGGCCTAACATGCAAAAGCCCACGCGTAAGCAAGGGCGATATGCTCAACATACGGTAACGACGTTCCCATGCAGCGAATGATAAATAGCGAGACACTCCCATGCTCGATGAATACGGATTCGAACTTTACGAGGAAAACGAATTTCCTCTTGCGTACCTTTTAACCTTCCGAACCTTCGGTACCTGGCTTCACGGTGATATTCGATGGTCGGTAGGTCGGAGTCGCGCATCACCGCGAGAAAGTAAATTGATCCAACCTAACGTACCTCTCCAAGAGGCAATGGCTGACGAGATGAATCAGGCACCAGTCGTTCTGAACAGACCTCAACGTCAAGCTGTTGAACGCGCAATAAGTGAAGTGTGTCAGAACCGAGGTTATTCTCTTTGCGCCGTCACTGCCCGAACTAACCATGCGCATGCGGTTGTGACTGCACAGCTCAAACCGGAGCCCATAGTAAACGCGTTCAAGGCGTATGCAACGCGGAAGCTTCGTGAGGAGGGATTAGTGAAACCCGAGTTAAAGGTGTGGTCGCGAGGTAAGAGTTGCAGATATCTATGGAAACCGCGGCATGTCCTTGGCGCGATAGATTATGTTCTATACAGCCAAGGCTGGATTCCGTTTGAGGAGTGGATGGAGAAATGGGAACCGCCGATAGAATAGGGCCGGTACGAGTTGCCCAATGTCGAGCATATCGCCCTTGCTTACGCGTGGGCTTTTTCACCGTGTGGATGCGCGGGCGTCGTCACACTGTGTTGAGCATATCGCCCTTGCTTACGCGTGGGCTTTTGCACCGTGTGGATGCGCCGCCGCCGTCACACTGTGTTGAGCATATCGCCCTTGCTTACGCTTGGGCTTTTGCACCGTGTGCGTATCTGCCCCCTTGTCTCTAGTGCATGTCGTAGCGTTCGACATCGTCGCGGGTGTCGATGTCGATGGCCGCCTCTTTTATCTCGATCGTTTCAATTTCGGCGTCCGGATCCCGGATCAGATCACGAGCTCCCTTGTCACCGTCGAGTTTGGAAAGTGCATCGAACATCTCGCGTGAGAACAACGCCGGAACGCCGACGACTCCGGCGTATCTGGCGGCGACGATGGATTTGCTTGTTTGTTTGAATCTCGCGACGAGTAGTCCGATCGTGTGTGCATCGATGAAAGGTTGATCGCACAACATGATTACAATCGCATCGATCTTTGGGTCGATCGATAGCAGCTCGCGAAGTGCGATCCTGATCGATGAACTCATACCCGAGGGCCAGTCATGATTGAAGCAAATATTTATGGCGAGATCTCCGACCTCGGCTTCCGTCTCTCCACGATTCGCACCGACGACCAAGGTAACCGGATTACAACCGGCGACGGTTATTGCCTCAGCGGCTCGTCTGAGCAGAGACTTGCCGGCGAGCTTTATAAATTGCTTTGGCTCGCCGAGACGACTAGATCCGCCCGCGGCCAATATGATCCCGCCGATCTTTAGATTCTGTTCACCGGTCATAGATCGAGCCTTTTCTATCTCGAAGATGCCCGCCATCGCGCATCTTCAGGACGCTTTGAATTTCGGCGACGATCGAAAGGGCGATCGCTTCGGGTGTGTCGGCGCCGATGTCGAGTCCGGCAGGTGCATATAACCGCGACAGTTGTTCTTCGGTAAAGGTCTCGCCGTTAGCGGCGAATTCGCCAAGCAGTTGATCGGTTCGCCGTTTCGGTCCGAGAGCTGCGATATACGCGACGTTCGATCTCAATAGGTGCGGAAGGATAAGACCGTCGTGCTCGTAGTTGTGCGTCATGATGACAGCTACCGTCCGCGTATCGCTCGCTGCTGATTCGATCGGATTTTCGCGATCGTACAAAACAAGTCTGTCGGCGCCGGTAAATCGCTCGCTAGTAAGATATATCGGCCGATGATCGAAAACGCTTACCTGCCACCCTAGTTCCGACGCGTTTCGGGCAAGCGGTATCGCATCGGCTCCGGCACCGAACAAAAGCAGCGACACGGTAGGCTTTATTGACTCGAACGCAAATTCAAAAGAACCTGACGCTGTTTCGAAATTACCAAAACCATAATTGGTCCCTGCCTCGTGAAAGCGCGTACATTCGTTTCGCAACGAGTCGAGTGTCTGCACGGAAGAGGGAAGTTTTTCGGAGACGAAGCCGTCCCGACGCGTGTAAAAAAGGCGGCCACCCAACTGAACGTCACTCTTCGAAGAGATCAGCGTTGCTGCGGTTCTGTTCTCACGATTCTCCCGAGAGCCTTTGAGGTTCGATAGCAGAATGCTGTCGGGCCCGACAGGTTCGAGCAGGATCCTGATCACGCCGCGGCAGCCCATGTTCAGACTGAAGACGGAGTTTTCATCATTCGTGGTGTCGTAAGTAAAAACCTCGGGGATCTCAGTCTCCAAAACTTTTTTCGCTCTCTCAAGCACATCCGCCTCAAGACATCCGCCCGACACCATTCCGAATGTATCGCCGTTCTCGAGGATAAGCATACGTGCTCCCGGGAGGCGATAACCCGATCCCTGGACATCGACGACGGTCGCCAGGATCGCGCGCTCATCCGATTCGAACGCCCCAACTCTTTCCAAAATTTCCTTGGTCTCTTTCATCTCTTTCGGAAAAAAAATGCGGCCTGTGACGATATCGAAACAAAGCCGCTAAATAAAATTTTCACAGTTCGAACTAATCCGGACAGGCTCCACCGTTATCGACCCACTCCTGAACCTTCGCCGAAAATGTGTCGAAGCTCATCGGCGGAATCGTTCGGCCATTACCTGGATCCCAGGCCCATGTTACAAGCGGATCTTTTTTCTGAATATGTTCCATTGCTCCGGCAAGTGTTTTGTGACCGCCATTCTTCGATGGGTCCTTAAAGTTGCGACAAAGCTGGCCGTTCGTCAGACCTTGAAAAACCATCTTTTGATCCGCGGGCGGCATGTGCCAATCCTTCGACGTGCCGGGGGGCATGTGCTCGCCGGGAAGATTCTCGTTTTGATGGCATGTCGTGCATCGCTGGCCGTAAACTCCGTGACCGTCCTTTCCGCGGGTCACCGCCATCGTGTGCGGTTCCATCGCATCGCCTTGCGTCGGCGTGTCGCTTGCCGGATGGCAGTTCGCACATCGGGCAGAAAAGAAAACTTTTGCCGCTTCGTTAAAAGCCGCCCTCGCTTTCGCCGGATCGGGGGATGTTGCGATATCGGCTTCTGTTAACGTCGAACCCTCAACGCGTTCGGGACGATTTCCTTGATCGGACCATGCAAAGCCGGCGAGCGTAAGAAAGGCCGCGACTATGATCGCCAACTTTAGACTCCTGCGTTTTGAAAAACCCGTAGTTGATTTCATAACTCTTTCCTTCATGCTCCCCTCCTTCCGAAGGAGGGGTGGACGCCGCTTCGGCGGACGGGGTGGTTCTCTTTCTTCCCGAAAACTCGTTCGCAACAATCGTTACGAGCTACGTTCATCTCGCCTGATCGGCAGACTTCGAATTCGTTTTCCGGTTACCGCAAAGATCGCGTTGACGACCGCCGGTGCGATCGGCGGGGTGCCAGGCTCGCCAACGCCACCGTGCTTCTCGGTACTCGGGACGATATGGACCTCGACTTTCGGCATTTCGTTCATCCGCAGCATTTTGTAATCGTAAAAATTTTGCTGCTCGACGCGGCCGCCCTTGAGTGTGATCTCGCCGTAGAGAGCGGCCGTTAGTCCATAAACGATGCCGCTTTCCATTTGAGCGTTAACTGTGTCGGGATTCACGACCTGACCGCAGTCGACGGCACAGACTACACGATGCACGCGGACGGCTCCGTCCTTTCCGACCGACACCTCCGCGACCTGGGCGACAAAGCTGCCGAAACTTTCGTGAACCGCAACCCCACGTCCCATACCTTTCGCCAGTGGTTTATTCCAACCGGCCTTTTCGGCTGCAAGTTTCAATACTCCCGCATGTCGCGGATGTTTATCGAGCAGCGACAGACGAAACGCGAGTGGATCCTTTCCTGCCGCTTGTGCGAGTTCATCCAGAAAACACTCCGTCGAGAACGCAGTGTGCGAGCTGCCGACCGAGCGCCAGAATCCCACGGGAACGCCTTGTGTGACCGGTACCCAATCAACAAAAAGATTCTGCATCTCGTAGGGAAGCGTGTGTGCACCTTCGGTTGCGGTGTCATCGAGCTTGTCAGCCGGCGGCGAGAAGCCAAACAGTCCCGGGCCAAGACTCTCCATGATCGAAGGACTGACGATCCGGTGCTTCCAGAAGACAGGCTTACCGGTCGAGTCGATACCGGCCGACATGACGTTGTATGCAGATGGTCTAAAGAAGTCGCCGTGCATATCGTCCTCGCGCGTCCAGACGACCTTCACAGGTTTCCCGACCTCTTTCGAAAGTCGGACCGCGTCCATCACATAATCGCCTAAGCGTCGGCCAAAGCCTCCACCTAGTAGCGTGTTGTTCACTTTGACCTTTTCGGGAGCGATCCCGAGAAGCTTCGCAACTTGTCCCTGGACGACCATCTGAGCTTGAATACCGCTCCACACCTCACAGCTATCCGCACGAACATCCGCCGTCGCGTTCATCGGTTCCATCGTGGCGTGGGCGAGGTAAGGTGCGTAATAAACTGCCTCGATCGTTTTCGTCGCCTTGGAAGTAGCGGCAGCTACATCGCCGATCTTCTTCGCTTCGATACCTTTTCCGTTCTTTGCTGCATCGACATTCGCCTGATAAAGCGCCGCACTCGAAACGCCTTTCATCGCGCCGTCATCCCAGGTCGCCTTCAACGCGTCGCGTCCTTTCTTCGCGGCCCAGTAATTGTCGGCAACGACGGCGACGCCACTCTCCAAACGTACGACATTACGAACTCCCTTCACGGCCTTGGCGGCAGCATCATCGACGCCCGATAACTTTCCGCCGATAACCGGTGGACGCAGTATGGTCGCCGTCAGCATACCCGGCACTTTTACATCGATCCCGAAGACGCCCGCGCCGTTCACCTTTTCAGGCGAGTCGAGCCGCTTCATGCTCTTGCCGATATATTTGAAATCTTTCGGATCTTTAAGCTTGGGTTCTGCAGGCGGAGTGATCTTCGCCGCCGCTTCGAGAAGTGTTCCGTACTTTGCGGTCCGTTTAGACGCCGGATCGAATACCTCCCCGTTGCGTGCTCTCAATGTTGCCGGTGCTACTCCCCACTGAGCAGCGGCCGCGCCGATCAACATCTCGCGCACCGATGCCGCTGACTTTCGCAGCGGATCGAAGAATCCTTTTACACTCGCGCTTCCGCCAGTGATCTGACCACCCAGTACAGGGTTGATAAACTCTTTTCCCGGAGGGCCGTGTTCGTAGGTGACATCCTTCCAATCAACCTCGAGTTCATCCGCAACGATCATCGGAAGCGATGTCAGCACACCCTGACCCATCTCAGCCTGTCCGACGGTAACAGTAACTTTTCCGTCAGGAGCGATCCTTATAAATGCATTAGGCTGAAAATTCGCGGCAGGTTCGACCGGCAAATTGAAACGCTCTTCTGCACGCGAGCGAAACGGCAAGCTAGCACCGATCACCAACGCCCCGCCGGCGACGATGGTTGCTTTCAAGAATGAGCGTCTGTCGATCTCAGTTCTTTCGGTCATCTTATTTGCCTCCGGTGCCGTTTATCACGGCCATCTTGATCGCATCGCGAATGCGGTTATACGTTCCGCATCGACAGATGACACCGGACATCGCTTTGTCGATATCGTCATCGGTCGGTTTCTTGTTTTCCTGAAGCAAGATCGCGGCCGACATGATCTGACCCGACTGGCAGTAACCGCACTGCGGGACATCAACCGCTATCCATGCCTTCTGAAGAGCATGCGTCGAGTCCGGTGAGATGCCCTCGATGGTGGTGATCTCTTTACCGACCGCGGCCTTCATCGGTGTCACGCACGATCGCTTCGCTTCGCCGCCCACGTGAATGGTACAGGCCCCGCATTGCGCGACGCCGCATCCGAATTTCGTCCCGGTCAACCCGATGTCGTCCCGAATCACCCACAGCAACGGTGTATTTGGATCGGCATCGACTTCGTACTGCTTTCGGTTCACGCTCAGCTTTGTCATTTGAAACCTCACTTACAGCGAAACAGTTGGATTGAATTGTATGAGTGTACGGAGGAAATTATAGCACCTTGACCGATCACTAATTAAGAGATTGTTCTCGCGTCTTTTTTCCGGGTTCATTCCGTGCATTCCGGGGTCTTGGCTTGTCGCGGGATGGGGACCGAGCTCCAGAGGAGCAAAATGTTTGCTGCAGTTATCTCCGCACGAGGACCGAGCTGCAGAGGAGCGAGATGTTTGTAGCAGTTGTCGGAGGAACAAATAGAGCTCCAGAGGAGCGAAATGTTTGTAGCAGATGTCGGGAAAGGATCTGGGCTACAGAGGAGCGAAATGTTTGTAGCAACTGTTGGCGAGTAAGGACAGGAGCTACGGAGGGCGAAATTTTGTAGCAATTGTGGCGAGTAAGGACAGGAGCTACGGAGGGCGAAATGTTTCTAGCAATTGTTGGCGAGAACAGATCCAAGCTCCAGAGGAGCGAAATGTTTGTAGCAGTTGTGGAGAAAAACGAACTGAGCTCCAGAGGAGCGGCACCTATTGCGGTTATTGCCGCTCCTCCGGAGCTAGATCTTGTAGATGCGTCCGGTTCTACAAACATTCCGCTCCTATGGAGCTCGAATTCATGTGTTCCTCTGGTTCTACAAACATACCGCTCCTCCGGAGCTCGAATTCTGTTTGTTCCTCTGGTTCTACAAACATTCCGCTCCTCTGGAGCTCGATTTTGTAGATGCATTCGGTTCTACAAATATTCCGCTCCTCTAGAGCTCAATTTTGAAGATGCATCCGGTCTTATTACTGATGCAGTTCGAGTTTGCCGGCGCCCTTTTTCCGGCTTCGTTACGTGTATTCCGTGTGTTCCGTGGTCTTGGCTCGTGCGAGGACCACGGATCACACGGAATAAGAAAGATGGCGCTTACAACCAATACGAAATCTCGCGGCATCACAGGCGATAGCTAGGCACAGATTCCATAAAAATTCGAGGTAACGCTCATGCGAGGGTCTCTCCTCCTGTTGATATTCGTGTATCTAATTTTCACCGTCACTGCGATCGCACAGACCGTGAATGAAACCGCGTCGGTCGTTTCGATAGAGGGTGAAAAGGCCGTCTTTCGTCTCACCATCACTGCACCCGAGCGGGCGTCAGTGAGCGCCGATCTCGAGCTGCTTGACGTCGACAATGTTGTCATCGCACGCACGACGAGAAACGCGTTACGACTCCAGCGCGGCGAGCACGTGGTCCAATTCAGTCTTCCTCTTGGTACGCTGACGGAAACCGCGAACGACGATCTCGCTTGGTACCGGCTTCGATACAAGATCGGAGAAGCATCGGGTATCGTTTCGCTCTCGCAGCTTTTGCGTGACCTTTTCGAGCTTCGAATCACCGCGTCCGGTAACGTCATGTCGGGCACGTCATACCGAACTCGTGTTCGGGCGGTCAATCCATTTGCCGAGCTTCCAGCGGCCGGCGTCAACGTCGAGACCACCATCCAACTTGACCTGAAAGGTGATGACGACGAGCAGCTAAAGTTGTCGGCTAAAGCTGTAACAGATGCCGATGGCTTTGCTGTCTTCGACTTTCCGATACCGATGGACGCACGCTTGGACGGCGATGGAGAGTTGATCGTGACCGGCAAGAAAGCGGGCCTCGTGCGCCGAGCGGAGGAGGACCTTGAGAGCTCACCCGAGGATATTCAGATCGTGTCGATGACCGACAAGCCGATCTACCAACCCGGACAGGCACTCAATTTACGCGGCATCATGCTGCGAGGCTCCGAAGCGAGAACCGTCGTCGGCGGAACCGAAGTAGAGTTTCGCATCGAGGATGATGACGGCACGCTTCTTTATCGCGAGAAGGTCGTCTCGTCGGCATACGGAGTCGCATCGTTCACGTGGCGGATCCCGACCAACGCGAAGCTGGGCGAGTATCGGATCGAGATCCGCGACGGCGAAGGTGATGAGATCGGCACGCACCGGGTGAAGGTTTCGCGATACGACCTTCCCAACTTCGCTGTCCAGGCAAAGTCGTCAAAACCTTATTATCTGCCGGAAGACAAAGAAGCCGAGATCGATGTCCGCGCCGACTATCTGTTCGGCAAGCCGGTGACAAAGGGCAAGGTTCGCGTCGTAGAAGAGAACAGCCGGGAATGGAATTGGAAGGAACAGAAATACGACATCAGCGAGGGCGAAGTTCGAGAAGGCGAGATCGGCGTGGACGGAAAGTTCACGGCGCGATTCGATCTGACGGACACGCACAACGAGCTGAATGGCAACGAGTCGGACAAATACGAAGACCTGAAGTTTGCGGCGTACGTTACGGATCTCTCGACCAACCGCACCGAGCAGCGCCGCTTCGAGATCCGCGTTACGCGTGACCCCATCCACATCTATCTGATCGGACAGGACAACCTCGGCAGTTCGCAGATCCCGATGAACGGTTATGTTTCGACGTTCTACGCAGATGGAACACCGGCGGCGTGCGACATCGAGATCAGTGCAAGTGTGAGTGGGGAAGAAAAGTTCGTCGCCGTCGGGCGCACAAAGACAAACTCTTTCGGCGCAGGCGAAATATTGATGCAAAAGCCAAAGGCGGTTGCGTCCGGCCGCCATCTCGATTTTCGGTTGATCGCTAGAGATTCGAATGGCCGCCGCGGTAGTTACGATCGCGGAGTCTACTTTCGCGGATCCGAGCACGAAATTCGAGCAACTACGGATAAGACCATATACAAACCCGGCGAAACGATGAACGTTCGTATCGAGTCATCAGTCCAGACCGGGACAGTATTCGTGGATGTCGTCCGAGGATGGTCGGTGATCGATTCGCGATTTGTCACGCTCACTGCCGGAAAGGCGGACATCAAGATACCGTATCGCGAAAAGTTTAGAGGAGAGTTGAAGCTCTCCGCATTTATCGAAGATCCGGCGGACGAGGACGAAACCATCCGTTCGATATCGGGTGTGATATTTCCTTCGAAACAAGGGATCAATGTCGACGCGACTTTTGATAAAGCGTTGTACAAACCCAACGAGGAAGCTACGGTGCGTTTCGGCATTCTCGATGTTGTCGGTAAGGCAGTAGAGAGTGCGCTCGGCGTCGTCGTGTTCGATAAAGCGGTCGAGGAACGCGCCCGGACGGACTCAGATTTCGGTAATGGAATGTTTCGGAATTTGGGCGGCTTCTTGGGCTTTGGAAACTCTTTCGGCAATGTGAACGTCAAGGACCTAAACGAACTCGATCTTACAAAACCGATCAGCAACGAGATGCAGCTTGTTGCGGAGATAATTCTCCAGGATCAGTACTACACTCCCAACATCTTTCGAAGCAAACACTATTACGACGAAGCGAAGTCAGTTTTCGCGAGCGCTATCAATAAGCAGATGGAGCCGATAGCCGCCGGACTAAAGCTCGCATACGAGCAACAGAATCTATTGCATCCTACGAACGACGTTGGTCTCAAAAACATTCTGGATAATCGCGGAGTGGATTTCGCTTCGATGCGAGATCCGTGGGGAAGCGAATATATAGCGGAGTTCTCGGTCGACAAAGCCCGCAACATTGTGACGATCACAACTCTCGGCCCGGACAAGCTGCCCGGGACACGCGATGATTTCACTGCGTACACGACCGGGTTCGATTACTTCACTCCAATGGGCCGTGCGATCGATACGGCGATAAACAACTATCACGCGACGACGGGCAAGGTTATACGCGATGAGCGGACGCTTTTCGCTGAGCTCGGAGTCCGTGAATTGATCGACCGATATGGCCGGCCATACAAGGTCGTCGTCGATGGTGATGGCCGTTACCTTCAGCTGCGTATTCGAAGTGCGGGACGGGATGGCAACTTCGAGATAAACGACTGGGGCAACGACGATTTTTACGTCTGGACCAGCCGAATCGATTTTTTCTCTAGCGTCGAAAAGCGAATTTCCGCAATCCAGTCTGCACTGAAGCGTGCACCGATGAGCGAAGCCGAGTTCAACGCGACGCTCAAGGCGACAGGGGTCGATCTTAGCGATTACCGCGACGGCAACGGGAATCACGTTTACGTCAAGGTCGAGCAGCGCTCGCGGTTCTGGGACAAGGTTACGGTTGAAACGGTACAAAACTTCACCGATAAACGGCGGGTCGAGCGGAGCCGCGTCACGCCCGTAACGCAAGAGGTGATTCAGTTCACGATCCTTGGCGTCGGTCGGGACGGGAAACTAGGTACGTATGACGACATAACACTTACTCAGGTCGTTCACGTACTATCGGAACGTTCTAAGGACGATCCGAAGACAAAAGCGATGGCGATGAAAACGGTCAGCTACGCTGCGGGTGCAGGGATGATCACGGGGACGGTGACGGATCCGAACGGAGCCGTCGTTGCGGGTGCGACAGTGTCAGTCTCTAATCCTTTATTGAATCAGGCACGCTCCACGACTTCGGACGACGTCGGAAGTTATTTATTCGCGAATCTCGCTTCGGGAACGTATTCGGTAAGGGTGGACTCGCCGGGCTTCAAAACAACTCTGGTAGAGAATGTTGTGGTCACTGAACGCAGTACTACAACGATTGACATCACGATCGAGCCCGGAGCTGTTAGCGAAACTGTGTCCGTCATGTCGTCGAGCGTGGACGTTATGCAAACGACAAATACGACCGGTTCGACAATAACGACGATGCACATGACGCAGCTTCCGGTTCAAGCCAGAAGTGTTCTCGGCCTGGTGGCTTTACAGCCAGGGGTCGCGAAGTCGGGCGTGAACGAGGACAGCACCACTGACCAGCAAACATCAACTCCGAGGCTCCGCGAATATTTTCCCGAGACGCTTCTCTGGCAACCGGAAATTGTGACCGATGCGAGCGGTCGGGCGCAGGTAAAGTTCCGGATGGCGGACAACATCACGACATGGAAAATGTATACGATCGCTTCGACGAAAGACGGCAAGGTCGGATTCGGTGAGAAGGAAGTGACCGCGTTCCAGTCTTTCTTTGTCGATCTTGATCCGCCGAAATTCCTGACCCTCGGCGACGAAATATTCTTGCCGACACAGGTACGCAATTACACCGAGAAAAAACAAAACGTAAAGGTAACGATGGCACCGGCGGATTGGTTTAGCTTTCTGGATGGCGAGACAAAACAGGTCGCTGTCGGCGCAGGCGAAACGGAAAATGCGGTATTCGGTTTCAAGGCGATCACGCCCGCTAAAGAAGCGAGACAGCGGGTCACGGCGATGGCGGAGACGGACTCGGATGCGATCGAACGACCGGTCACAGTGCGGCCGGACGGTCGCGAGATCGTCGGGACCGAGTCGAGATATTTCACAGGTGCCGAGAGGTTCGATGTGAATTTTCCATCCAACGCTCTACCGAATACACGCTCGGCCGAGCTGAAGATCTATCCGAACTTGATGGCCCACGTGGCCGAATCGATCGAAGGCTTGTTGCGCCGGCCCTATGGCTGCGGCGAGCAAACGATCTCATCGACTTATCCAAATCTTATGATCCTGAAGTTCGCGGGGGAGAGTGACGCAAAATCGCGTCGAATATCTGAAACGGTCGAGCGAAAAGCCCGCAAGTTTTTGCAGAGCGGCTACGAACGACTGCTCGGCTACCAGGTCGCGGATGGCGGGTTCTCATATTGGGGCGGGAAAGACTCGGCAGACTTTGCACTCACCGCATACGCATTGCGATTTCTGGCTGATGCATCGCGAATCATTACGGTGGATCCCGAGGTCGTCAAACGAGCCGAGGGCTGGCTCATCCGGCAGCAGCGTGCGGATGGCAGCTGGAACAAGAAGTACAACTGGGAAAGCGTCGAGGACGAAAAGCGTGCGATGTCGACTACGACGTATGTAGCGAGAGTGCTCGCAAAATTGAAAGCGTCGGGTACTGGTGCGTCGGCAGACAATGGCAAGGGCGATTCGTTGACTAAGGCCCTGGTATATCTAAAGACACGAAACGCGACGTTGGACGATCCGTACTCGCTTTCGCTTTTAGGTCTCGCGGCGTTCGATGCCGGAGATGAAGCTCTCGCACGGACCGTCGCCAGCAAGCTCACCACGCTTGCAAAGGACGAAGCCGGAGCCGCGTATTGGAATCTCGAATCGAACACCGCCTTTAACGGGTGGGGATCAACGGGACGCATTGAGACCACCGCGCTTGCGACCCAGCTTTTCCTCAAGTTGAATTCGAATTCCGATCTGGTCGGGAAAGCGATGGTCTTCCTGCTCAAAAACAAGGATCGGTACGGCGTCTGGTATTCGACGCAGACGACGATAAACGTGCTCGATACATTTGTAGCCTCGCTCGCGACGAGCGATCGCGCCGCAACACAGCAGGTGCAAGTGCTGATCAATGGACAGCCAGTAACAACGATCGAGATCACACCCGACAAGCTCGATCAGATCATCGTAGACTTAAACGGAAAACTCGCGGCGGACAAAAACGTCGTCGAGCTGCGAAGCTCGGACCGTTCACCGCTGATGGTGCAGATCGTGTCGAATCACTACATCGATTGGAAGGAAGCGGACGCCGCGGGCCGGACGGTAAATCAGTCCCGTGCTCTGACACTCGATTACACCTGTGATCGCAGCGATGGAGCGATAATGCAGGAAGTGTCGTGTTCGGTAGCAGCCGAGCGGGTTGGATATCGTGGATATGGAATGTTGCTTGCCGAGATCGGCACGCCGCCGGGTGCGGATGTAAGCCGTGAATCTCTACAGGCGGCGATGGATGCTGACTGGAGTATTTCGCGATACGACATTCTCCCCGACAGGATAGTCCTCTATATGTGGTCGAAAGCAGGCGGAACGAAATTCAATTTCAAATTCCGCCCGCGCTACGGGATAAACGCGCAGACGCCGGCGTCGGTGGTCTACGATTATTACAACCCTGAAGCACAGGCGACGGTCGCTCCACTAAGGTTCGCGGTGAAGTAAGGCGGGGCCGCTCCTCACGGATGGAGGCCGTGTTACAGCTCGAATGCCCGCGGCGAAGCCGCCGAAAGATCACAGCCAGACGTGAAACGTCTGGAAAACTCGAATATGATTTCCGCACTGGAGGTGCGGCAGACGTGGGTCTCTCGCCCCTCCAGGGCGGAGTAGTTACATTGCACGTTCCAGAAGCTCCGCATCTGGCTGTGCTCTTGTGGCAGCTTCGCCGCCACAAGTTTTGACACGCCCTCTATAGGCGAGCGTGTTTATCGAACCGTACCAGAAGCTTCGCATCTGGCTAGATTCGTTCGGCAGCTTCGCCGCCAAAGATTTTACGCAACGTCATTTCCAGGACGGAAGTTAATCCGGCTTTGGAGTCACGCCTAATCCTCGCCATCAACCTCTACAACGACATCCGGAAACTCCGCAGCGAGTTGGTCGGCTGGCTGCGAATCTATCGCTCCTCTGACCGGGCGTGTTCCAACATTCGTTTTGAAATTGCCCGCCTCGTCGTACAGCCGGCGATATTGTGCGGAGTTGCGGATCACGCCCTGGACATAACCTTTCGTTTCCTTGAAGGGAATCGCCTCGACAAATTCGTCGATCTCCATTGGCAAGCTCGCTCGCCACGGTCCTACCCGGCCGGGGCCCGCGTTGTATGCGACGGCGACGTACTCGATCCGTCCGAATTTGTCGTACTGGTC
This sequence comes from Acidobacteriota bacterium, assembly GCA_031425495.1. GTDB lineage: Bacteria > Acidobacteriota > Blastocatellia > Pyrinomonadales > Pyrinomonadaceae > OLB17. Next base: position 14,702 of record JANPJL010000069.1, read on the forward strand.
GCGCATGTAGGCGGTGCCCAGTTCGATATTGAGCGGCGGATTATAGAGAGAGTCCGAAGTCACTGACACGCCTGAACCATATTTTCGCGCCATTGACCGTGCAGTCGGAACCAGCAATTGCATGAGCCCGTACGCATTCGCGTGAGAAGCAGCTCGCGGATTAAAAACAGATTCCTGTCTGATCAAACCGGCGACCTGATACTTGTCGAGCCTCCGCGCGGACGCCCAATGCTTGATCTCATTCCAGTTCGACAATGGATAGAAGATCGCCCATTCGTCACGCCCCATCTCTTCGGGAAACATCTGCGAGTAATCCGGGTAGCTCTTCGCCAGAGTTAGTAGGGCGTTAACGTTGTCGCCCTTCAACTGGTAATGCCGGGCGAGTGCGAGATTTATCTTCGGCGAATTCTGCGCCGACTTTTTTGCTTCTTCAAGCTCGTCGATCGCCCAGTCGAACAATCCGACAAGACTAAGCTCCGCGCTTTTATCCGCGTGGGCAAGCGCTTTCGCGGTCGATGTTTCGGGTGCGACCGTGATGGTCTTGAGCGCGGCGACGGCGCGGGCCGCGAGCGAATCGGCCGGAAGGCCACCACCAGCAGGACAACTCATCGCGGCGAGGCGTTGCTGGGCAAGATACCCATACCAGTTCGCCGAGTATCGATAATTCACGCCTTCGTACAATGCACACGCTTCGGCTGTTTTGCCAGCGCGTTCGGAATTACGAGCCGCCCAATAGCCTGCCTTTCCCCGGTTCGTCGTGTCACGCTGAGCGTAGCGGGCGAGATGCTCGGTGAGCATACGCGCCGAAGCTGCATAATCCCCTCTCTCATGCTCGATCCATGCGAGGTCGAACTGGGCCGATGCGACCTCGACCGCATTCGGAAAATTTGCGACGGCCGCTCGAAGGAACGATTGTTCCTCCAACTTGTTCTTTGCTTCTCTCGCCGCCATCCCTGCGTCAACCCAGGCTTTTGGTGTGAATCTTCCGCC